>JAFTEQ010000051.1 GCA_017453565.1 Bacteroidales bacterium
CTCACAGATACAACGCCTCTTGAAGACCTCTTCAACAAATCTAACCTCAATATTGACAAAGAACTTGACGGGTTCTATGAACCCACGTTGTTTGATTTTTAACTTTTAACTACGTCCACAACTTTTAGTGGACAGCAATGAGATCTGCTAATAATATCCTGTTTTAACCCCTCGATGATTACTTCTTTTTGGGCAAGCTCCTCTTTTGCATCTAAAAGGGCTTGCTCTTTTTCCTCTGCCTCGGCTGCGCGCTGCTTAAGCTTATATTGAGCCTCGATAATCTCGTCAAAATCAGTATACTCGATAAAACTGAGTACTTCTTCAGTAGACACTGGATTATAAGGCTCCAAGAATTGCTCGGCTTCCCGAAGGTTAGCATAAAAAATCTGTTTCTCGGATTCAGAAAGATCTTTTGTCTTTAACTCTTCATAGAACGCACGAACTTTGCGCGACACCTCCCTTGTAAGAACAGCCTGAGATCTAGCGACGATATCAAGTGACACAGGGATTCGGTCGTTAACAAGTTGTTTATTAAGTTTAAACCATAGTCTAGAAACCAAAAAATCAATATCGGTAGCGAACGATACAGTTTTGCTATCGACTCTGCCAGCAATTGACGTTCCGCGCCCAATCCGGCTCCCAGTGAGGAATATATAACGGCACTGCTCAAAAATATGAACTGGTTTGCCACCCCTAAGTCCATTAATAATCGTATAAACCCTGGAGTAGTAGTCTATCTTACGATTAATATTGTCATCATTAGTCGGATTGTATTCTTTAGCAATCGCTGAGTAAGTGGGTTGATCGTAGACTATATATCGCGGATCTGTAACATAATGGTCATAATCTTTATCATCATAGAGGATGTGATACGTATTCTTAATAGCATTGTCGATGATTGAACGGTGAAGATCCACATCCATTGCGCTGGGAGACTCTTGAACAATCCTCATTAAAGCCTTCTTTGATGGATCGGGGGCCATTTTAGTCTCAATACACTGTTTAGCTGCAGCAATAATAGAGAGATAAACCGCCATAGTATCCTTTAAATATCTGAGTTCAATTAGGTCATCTTGCTTCTTGGTACGGCGATGATAAGATTGATTAACCTCGTTAATCAAGTCATACAACTCTTGAAACACAGCATGATGGTAATCATCATGATACCCAGCACAACTAAATAGGAACTCTGTATCCAGGAAAACAATTAGCTTTTCTGTCCAGGCTCCGCTACTACCAGCAGAGTCTGTATAAGACAAACCATTATAGCTGATAAGGCCAGAAGATAAAAGATCTATTTTTTCGCGGATACTTCGTGATTCACTATTGCCTGATATGAAAGCA
Source organism: Bacteroidales bacterium (assembly GCA_017453565.1). Taxonomy (GTDB): domain Bacteria; phylum Bacteroidota; class Bacteroidia; order Bacteroidales; family UBA932; genus Cryptobacteroides. Next base: position 1,345 of record JAFTEQ010000051.1, read on the forward strand.
GCATACAGGTTGTTAAGCTTTGTTTCGGAAACGCCTCCCGAAATAAGATAATCTCCAAAACGATCTTTAATGTATTGATCTTGATATTCGTCAGTATCATTTCGAACAAAAGCAATCAACGGTGTAAAAAGCTCATCATACTCCTGATTGAGTTCATTATATTCTTTTTCGATCTCGTCCTTAGGAAAACGAGTACAAGAAAAAGCTCCCCTGTTAAGTTTAATCCCATCGATCCTGTTTTTACAGACTGACTTGATAACACCAATCGGAATCTCTATCATATACAGATCCTTTAAATCGGCCTGTATCATAGCGGAGGTAAAATCGCTATACTCTCGTTGGGCTATAACTGCAGATACGTACTGGGCAACAAGATCATATGTATCCAGGTTCTTTTTGCGATAAACGCCGAAGAGAGCAATTGAGGCGAGGAGGCTATTCTTCATATATCTTTATTCTCAAGAAGGTATCAAATTGTATGAATCATAATAATCTATCGACGAGGTTGCACAGCTATCTTGAAACGAGTTTTCAGTAGTTAATTCTTTGAGTGTTCGTGCCAAACAAGACAAGTCGCATAGTCTGGGTCGTAATATGCTGCTTCCTTCATTTCCATCACTGTCTTCCTTGAGACAAGTCAGTTACATTTAGCAAAAAACACATGACCGGCATGATGGCGGCACCCATCATAATAGGGACCGACTCCTTTATCTGCGTTGTAGTGGTAATATACAATCTTATTGAAAAGAGACTGTACCTGCACGAGACATTCTTAACAGAAAAAATCCCAGAGATTGCTGCATCTAGCCTGGTCCGTGTCAGCGATGCTGAGTCACCACAATCTCGGGGAAGTATCGCAAAGATACTGTCGAGATTTCTAAAAAACAAAAAAACTTATCCGTAATACTCCTTATACCACTCGGCAAACTTCCTCAGCCCTTCCCGTAGCGTAACCTTGGGCACGAAGCCGAAATCGCGTTCCAGGGCGGAAGCGTCGCAATAGGTGACGGGCACGTCACCCGGCTGCATAGGCGCCAGCTGCTTGTGCGCCTCGAAATCATAATCGGCAGGCAGGATTCCGGCCCGCACAAGCTCCTCCTGCAGGATCTGAACGAAGTCGAGCAGGTTCTCCGGCCGACCGCCGCCGATGTTGTAGACCGCATAGGGCGGAACGGGAAGGCCGTCTTCGCCGATCTGGCGCGACGGCGCCTTGGCCATCACACGCAGGATCCCCTCCACAATGTCGTCCACATAGGTAAAGTCGCGCCGGCAGTTGCCGTAGTTGAAGATCTGGATGGTCTCGCCCCGCACCAGTTTGTCGGTAAAACCGAAGGCCGCCATATCCGGACGGCCGGCAGGACCGTAGACGGTGAAGAAGCGGAGGCCCGTAGTGGGGATGTCGTACAACTTGCTGTAGCAGTGTGCCATAAGCTCGTTGCTCTTCTTGGTGGCCGCATAGAGCGAAACAGGGTTGTCCACCCGGTCGTCGGTGCTGAACGGGATTTTCTTGTTGCCGCCGTAGACGCTGGAACTGCTCGCATAGACCAGATGCTCCACCAGATGATGCCTGCACGCTTCCAGAATATTGAAGAAGCCCATCACGTTGGCTTCCATATAGACGTCCGGATTCTCAATGCTGTAGCGGACACCCGCCTGCGCGGCCAGGTTCACTACAATGTCGAACCCGTTCTCGGCAAACAGTTTCTCAACCAGCGCCTTGTCGGCAATGGATCCCTTCACGAAAGTATACCGTTGCTCCGGGTGCTCTGCGAGCCGACGCTCGATCAGACCCAGCCGATGCTCTTTCAACGACGGGTCGTAATAGTCGTTCAGATTGTCCAAGTTCACAATCTGAACCGGCTCCTTGCCCGCAAGGAGTCTCAGAATGAGGTGGGCGCCAATGAACCCGGCACCCCCGGTAACCAATATCTTTTTCATTTCTCGTCTTGTTCTTTTCTCACCCGCTTTACCGAATGCTTGATCTTGCCAATAACGAAATTAATCTCCAGGGACGATTCCGTTTCTTTTGTCTGCAGGTCCGGCATCACAATATCTGTCAACAGTAGCCAACATATATAATCCCCTCTCAGTAAACACTTTAGTAGAATTGCGGTTCATCACTGACACATTTGTGGACGAAATTTTCGACCGCAAATCACGCAACTCTCTATCAGTCAACACAAAAACATAATCGGGCGGAAACTTCTCACGATTATTACGTATCGCTTCATTCACCCGCTTTGTTTCAACGCCATAAAGCGCCGCCACATCAGCATCAGCTATTACCTGCTGCCCTCTAATCACCACAATCTTCCTCTCAACTTCGGAGAAGGGAATCATTTCTTCGTTGTTTTTCATAATCGTTAGGTTTAGAATATCGTTTTTTCGCTGTTTCGTAGCTGTCCAGGCTGCCTATGTCGAAGCGGGCGGCCGGCATGGGCCAGGCGTGAAGCGTCGTGCGGCCGGCAAGCCAGCAGGCCAGGTTGCCCGGGGCATCGAACCCGCAGCCGTTTTCCAGAGCTGTCCGCACAAGCGGCAGGTCCTCCTTCCGATAGATGTAGAACGGCGGCACGGCCCAGTGGCTCGCCGGAACCTGCGCCTTTTCCTCCATCCGAAGCACCTTCATTTGCGCATCCAGCTCCAACACCCCCGTACGCTGTAGTTTGTTCACTTCCGGTTCGTGGTAACACATCAGCATGGACGTCCCTTTCTGCCGAAACGCCTCAACAAAGCCAAGGAGGCTGAAATCGAGCACATTATCGCCCGCCGCCACCAGGATATCCTCATCAATTCCAAACCGCTCTAGCGCCAAAATCAAGTCCCTGACCGCCCCCAACCGGGTCTCATTCGACTCCGTCCCATCATCGAGGATTGCTATGGGCTTGCAGGCCGAGGGGGCTGACCCCGGGGCCCGTAGCCGCCCGTGGCTTCGTGAACGGGAGGGGCCCACAAGCGAAGCGCCGTGGGAGGGATGAGCGAAGCGAAGGCTGCTGGGGTCAGCCCCCTCGGCCCGAGCTTTCGCCCAATCCTCGAAGATACCCGCAAACTTGCGGTTCGTCACCACGATATGCCCATCAATCTCCGGCACGGCATCGAGGTCGTCGAGCATCCGGTCCAGGATGGTACTCCCCCCTATCTCCAGCAGAGGCTTGGGGAAATGCTCCGTGAGCGGATAGAGCCGGGTGGCATAGCCGGCGGCCAGGACAATGGTCTTCATAACTAATCTTCAACGAAACGCGCACCGTCGTCGCTCTTGCAGAAGTAGACCCGGAAGGTCTGACGGTACTGCGGGAACTGCGACAGATAGCGTTCGGTAACGGCTTTTTCAATGTCGGCCTTACGGGAAGGATCGACCAGCGCGATGCACGCGCCCTTGAAACCCGCACCGCTGAAACGCCCGCCATAGACGCCCGGCGTCTGAAGCAAGGCTTCGTAAATGGCAATGAGCTCCGGACTCCCGCACTCGTAGTTGTGGATGCTGCTCTCGCAACTCTCCCTGCTCAGGCGCCCGAACCACTCCAGATTCCCCGTCTCCCAGGCCGTTATACCCTCACGCACACGCTTGTGTTCGCCGAAAAAGTGCTCGGCCCGACGGGCGAAGCGTGCCGGCATCTCCCCGGCATGGCGACGGAACATCTGCTCGCTCACCTCACGCAGGAAGGTCTTTCCCTGCTCCTTGAGCGGGATGTTCTCATAAGCCTGCACCAGCCAGGCGGCCGTCTTGCATTCGGCAACCCGAAGGTTGTAATCGCTCCCCATCAGGCTCCGCGTGAGCCCGCTGAAGAAGATACCCAGTTCGAATGGCGGCATTTCCGGATTTCTGGGGATGAGACGGTACTCGTTGCTCTCGCAGTCGAGCATCAGCAGATGGTCTTTCCTGCCCAGGGCAATGCAGGCCTGGTCGAGCAGGCCGTTGTTGAGCCCGATGTACTCCCGCTCCGCCTCCGAGGCAATCTTCACCATCTCGAAGGGTTCCAGAGTAATATCATTCGCCTTGGCAAAAGCCATCACGTAGGCGATCAGCACCGCTGCGCTGGAACTCAGACCTGCAACGGGGATGGATCCACGGAGCCGACCTGTAATGCCGCGACGCAGCTTGAACCGCCTCTGAAGCGCGGACAGCACGCCCCGGGCATAGTCGCCCCAGTCCCCCTGCTTCACGGGAGCAGGCACAGCGACATCGAAGGCCACCGTACCCGCAAAATCCTCACTCACAAGATGCACCATACTCCCTTCCGCCACATCGAACCAGAGGTCCACGCCCTTGTCGATGGCAAAACCCGTCACCAGACCATGCTGGTGGTCTACATGCGCCCCAATGGGACACACGCGGTACGGGCTGAAGATATGATACTGTCTGTCCACTCTGTGCTTATCGCCCTTGATACATGCTCTCGTAGTATTTCTGGTAGTCGCCGGAGGTGACGGCATCCAACCAGGCCTGGTTGTCGAGGTACCAGCGGACGGTCTTCTCGATACCCTCCTCAAATTGGAGCGACGGCTCCCAGCCCAGTTCACGCTGGAGTTTGGTGGAGTCGATGGCATAACGGAGGTCGTGCCCGGCACGGTCGGTAACATAGGTGATCAAATCCATATCGACACCTTCCGGACGGCCCAGCAATCGGTCCGTTGTCTTAATCAGCAACTTCACAATATCGATGTTCTTCCACTCGTTGAAGCCGCCGATGTTGTAGGTCTCCGCGATCTGCCCCTTGTGGAAAATGAGATCGATGGCCCGGGCGGGATCCTCCACGTAGAGCCAGTCACGGTCATTCTCCCCCTTGCCGTAGACCGGCAGGGGCTTACGATGGCGGATGTTGTTGACAAACAGGGGGATAAGCTTCTCCGGGAACTGATAAGGACCATAGTTGTTAGAACAATTGGTCACAATGGTGGGCAGCCCGAAGGTATCGTGGAAAGCCCGCACAAAATGGTCGCTCGACGCCTTTGCAGCGCTGTATGGACTGTGCGGTTGATATTTCGTTTTTTCCGTAAAGAACGCTGAGCCGTAGGCCAGATGGTGCGCACCGGACGAAGCCTTGGTAGAGAACGGCGGCTCAATGCCTTCTGGATTCGTCATCTCAAGCGCACCGTACACTTCGTCGGTGGAAATGTGATAGAATCGCTTCCCCTCATACTTCTCCGGCAAGGACTCCCAATATGCCTTCGCCGCCTGGAGCAGACTCAGCGTGCCCATTACGTTAGTCTGGGCAAAAGAGAAAGGATCCTTGATGGAGCGGTCTACATGACTCTCGGCCGCAAGGTGGATGATGCCGTCGGCTTGCTCGTCCTGCATCAGTTTCAACACGGCAGGGAAATCGCAGATATCCATCTTCACGAACTTGTAGTTCGGTTTTTGCTCCACGTCCTTGAGGTTGGAAAGATTCCCGGCGTAGGTCAGTTTATCCAGATTGATGATCCGGTAATCGGGATACTTGTTCACGAAAAGTCGGACGACATGGGAGCCGATGAAACCGGCACCGCCCGTGATGATGATGGTTTTAGACATATCTGTGAATTACTTTTTCCTTTTGAAGCGGTTGCCCAGCACGGCGGCGACGGACATCCCTTTTTCTTCGATGACGCGGGAATCGCCCGTGTCGGTGGTGAGGGTGAGGCGCAGGTCGGCGGTGTATTCGTTGATGTCGAACGAGAAGAGCAGGCCCAGGATGGTCCAGAGGCTCACCCCGTCGCAAAGCGTCACGTTGCCCGGCACCACCAGGGTGTTGCGGCCGGGACGGACGTCCACGTCGGAGGCCTGTCCGGTTACGAAGGGCACCCCGCTCCGGTAGACGAGACCCGAGATGTTGCGCATCACAAACCCCACGGTGTCGTTGCGCACGCTCACCTGTACCGCGCCGTCACAGGAACGCAGGCTCCGGGGCGAAATGGAGCTGATTTTGTAGGAGCCGAATTTAAGCCGACTTAGTTGCGCACGTGATGCGGGCGCGAGCGCGCAAAATAGCGCGAGCGCGAGACTGAGCCGAAGCAGGAGGGAACGAATCGCCATTACAGTGCGTTCTATTGGGGTTTTTGAAAGAAAATGGAAACGCTTCGCGGTCGCTTGTCCCAGGGATAAACGCGAGATTTTCTATATAAACATACAAATATACGAAGAATATTCGGATTTCGCCACAAAAAAGGCCAATTTGACCACATCTTCGCACACGCATGGGAACGAATGCATACCTTTGCTCCTGGTTTGGCAGACCACCTAAACAAACAAAAACAACATGTACGAGTTTACACAGAAAGAAAGTTTCCTCCGCCGTTTCGAAGAATCGGTGAAAACCTGTTGGGACAAGCCCGCCATTGAAGAATTCCACGCTAGCAGCATCAGCTACGGCGGCCTCGCCAAAGAGATTGAAACCCTGGTCCTCTGCTGGAAAGAGGCCGGCCTGAAACCCGGCGACAAGGTGGCCATCAACGCCCGCAGCAGCGCTGGTTGGGGCAAGGTTTTCTTCGCCACCCAGACGGGCGGATTCGTGGGCGTGCAGCTCTTCAACGGCTTCACCCCCGCCGACACCGAAAAGCTCGTCTGTCACTCCGACAGCCGCATCCTCTATACCGAAAAGGCGCTCTTCGAGAAGATGGATTGGGAGGCCATGCCCGGCCTGATGGCAGCCCTCGACACCAAGACTGGAGCGCTCCTCGCGAGCCGGGGCCGATTTGAGGAGATCTACGCCCGTCGGGAAGAGCTTTTCCGCGCGGCGCATCCGCAGGGTTTCGGCCCCGCCGACCTGCACTACCCCGACCGGCCCCTCGATGAACTCTGCGCCATCATGTACACTTCCGGCTCCACCGGGAACCCCAAGGGCGTGATGCTGAGCATCCGCAACTTCAGCGCGAACATCTTCCTCATTCCCCATCACTTCCCCTACAGGCGGGAAGACAATTACGTGTCGGTGCTCCCCTACGCACACATCTTCGGACTGGTCTACGACCTCATGGCGCCGCTCTGCTACGGCATGACGCTCTGCATCCTCTGCATCCCGCCCATCCCGGCCAACCTCAAACAGGCCCTGCGGCAGTATCGGCCCTATGTCTTTTTCGCCGTTCCGCTCATCATCAACAAGATGATCGACAATACCATCGGAGAGTTCATCCACAGCAGGAGCGGAGCCGAGAAGCTCGCCCATCCGGAGGCCTACCCCGATTTCTGCGAGGCCCTGCACACCATCTTCATGGCAGCGTTCGGCGGCAACTGCGGCCTGCTCATCACGGGCGGCGCAGCCATGCCGGAGTCGCTCGAGCGCCTCTTCCTGGAGCAGATCAGGGTGCCGTTCGTGACCGGCTACGGCATGACCGAATGCGCCCCCACCATCTGCCTGGGCCACAAGGAGAGTTACCGCATGAAGGAGTGCGGTGAGCCCGTTCCGGAGGGGATCGAACTCAGGATCGACTCGCCCGACCCCTCGCTCATCGCCGGCGAAGTGCTGGTGCGGGGGCACGTGGTGTTCAGCGGCTACTACAAGAATGAGGAGGCCACCCGGGCGGCCTTCACGCCGGACGGATGGTTCCGGACCGGCGACCTGGGCACCACCGACGACTTCGGGCGCGTGTTCCTTGTGGGCCGATGCAAGAGCATGCTCCTCTCGGAAAACGGTCAGAACATCTATCCCGAGGAGATCGAGGTGGTGCTCAACCAACTCCCCTACGTGGCCGAATCGCTCGTGGTCATCCGCGACGGTCACCTGGTGGCGCTGGTGGTTCCGGACCAGAATCTGCTGGCCGATCACCAAGTGGATGCGGAGGGCTTACAAACTATAATGACCGGTAACCTCTCGTCCCTCAACGAAAAGATTCCGGTCTATGCGGCAGTAACGGCAATAGAGATTCAGTATGAGCCGTTTGCAAAAACGCCGAAGGGCAGTATCAAACGGTTTATGTACGCTTAAGGATTGAAAGCATTTTGGTTATGGACAGACAAGAAATCAAGCATATTCTTCCGCACCGGGAGCCCATGCTGCTGGTAGACGAGACCGTCCGCGAAGGCGAGTTGGTCCGCTCCCGCTACACCGTCCCCCGGGACGCGTTTTTCGTGCAGGGTCACTTCCCCGGCCACCCCGTAGTTCCGGGCGTAATACTCTGCGAAATCATGGCCCAGAGCAGCGTGCTGCTCATTCCGGCCGACGACCTGAAGACGAACACCGCCTTCTACGCCGGTCTCGACGGGGTGAGGTTCCGCAGTTCGGTCTATCCGGGCGATACGGTCTGCGTGGAGGCCCGCCTGCGCGGCCGGCGCGGTCCAGCCGTGTTCGTGGAGGCCAGCGCCAGCGTGGACGGGCGACTCTGCTGCAGCGGCAAACTCAATTTTATGCTGGTTCCAAACGATAAACTGAATCAATGATTATGGCATACGGATTACTGAAAGGCAAGAAAGGCATCGTTTTCGGGGCGCTCAACGAGGCGTCGATCGCCTGGCAGGCGGCTTTGAAGGCGCACGAGGAAGGGGCGGAGCTGGTGCTTACCAACACCCCTGTTTCCATCCGTCTGGGGAGCATCGACGAGTTGGCCCGGGAGACGGGTTCGGTCGTGATTCCGGCCGACGCAACCTCGCTCGAAGACCTTGAGGCTCTGATAGATGCGGCCCTCGAACATTTTGGCGGGCGGTTCGACTTCGTGCTGCATTCGGTGGGCATGTCGCCCAACCTGCGCAAGGGCAAACCCTACGAGGATCTCAACTACGACTTCTACGCCAAAACGCTCGACATCTCGGCCCTGTCGTTCCACAAACTCCTGCACGTACTGCGCGCCAAGGACGCCTTGAACGAATGGGGTTCCGTGGTGGCCCTCAGCTACATAGCCGCGCAGCGCAGTTTCGAGGGCTACAACGACATGGCCGACGCCAAGGCCCTGTTGGAGAGCGTGACGCGCAATTTCGGGCTCATCTACGGCAAGGAGCGGCACGTGCGCGTGAATACCGTTTCGCAGTCGCCCACCCGCACCACCGCGGGCAGCGGCATTGCCGGCATGGAGGCCATGCTCGCCTACGCCGACCGGCTTTCGCCCCTCGGCAATGCCGACGCGCGGGATTGTGCAGATTATCTCGTATCTTTGTTCTCGGATCTCACGCGGCACGTCACCATGCAGAACCTCTATCACGACGGAGGTTTCTCGTCTACGGGACTCACCGCTGAGGTCGTGGAGGCTTTCAGCAAAGGTATCGACTTATGACGACAGGCAAACTAAGCGGCCATTTCGAGGTGCGCAGCTACGAGGCCGACCCGCGGGGGTTCATGCGGGCCGACTGCGTGCAGAACAAACTTCAGGAACAGGCCTATGAGGGCTCGCAGGGTTTCGGGGCGGGTTACCCCGAATTGCGCCGCCGCGGACTCTTCTGGGTACTCAACCGGATGCACTTCCGGCTGCTCGACGCGCCCCGCTGGGGAGACGAGGTTCAGACCCAGACCTGGTCGCGCGGAATGGCGGGGCCGCTCTATCACCGTAACTTCTTATGGATGAAGCCGGACGGGACACCTATCTTGGCGGGCACTTCAGCCTGGACGGTGGTGGATCTGGCGAGCCGGAGCATCGTGCGGGAGAGTGTGCTGGACGGGGGCGTGCACCTTGCGGAAGATACGTTCCGGGAGGGCGGCGCGCCGCAGTTCTGCGGCAAGGTCGCGGCTCCGCGCGACCTCGGGCTGCGCCCCGCCGGGGCGCACCGCGCCGCCTGGACCGACCTCGACACCAACGGCCACGTGAACAACTGCTCCTATCTCCGTTGGGCCATCGACCTGCCCGGCCTCGATTATATGGCTTCGCACACCCTGTGCGATGTTCAGATCGCCTATTTCCGCGAAATCCACGCCGGCGAAGAGGTCCGCTTCCTGCTGGGCAGCCGCCCGGAACCCCTCCCCGCCTGGGAGCACGGCCTCACGGGAATCAGCACCGGTATCGCCTCGCAGGGCGGCTCTTCCGCTGGAGCCGGCAGCATCCCTTCTGCCGTTGATGACGGGAATTCCGGGGCAGTAGCTCCGACTGCCACGGACACCACGGCTGGCCCCGCTGCGCCATCGACACCGCTCCCCTGGCTCAACGACCAGCCTGGCGAGGCCTGGTATCTGGAAGGCCGCGTGGACGAAGCCCTGTCCTTCACAGTCCGCCTGCTCTTCGTGGAGAGGTAACTGGCGGTATTCGATTCAGTAACAACACCCTACACGGTACAGACATCGTAGTCGCACCGCCGCTGTGGGAGGCTCCGTGAAAGGCCTTCCTCGCGGCGGCGCGACCTGGAGCGGTTTTCTGGGTTTTCTGTTCCAGGTCCCCGTTTTTTTAGGGGGACCTGTATCACTTTCCCGGGATTTCTGCTCCAGGTCCTGGCTTTTTCGGTGGGATCTGGAGCGGTTTTTCCGGTTTTCTGTTCTAGGTCCCTGGTTTTTGAGGGGGACCTGGAACACTTTTCCTGGATTTCTGCTCCAGGTCAGTGGTTTAGTCTAGGGCTCGGTATTGAGCAGGCGGCTCCGGCCTCCCGCCAGGGGTAGGGTTTCCGGCGGTCCTCAGACCGCCCGGCGGAGAGCGGGACGGAGCGCGCAGCGCGATGTCGGTAGCTCGGGAGCCGCGGGGGTAGCGAACGGAGCGCAGCGGAGGTGAGCGGATAAGGGGGCAGCGGAGGTGAGCGGATAAGGGGGCAGCGCCCCCTAAGACCCGATGCGAGAATGGAGGGAGCCCCGGTGGGAGGGCCGGGCCGCCAAGTCAAGGGCAGGGTTCCGACGGGATGACCAGGTCGCCTGCCCGCTACGGGCTTTCGTTTTTTCGAGAATTATGCTATATTTGTGGTTCGTACGTACGCACACGCACACATGAGCAGTTATTACAGGAGATTTACGACCAACCGCGAGGCCTACGTCACCACGCTCGCCCGGCTTTTCGAGTATTCCACTGCCGCATTCGGTTCGCGCGCCCTGTCGCGCTTCTCCGACGGCAGCCTTGCCTACAGCTACAGCGCGTTCCGGCTCAAGTGCATGGAACTTTCCCACATGCTCTCCCGCTTCGGGATCAGCGCCGGCGACCGCGTGGCCGTCCTCTCGCAGAACCATCCCAACTGGACCGTGGCCATGTTCTCCTGCGTGCCGTTCGGCCGTGTGTTCGTTCCCATCCTGCCCGACTCCTCCGAAAGCGAAGTGAGCAACATCCTCTCCCACTCGGGTGCCAAGGTCCTGTTCATCTCACAGCGCCATCTGCATAAACTCAGCGAGGAATGCCGGGGGCGGCTAACCCTCGTGATCGACCTGGAAAACTTCGAAATCATCAAACGGGAAGATGCCGCCTTCACCTGTGAAGGCTGGCTCAAGGAGCCCCAGCCCGACGACCTGGCGGCCATCATCTACACCTCCGGCACTTCGGGCAACGCCAAGGGCGTGATGCTGAGTCACCGGAACCTCTGCCAGAACATCATCGCCTCCTACCACGCCCAGAAGACCAATGCCCGAGACCGCTGGCTCTCGCTCCTCCCCATGTCACACACCTACGAGATGGCCATCGGCGTGCTTTATCCCCTCTATGTAGGCGGATGCGTCTACTATCTGCCCAAGCCCCCAACCCCGTCGGTCCTGCTGGGCGCCATGCGCAAGGTACACCCCACCATCATCTGCGCCGTACCCCTCATCATCGAGAAGATCTTCAAATCGAGCATCCGCCCCACCATCGACAAAAGCCGCATCCTTTCCTGGATGGAAAAAAACATGCCCTGGCTTCTCTGCCGCCTGGTGGGCAGCAAACTCAAGAAGTCGTTCGGCGGAAAGGTAAAGTTTTTCGGCATCGGAGGCAGCAAACTCGACCCTGCGGTAGAGGAATTCCTGCTCAAGGCCCATTTTCCCTATGCCATCGGCTACGGCCTCACCGAAACGGCGCCCCTCATCACCGCCGCCCGGGTGGGCAAGACTTGCGTGGGTTCCATCGGACTGCCCGTAGTGGGCGCCGAGGTGGATCTGTGGGACGTGAACCCCGAAACCGGCGAGGGCGAGATCGTGGTGCGGGGCGACAACGTGATGCTGGGCTACTACAAGGACCCCGAACGCACCCGCTCCGTCATCACCGACGACGGCTGGTTCCACACGGGCGACCTTGCCGTGCGCGACGCAAAGGGGCGCTATTTCATCAAAGGACGCAAAGGAAACATGATCGTAGGGCCCTCGGGTGAGAACATCTATCCCGAAGAGATCGAACAGGTCATCAACAACATCAGCGGCGTGAACGAGTCGCTGGTCCTGGAAAGGGAAGGTAAACTGGTGGCTCTCATCAAGTTCGATGACGACGTCATCAACTGGAACCAGGAGCAGGAAGACAAGTTCTTCGAGTCGCTCCAGGCCCGCAAGAAAGCGGTGCTCGACTACGTGAACAAGCGCGTGGGCGCGCATTCGAAGGTGAGCGACGTGGAAGTGCAGAAGGAGCCGTTCGAAAAGACCGCCAGCCAGAAGATACGGCGTTTCCTCTACAACAAGAAAGACAAGAAACAATAATAACCACTCACATCAATGAAAAGACTGATAACCATTCTGTTCGCAGCATTCTTCGCGCTCCAGGCCCTGGCCCAGCACGACGAATTCCCCGTCTACCGCGACTTCTCCATCCCCAAACCCGACCGCTCCACCAAGGTGACGGAGGCCGACTTCAAACTCACCGACCGCTTCATCGCCCTCTACCCGGAAGGTCTGCCCGTGGCTTCGCAGGAGACACTCTACAAACTCTACGACTTCTACAAGAACGACCCCTTGGGCCAGGCGGAATGGAAATCGATGCAGGCTAGCGCCGTGCGCATCATCTCCAGCTGGAACATCCAGGGCACGAGCGGATTCGGCAACGCCCGCTACATCAAGTCGCTGGGCGCGCTCAGCTCCCTGGCAAAACTCTATGTCTTCACGGGAAACGAACTGCTTTCGCTCTTCATCCGCGGACATCTCGCCAAGATGGCGGCCTACCCCATGGATTTCTGGGTACATGCCGAGCTTCGCGGCCTGAAGGACCCCAAGGCACCTGTGGGCGGCCTGGAAACCGCAGCCGTATGCCGCACCCTAGCCTATGCCCTCATGGCTACGAAGAAAGATATGGGTCCCGAGGAACTCAAGACCATCGAAACCGCCTATCTGGAAGGAGCGCACAAGCCCAACCGTCGTTGGCTCAACAAGTTCCGTCCCAACAACTGGACGGCCGCCGTGGCCAGCGGCATGCTCTATTCGGCCAAATATTTCGGTGACGCCGAAGCCCGCCAGCGCGCCATTGACGCCATCAGGTATTATGTGACGACCGCCATCGGTCCCGACGGCAGCTATGCCGAGGGTTACGGTTATTTCAACTACCCGGTGAGCCTGCTCTTCTCGGCCGCCCTGGTGATGACCCCGGACGAAATCCGCAGCTGCTTCGGTGACTGCGCCCTCCGTAACAGCATGGCCTGGCGCGTCTACGGGCACATGACCGATCTGGAGCCCAAGGGAAAGTCGGGCATTATGCGCATCAGCTTCGGTGACAACCCCTACGGCGATTACTCCCTGCGGGCCGTCGACGGCCCCGCCCGCTTCTGCGAACTGGTTTTCCAGGACGGGATCGCCGCCTGGCTGCGCCAGAAATACGGCGCCCACCTCAACGTCAACACCATGCTGCTCTCCGAAAAACTGGGCAACCCCAAGGCTGAACCGAAGAGTCCCCAGGAAGCGGGCCTTCCCCTCACGAAGGCCTTCGACAGCGGCGACTGCTTCATCCGCAGCAGTTGGGACGACGACGCCATCGTCTTCTGCATGCGTGCCGGCGACGGCGGCAAGCGCGTGGGATACGCCCACAACCGCCCGGACCTCAACGGCATCGCCCTCGGCGCGTTCGGCGAGTACCTCATCGTGACGCCGGGTTCGGCCTCCTACCGCAGCACGCTCCACAACGAGTACGACATCCTCACCCGCAGTTCCAACACCATCACCATCGACGGCAAGAACCAGAAACGGCCCGGCAGCGGCACCTACAAGAAAGGCCGCTGGGACAGCCGTCCCTTCTGGGTGTCCGGCATCCCCTACTGCCCGGTGAAGCAGTGCGAGATCCTCCCCGACGGCAGTTCCATCCTGCGCACCGACGCCTCCAAGATCTACCACGTGGAGATGGAGTCGGCCTCCCGCAGCGTCCGCTTCATCCCCGAAGGCGGCTTCTTCATCGTGCGTGACGTGATGAACCCCACCGACGGAGAAAAGCACCTCTTCGACTACCGCCTGCACATCTTTAACCGCGACGGCAAGACCGTGGTGAGCGGCAAGCCCGGCGCCCTGAAGCTGGAGCGGCCCATGGCCGACCTCTACATCGCCCTGAAGAGCGCCGCCAAGGTAAAACTCCTCCAGGAAGACGGCTACATGCACGGCCCCAAAGACCGTGACTACGACGAGGGCGGCCCCGGACAGGGCAAGCCCGGCAGCGCCATCGAACTCGACTGGCAGTCGAATGCCGCCGCGCTCGACATCTGCGCCGTGCTCTATCCCAAGCATCCCGGCGAGCCGGCTCCCAAGATCAAGTTCGGCAAGGGCAAGGTCACCGTGGACGGCAAGACCTACGACATCCCCGAATAACGCAGAACCCCTATGAAAAAGATCCTTCTGACCCTGCTCCTGGCGGCCCTCACGCTGCCTGCTGCGGCCCAATTCCCCATGGAGAAGTTCCCCAACTACAAGGACTTTTCCATCCCCAAACCCAATCGCGACACCCGGATTACCCGCGACGACCTCCGGCTCACCGACAAGTTCCTCCCCCTCTATCCCGAGGGGCTCCCCATCGCCTCGCAGCAGCACCTGTATAAGCTCTACGCCTTCTTCCGCGACACGCCGGAAGGCCAGGCCGAGTGGCGCGAGATGCAGGACCTCGCCGTGCGCGTCATCTCCACCTGGAACATCCAACACCCCGACGGATTCGGCGCGGCCCGCTACATCAAGAGCCTGCTTTCCCTCACGCCGCTCTCCAAGGTGTACGTCTTCACCGGGAACGAACTCCTCTCCCTCTTCATCAGGGGGCATCTGAAGAAGATGCAGTCGCTGCCCCTCGACTTCTGGGTGCACGCCGAGTTGCGCGGCCTCAATCCCGAGCGGCCCGTGGGCGGACTGGAAACGGCCGCCAACGACCAGTTCCTGAGTTTCGCCCTTGCAGCCGTGGGGAAAGACATGACCACCGCGGAGCGCAAGGCCTTCGAAAAGGTTTGGTACACAAACAGTTTCCGTCCCACCCGCAACTGGCTCGACACCTTCAAGCCCAACAACTGGACGGCCGCCGTGGCCACCGGCCTGATGTATTCGGCCACCTATTTCAACGACCGGGAGGCTCGCCAGCGCGCCATCGACGCCATCAAATACTACTGCGCCCACGCCTTCTGCGCCGACGGCAGCTATGCCGAGGGCTACGGATACATGAACTACCCCATCCGCCTGCTGTTCAAGGCCGCCCTGATGATGACCCCCGACGAGATCCGCGAGGTCTTCGGGAACTGCGCCCTCAAGGACAGCATGAAATGGCGGATCTACGGGCATCTCTTCGATATTGAGCCCGACGGCACCCCCGGCGTGATGCGCATCAGTTTCGGCGACAACCCCTACGGCAACCGCGAACTCAAGGACGTGGACGCCCCGGGCCGTTTCTGCGAGCTCGTCTACGGTGACGGCAGCTTTGCTTGGCTCAGGAATAAATACGGAACCCTGAAAGATTCCGATTCCATCCTGCTGGAGGCCAAACTCGGCACCGGCGACGCCACGCCGCAAAGTCCCGCCCAGGCGGGCCTGCCCCTCGTCCGCGCCTTCCAGAGCGGCGACTGCTTCATCCGCAGCGACTGGGGCGACGAAGGCACGGTCTTCGCCCTCAAGGCCGGCGACGGCGGCAGCCAGGTGGGATACGCCCACAACCGCCCCGAACTCCAGAACATCGCGCTCGGCGCCTTCGGGGAGTATCTCATCGTTACCACCGGTTCGGCCTCGTACCGCAGCCGCCTGCACAACGAATATGACGTCTGTACCCTGTCGGCCAACACCATTACCGTGGACGGCATGAACCAGAAACGGCACGGAGAGCCCTCCTACAAGGAAGGCCGCTGGGACAACCGGGCGGTCTGGGTAGTGGGCGACCCGCACGCCATCGTAACCCGCTGCGAATCGCTGCCCGACGGCAACGCCATCCTCAGGAGCGACGCCACCGACGCCTACCATATCGATATGAAGGAAGCCGTCCGCAGCGTGTTCTACGTGCGCGAGGGCAACTTTTTCATCGTGCGCGACGTGATGAAGCCCGTCGACGGGGCGAAGCACCGCTTCGACTACCGCCTGCACATCTTCAACCGCGACGGCAAGACCGCCGTGAGCGGCAAGCCCGGCGCCCTGAAACTGGAACGCCCCAAGGCCGATCTCTACATTGCGCTCAGGAGCGCCGCCAAGGTAAACTTCCTGCAGGAAGACGGCTATATGCACGGCCCCGTGGGGCGCGACTACGACGAGAACGGCCCTATGCAGGGCAAACCCGGCAGTGCCATCACCCTGGACTGGCAGTCCGACGCCAAGGCGCTCGACATCTGCGCCGTGCTCTGTCCCCGGCGCCACGGACAGCCTGCCCCCAGGATCAAGATGGGCAAGGGCAAAGTCACCGTGGACGGAAAATCCTACGCAATACCCGAATAATCAATATTATACAATATGAAACGAATCCTTCTTACCCTACTTGTCGCGGTCACGGCCCTGCCGGCTGCGGCGCAGTTCCATTCGGACGAATTCACCAACTTCACCGACTTCTCCATCCCCAAACCCGAGGGGTCTACCAAGATCACGAAGGACGACCTGAAGATCACCGACAAGTTCATTCCCCTCTACCCGGAAGGAACGCCCGTGGCCACACAGGAAGACCTCTATATGCTCTACCGCTACTATCGCGACAACCCTGACGGGCAACGCGCATGGTCGGGCCTTCAGGGCCAGGCCGTCCGCGTCATCTCCAACTGGGACATCAAGGACGACAGGGGCTTCGGCAGTATGCGCTACATCTACTCCACCAGCAAGTTGCAGAACCTCTCCCAGGTCTACATCCTTACCGGCAACCCGCTCATTTCCAAGTTTATCCGCGCCCATCTCGCCAAGATGGCGGCCTATCCCATAGAGTTCTGACTGCATTCCGAGCTGCGCGGCTACAATCCCAAGAAGCCCAAAGGCGCCCTGGAGACCGCCGGCCTGGTGCGGACCCTGAGTTTCGCCGTGCCCGCCGTGAAAAAGGATATGAGCCCCGAGGAACTCAAGGCCATCGAGGACGCCTGGCACGAGCGCGGCCACATTCCGGTGCTCAACTGGCTTGACACCCCCAGCAAAGGCAATTTCACGGCCGAGATCGGCTGCGGAGCCGTTTATTCCTGCAAGTATTTCAAGGACGAGGCGGGCAAGCGCAAAGCCATGAACGCCCTCAAGAACTATTCGACCGAATCCATCGAACCCGACGGCAGTTACGCCGAGGGTTACGGATATTTCACCTATCCTATGGGCAATCTCTGGGCCGCCGCCCTGGCTATGAGCAAGGACGAGGTGACCGAGGTCTTCGGCCAGTCTCCCCTGCGCTTCAGCTCGGCCTGGCGCGTGTACGGGATGTTGTTCGACACGGAAGAGAACGGCAAACCCGGCGTGACCCGCTTCTCCTTCGGCGACAACGGCTACCGCGACGCTGGTCTCTACGGCGTGAACCGGCTCACCCAGATCTGCGAACTGGTCTACGAGAACGGAATCGCCGCCTGGCTGCGCGAGCATTGGGGCGGCCGTCAGGATGCGCAAAGCCTGCTGATGGCTTCCAAGATGGGCTCGCGGAACGTTCCCGCCACCAGTCCCGAAGAGGCGGGCCTGCCGCTGATCAAGGCTTTCGACAGCGGCGACTGCTACATTCGCGACAGCTGGAACGACAACGGCATCCTGCTGGCCCTCCGTTCCGGCGACGGCGGTTCCCGCGTGGGCTACGGCCACAACCGACCCGAACTCAACTCCATCGTCCTGGGTGCCTTCGGCGAATACATCATCGTGGCCCCTGCATCGGCCTCGTACCGCAGCAGACTGCACTTCGAGTACGACCTGCTCACCCGCAGCGCCAACACCATCACCATCGACGGCAAGAACCAGAAACGGCCCGGCAAAGGGGTATACAAGGAAGGACGCTGGGACAACCGCGCCATGTGGGTGACGGGTTATCCGCACGCCAAGGTGACCCGCTGCGAGACCCTGCCCGACGGCAGTTCCATCCTGCGCAGCGACGCCACCGACGTCTACCACATCGAGATGAACGAGGCCTACAGGACCATCCGCTTTGTGCCCGATCCGGGCTTCTTCATCGTGCGGGACAAGATGGACCTCAAGGAAAAGGAAAAACACACCTTCGACTACCGCCTGCACATCAACAACCGCGACGGCAACACCGTGGTGAGCGGCAAGCCTGCGATGCTCTGCGTGCAGCGGCCCAAGGCCGATCTCTTCATCGCCCTGAGCAGCGCCAGCAAGGTAAAACTCCTCAAACTCGACGGCTATATGCACGGCCCGGGCGGACGCGACTACTCCGAGAACGGCCCCAACCAGGGCAAGCCCGGCAGCGCGATCGAACTCGACTGGCAGAGCGAGGCCGACGGCCTGGACATCTGCGCAGTACTCTTCCCCCGCCATCCCGGCGATCCGGCCCCCAAGGTCAAGTGGTCCGGCAACAAGGTGCTGGTGAACGGCAAGAGCTACGACATTCCCGAATAGAGCATGAGACGCCTCCTCCTGATTT
Source organism: Bacteroidales bacterium (assembly GCA_017453565.1). Classification (GTDB taxonomy): domain Bacteria; phylum Bacteroidota; class Bacteroidia; order Bacteroidales; family UBA932; genus Cryptobacteroides. The sequence continues at coordinate 20,080 of JAFTEQ010000051.1, forward strand.
TGACGCTGTGCCTGTCCGCCCTTCCGGCGGCGGGCCAGCGCAGCTTCTACTTCGACAAGTTCCCCAACTACGACGACTTCTCGGCTCCCAAGCCCGAGGGGTCCACGAAGATCGGACGCAACGACGTCAAACTCACCGACGCCTTCCTTCCCCTCTATCCCGACGGGATGCCCGGCGCCACGCAGGCCGACCTCTATAAACTCTACGAATTCTACCGCAGCGACCCTGACGGGCAGAAGGAGTGGAAGAACCTGCAGACCGCGGCCATCCGCTACATCTCAGCTTGGGACCTGCGGCTGCCGAAGGGGCACGGATCGCAGCGTTACGTCTACGCCACGTCCGCGCTCCGGCCTCTGGGCCTGGTTTATATGTTCACGGGCAACCCGCTCATTTCTACCTTCATACGGGCGCACCTGCACAAGATCGCTTCCTATCCAATAGACTTTTGGGTGCACGCTGAACTGCGCGGGCTCAATCCCGAGCACCCCGAGGGTTCCATGGAAACGGCCTATCTCAACAAGGCCCTCCCCTACGCCCTCGCGGCCGTGCGCAAGGACATGACCCCGGAGGAGATCCGGTTTGTGGAGGAGGCCTGGTATGAACGCGGACACAAGACCGCGCTCAACTGGCTGGAGAAGCCGCGAAAGAACAATTTCACAGCACTCGCCACCACCTCGAGCCTCTACGCCGCCCAGTATTTCCACGACGAGCCGGCCAAGGCCCGCGTGCTGGGCATCATGAAACAGTATATCGACGATTCGCTGGAGACCGACGGCAGCTACGCCGAGGGCTACGGCTATCTCGATTACCCCGTTTCCTATCTCTGGGATGCGGTGCTGGTGCTGAGTCCGGAAGAGATCCGGGCGGTCTTCGGCGACTCTCCCCTGCGTTACAGCATGGACTGGCGCGTCTATGGAATGCTCTTCGACCACGAGCCCGACGGCAAGTTCGGCGTGATGCGCCTCAACTTCTGCGACAGTTTCTACGGGGCCCGCGGCGCCTATGGAACCGACAAGACCAGCCGCCTGGTGGAACTGCTCTACCGGAGCGGGGTCGCCGCCTGGCTGCGGCAAAGATACCACAGCCGCGAATGCGGGGAGAGCATCCTGCTCGCCGCCAAACTGGAACGGGAGAAACCCGCACCGATGAGTCCGGCCCAGGCGGGGCTTCCCACCGCACGCTGCTTCCAGAGCGGAGACTGCTACATCCGCGACGGCTGGGACGACGAAGGCATCGTCTTCGCGCTCCGCGCCGGCGACTGCGGCTCCCGCGTGGGCTACGGCCACAACCGGCCCGAACTCAACTCTATGGCGCTCGGCGCCTTCGGGGAGTACATCCTCGTCACGCCCGGATCGGCCTCGTACCGCAGCCGCATCCACTTCGAATACGATCAGCTCACCCGCAGCGCCAACACCGTCACCATCGACGGCAAGAACCAGAAATGGATGGGCGGCGCCGCCTATGTGAAGGGCCGTTGGGACAACCGTCCCTACATCGTGAAGGGATTCCCCCACGCCGTGGTAACCCGTTTCGAGCAGCTGCCCGACGGGGGTACGCTCCTGCGCAGCGACGCCACCGACGCCTACCATATTGATATGGCGGAGGCCTGGCGGGCCGTGCGCTTCGTGCCGGAAGGAGGTTTCTTCATCGTCCACGACAGGATGACGCCCGCGGAAAGCGCCCCCCACACCTACGACTACCGCCTGCATTTCTTCAACCGCGACGACAAGACCGTGGTGGAAGGGGACGCCGCCCTGCTGCGGATCCTCCGTCCCAAGGCCGAACTGTACGTGGCGGTGCGCAGCAAGGCCAAACCTACCCTGCTGCGCGAACAGGGCTACCTGCACGCCCCCACCGGACGCGACTACTCCGAGAACGGCCCCCAGCAGGGAAAACCCGGCAGCGCCATCGAGATGGACTGGCAGACTCGGGGCGACGGGCTCGACATCTGCACCGTCCTCTATCCCAAACGTCCCGGCGACAAGGCCCCCCGCATCAAGTTCGGCAAGGGCAAAGTCACCGTAGACGGAAAGAGTTACCCGATTCCCGAATAATTCGTATACTTGCAATATGAAACGCCTTATCTGCATTCTCTTCGCCGCAGGCCTCTGTCTTTCGGCCGCCGCACAGTTCCCCATGGAGAAGTTTCCCAACTACAAGGATTTCTCCATTCCCAAACCCGACCGCAGCACCCAACTCAGCAAGGATGAGCTCAAGCTCACCGACAAGTTCCTCCCCCTCTATCCGAAGGGCATTCCCATCGCCTCGCAGGAAGAACTCTACAAACTCTACGACTTCTTCCGCAGCAACCCGGACGGACAGAAGGAATGGAAAGGCCTCCAGTCCACGGCGACCCGGATGGTCTCCAACTGGGATATCCGGAACGGCGGCTTCGGCTCTTCGCGCTACATCTATTCCCTGGGCAGCCTGAAGAACCTTGCGCTTGTCTATATCTTCTCGGGCAACGAACTGGTGAGCCTCTTCATCCGCGGACACCTCGCGAAGATCGCCGACCTGCCCATCTATTTCTGGATTCATTCCGAACTGCGCGGCTACGATCCCAAGAAGCCCAAGGGTTGCCTGGAGACCGCTGCACTCAACCAGATGCTGGGCACAGCCCTTGCGGCCGTAGGCAAAGACATGAGCCCCGAAGAGTACAAGAAGATTGAGGACGCCTGGCATGAGTACGGACACAAGACCGCCCGCAACTGGCTCGACACCTTCCGTCCCAACAACTGGACGGCCGTAATCAGCTGCGGCCTGCTTTATTCCGCGACTTATTTCAAGGATGAAGCCTGCAGGCAGCACGCGCTCAAGGGCCTGAAGTACTATGCCGACACCACGGTAGAACCCGACGGCAGCTATTCCGAGGGTTACGGTTACTTCGATTATCCCATCGGGCAACTCACCGTGGCCGCCATGGTGATGACCCCGGAAGAGATCCGCGAGACCTTCGGCGACTCGCACCTCAAGGACAGCCAGCGCTGGCGCGTATATGGGCATCTGTTCGATGTGGAAGAGAACGGTGACCCGGGCGTGATGCGGATCAGTTTCGGCGACAATCCCTATGGAGACCGCGTCCTTTTCTACACCGATACCCCGAGCTATTTCTCCAAACTCATCTACCGCGACGGCGTGGCCGCCTGGCTGCGCCAGAAATACGGCAGCCGCGCCAACATCTACGAACTGCTGCTCGCCGAAAGGCTGGGCGTCACCGATGTGGAGCCCCAGAGCCCGGCCGAGGCCGGCCTGCCCCTTGCCCGCGCCTTCGACAGCGGCGACTGCTACATCCGCAGCGACTGGAATGACGAGGGCATCGTGCTCGCCCTCAAGGCCGGTGACTGCGGCAAGCGCGTTGGGTACTCCCATACCCGGCCGGAACTCAACTCCATCGCGCTCGGCGCCTTCGGAGAGTACCTCATCGTGACCTCCGGAGCAGCCTCCTACCGCAGCCGCATCTACAATGAGTACGACATGTGCACCCGCTCCGCCAACAACATCGCCATTGACGGCAAGAACCAGAAATGTCCGCGCAATCCCATGTTCAAGGAAGGCCGCTGGGACAACCGCGACGTGTGGGTCAAGGGTTATCCGCACGCCATCGTGCGCCGTTGCGAGAACCTGCCGGACGGAGGCGCCATCCTGAGCTCCGACGCCTCGGACTGCTACCATATAGATATGAAGGAAGCCCTTCGTACCGTACAGTTCATCCCGGAGGGCGGTTTCTTCATCGTGCGCGACCGTATGGTTCCGGCCGACGGACAGGTGCACGACTATGACTACCGGCTGCACATCTTCAACCGCGACGGCAAGACCGCCATCAGCGGCAAACCGGGCCTTGTTACCGTGCAGCGGCCCAAGGCCGACCTTTACATTGCCCTGAAGGGCGACGCCAAGGTCAAGCTCGTACAGGAAGACGGCTACATGCACCACCCCATCGGGCGTGACTACGACGAGAATGGTCCCAAGCAGGGCAAACCCGGCAGCGCCATCATCCTCGACTACAAGGCAAAGGCCCCGGCGTGGAACGTCTGCGCCGTGCTCTATCCCAAGCCGAGCGGAGCGAAGGCGCCCAAGATCAAATGGAGCGGCAACCAGGTCATCGTAGACGGAAAGAAATATGATATCCCCGAATAGCCAGGCCATCCTTGCGGAATACCGGGCGCAGCTACCCCTGTTCCAAAAAGCCGAAACGGAAGTCACCGCTCTGCTCCGGAAGACCTTCTCCGAAGCGGGCCTGCTCGTGGCGGCCCTCGAATCGCGGGTCAAGACCGAAGAGTCCCTGCGCGGCAAACTGGAACTCAAAGGCGACAAATACCACTCGCTCGCAGACATCACCGACATCCTGGGCCTGCGCGTCATCACCTTCTATATCGACGACGTGGACAAGGTGGCCTCGGCCGTGGAGCGACTCTTCGAAGTGGACTGGGAGAACTCGGTCGACAAACGCAAACTCCACGAGATCGACAGTTTCGGCTACCTCTCGCTGCATTACATCTGCCGCCTGAAGGACTTTCCCTACCGTTTCGAAGTGCAGATGCGCACCGTCCTGCAGCACGCCTGGGCCAACATGAACCACGACACCGGCTACAAGTCGGGCGTGGAGATTCCCAAGCGCTACATCCGGTCCCTGAGCCGTTGCGCGGGCATCCTGGAGATGGTGGACGATGAGTTCAGCAAGATCCGCTCCGAACTCACCGACTACCGCCGGCGGGTGCGCGCCCTGGTGGCTTCGGGCAACCTCGACGAGGTGCCCCTCGACGGTGACAGTTTCCGCAGCTACCTGGAACTGGGCCCCTTCAACAACCTCAACCGGCGCATCGCCGCCGTGAACCAGGCCGAAATCCAGCAAGCCTCGCTCATGCCCTTCCTGCAGGTCTTCAAGGGCCTGAACTGCAAGACCCTGGGCGACGTGGCCAGGCTGCTGAGGGAGAACGCCGAAGGCGCCTACCAGATTGCCTGTTACCAGATCGGACTCACCGACCTCGACATCATCTCGGCCACCCTCGGACCGCAGGACCTCTGCATCGCCTTCATCCTCAAGAGCGGCGGCGGCAAGGCCGGCGTGCGCTATCTCTTCGACCTGCTCAACGGACCGTCCGAGAGCAACGAAGCCCTGGCCGAAATCCTGGTGGAGCAGGCCGCCGACCTTCCTTTTATGAACCAATAAGATTATGGATACAAACAAGAATTTCGTCATCACCATCAGCCGCGAGGTCGGCTCGGGCGGACGCACCATCGGCCGCAAACTCGCAGAGAAACTGGGTGTCCGCTACTGCGACAAAGACCTCATCAACAAACTTGTAGACTGTTTCGGACTGTCTGTGGGCAGTATTGAACGCATCAAAGGCGAGAAGAAGAACTGGCTGGCCGACGCCCTCCAGCGCTTCAGTCCCGACCCGCATGCGGCCGCGGCGGGCCTCCCCAAGCGGGAACTCCGTCCCGGCGTGACCTCGGACGACGTCTTCGCCGTGGAATCAGCCCTGCTGCGCAAACTCGCCGACGAAGGCTCCTGCGTCATTGCAGGCCGTTCGGGCTTTTTCGTGCTCAAGGATCATCCCAACAAGATTGACATCTTCATCCACGCGTCGAAGCCCAGGCGCATCGAGCGTGTGATGGAGCGTCAGGGAAAAACCCGCGAGGAAGCCGTGGAGATCATCTCCAACGTGGACGAGATGCGCGAGAATTTCGTGCAGCGCTTCGCCGGCGTGAGCCGTTACGACGCCCGCAACTACGACCTGGTGCTCAACGTCGACGGGCTCGATACCGACGCGGCGGTGGAACTCATCCTCCGTTTCATCGAAAAAAGCCGCGGCTGATATGGCGAACGCTCCGCTCGACACCTCCCTGCTCGACAGGGCCATCGTTTACGCCGTCCGCGCCCACGCCGGAACGGAACGCCGCGGGAAGGGTTTCCCCTACATCGTCCACCCCATGGAAGCGATGGAAATCGTGGCCACCATCACCCCCGACCAGGAACTCCTGGCCGCAGCCGCCTTGCACGACACTGTGGAAGATACGGATGTGACGGAGGAGGACCTCCGCGCCGAGTTCGGCCCGCGCGTGGCGGAGCTCGTGGCGGCCGAAAGCGACCGTTTCGATCCGGGGGTCTCGGAAGAAGACAGCTGGCACGCCCGCAAGCAGGCGGCCATCGACCGTCTGTCCAAGGCCTCGCACGAGGCCAAGATCGTGGCCCTGGGCGACAAACTCTCCAACATGCGGGCCATCGCACGCGATTACGCCGTGCAGGGTCCCGCGCTCTGGAATCTCTTTCATGCCAAAGATCCCGCAGACCACGCCTGGCACTACCGCGGCCTCGCCGCGGCCCTGCGCGAACTGGACGGAACGGCGGCCTACCAGGAATTCACACAACTTATAGAACAGGTATTCGGCAAAGAAAATGGAAGCCATTAAGATTTCGCTGAGCGACTACGTCCTCTCCGGAGGCGGTTTCAACGGGGAAAGCTACAACCACCGCAGCGACCCTTCCGTGATGCTCAAACTCTATTTCCCGGGCAAGATCCAGCAGCCCCTCGACGAGATGATGCTGGCCCGCAAGGTTTACGACCTGGGGATCCCCTCGCCCGAACCCGGCGAGTATGTGGTGACGGATGACGGCCGCTACGGCATCCGCTTCCGCCGTATCCGCGACAAGAAGTCCTATTCCCGGGCCACGGCCGACCGGCCCGATCTCGTGGAGCAATATGCCGCCGAGTTCGCGCAGATGTGCCTTCAGCTGCACGCCACCCACGTGGACACCACGCAGTTCGAGTGCGTGAAAGACCGTTACTACCGTCTGCTGGAGCAGAACCCCTTCTTCTCCCCCGCCGAGAAGGACAAACTGGGCCGTTTCATCGCCGACGTGCCCGACGCCGACACCGCCATCCACGGCGACCTGCAGTTCAGCAACGCCATCTTCAGCGGCGACAAGCGCTATTTCATCGACCTGGGCGACTTCTGCTACGGCAATCCGCTCTTCGACCTGGGTATGGTCTACCTCTGCTGCTACCTCAGCGGCGAAGACTTCATCAGCGAGACCTTCCATATGCCCAAGGCCCTCGCGATGCAGTTCTGGGACCATTTCGCCCCGGCCTATTTCGGCCCCGACCGGCCGCTCGCCGACATAGAAGAAGAAATCCGCCCCTACGCAGGGCTCAAGACCCTCATTGTGGAGCGGGATTCCAAATGTCCCATGCCCGAATTCCGGGCGGCGCTGGCAAGCATCCTCGCCTGACGGAAGGCCCCTAGAGGGCTTTTCCGTCAGATCCGAGGACGTTCACGATCTTGTGCATGTAGAGTTTCTTCATCTCGTCGCGGGCCGGTCCGAGGTACTTGCGCGGGTCGAACTCACCCGGTTTCTCATTGAAGACCTTACGCACGGCGGCGGTCATGGCAAGACGGCTGTCGGAGTCGATGTTGATCTTGCAGACGGCGCTCTTGGAGGCCTCGCGGAGCTGCTCCTCGGGGATACCCACCGCATCGGGCAGTTTTCCGCCGTTGGCGTTGATGATATCTACATTGTCCTGCGGCACGCTGGAGGAGCCGTGGAGCACGATCGGGAAGCCCGGAAGCTTCTTCTCAAGCTCGTGGAGCACGTCGAAAGCGAGCGGC
>JAFTEQ010000052.1 GCA_017453565.1 Bacteroidales bacterium
CACCCTGTACGTCTATGGCATCAAGGATCCGGCGGATGCGTCGCGCAGTTTCCGGCAGATGGACATAGTTCCGGGAGATACCGTCTCGGTGCTCGGCCGCTTCACCATCTACAATGAGACGACCAAGGAGATGAAGGACGGTCGGCTGCTCAGCAAGGCCAACGGCCCCGACCACGACATTCCCTTTGCCGAAAGGATAGACAGACCTATGTCGTTCAAGGGAAAAGCGGGTAACGAGGCCATCGACGCCTTCCGCGAATGGGTGGAGGCGCGGGTGGTTGCCCCGGAAGGTGTGTCCGGAAAGATTCAGGTGGGGTTCGTGGTGGGCCGCAACGGCGGGGTGCAGGAGGTGCAGATACTCCGCAGCAGCGTCCCATCCCTCAACGAGCAAGTTATGAATATCGTGAAGAGTTCGCCCAAATGGAAACCCTCGAAGCTGGACGGCTCGCCCCTTCGGACTAATGTGCGGGTAACGGTGAAAATCTGAAAAGCGGACTCGGAGCGTAGCGACGGCGCTTCAGCGCCGCGGCGGGAGGGAGGAGCATTGTGACGACCGGGAGCCGCCCGGCGGAGACGTAGACGCAGCCGGTGCATGCCCCCTGGGGGGCAGCTGCGAAGCAGCAGGGGGAGACACTCCGGAACGGAGTTCAGGTTCTAGCAGAGCGCAGTGATGCTAGAACCTGAACTCCGCTCCGATATTCCAGGCGAAGTTGCGGGACGGATCATCACGATAAGTGAGGCGCCAGAAGCAGTCGAAGCGCAGGAAGCGGAGGATGTTGCTCACGCCTATGCCGGCCTCGACGTAGGGCGTACGGCCGAACGAACTCATGTAATTCTCCGACCCGTAGACCTTCGGGAAAATCATCGGCGCGGGCACAGCGGCAGGATTGCCGCCGAAGTGCGCCGGGTTGCCGTCGTTCTTTTCTGAAAGCTGGCCCCATGTGGCGCGCAGCGATAGCTCCTCGCGAAGGCCGAGCTTGCGAATCAGAGGAATCTTTCCGAAAATATACCCGCCAAGGGTGTGGTACCAGAACAGGCTGGCCCAGGTGTCGGACGCAAATTCGAAGAAGTCCAGACAGCTGAAGCTCTGCTTGTTGATGAGCTGGGTGCTGTTTCCCTCGTGCACGTGCAGCAGCGGGTACGGCACCTGACCGATGATGGTGCCGGCGTCTGCCCAGATATTACTCATGCCGAAGGGCGGAGTGCGGAGCTTCCAGTGGAACGCGATCGCCGGCTCCAGGTAGCCCACGTCGCCTTTCCGCAGCCCGGGAATACCTCCGGTGAGGCTCAGTTCTACCGCCGGCCACTTGGTGTGGATGCTGCGGCGCAGGAAGTACCCCTTGTTCCAGGTCTCCTCCTTCGAGAAACGGGCCGACAGCTTGATCTGGTTCACTGCCACGCTCGGGATGATGGTTCCGTCGGGCGCCGTCATCGGAACGAATAAATCTCCCGTATTATAATAACGCACCGCGCGCGCCAATACCCCGTAGCTGAACGAAGGCGTGACCTCGCGGTCGAGGCAGGTGCGGTATTCCGTCTGGTAGCAGG
>JAFTEQ010000053.1 GCA_017453565.1 Bacteroidales bacterium
AATTGTCCAGATCCTCCTTTGCCTCGGCAACACTGACCCCCTCCCCCAAAACGGTAGACTCAATTCCATCTATAAACGCACTGTATCCCTCAGCGTCTTTTTCGATTATTACCCTAACCTTTTTCATGTGTGCTTCTATTAAACACACAAATATAACACATTTTTGTGATATTTCAAAACTCTCTATATCACCTCCACCCCAATCCCCGGTCTGTCGGGGAGGATGAGGCGGCCGTCGCGGACGAGGACCCCGCGGAAGCGGTCGTTGGAGATCAGGAGGTTGCCGTCGAGGTCGGCGAAGTCGGCAAGGGGCGAGAGCTGGGCGGCGGCGCTCACAGCACAGGAGGTCTCGGTCATACACCCGACCATAACCTTCATCCCCTCTGCACGGGCCCAGGAGGCCATACGGTAGGCCTCGCGCATGCCGGTGCATTTCATCAGCTTGATATTGATTCCGTTGTAGGCGCCGCGGATGGATGGCAGGTCGGCCAGGCGCTGGATGGCCTCGTCGGCGTAGACCGGCAGGGGCGAGCGCTCAGTGATCCAGGCGTTGTCGTCGAGGCGGGCGGCGCTCATAGGCTGCTCTACCATCAGCACGCCCTGCTCTTTGAGCCAGAAGATCTCGTCGAGGGCGGCCTCCCGGTCCTTCCAGCCCTGGTTGGCATCTACCACCAGCGGAAGGTCGGTAACGGTGCGTATGGTGCGTATCATTTCTTTATCGCCGGGGAGCCCCACCTTGACCTTGAGAACGTTGTAGAGACCTGCGCATTCGAGGGTTTTCTCCCTCACCACCTCGGGGGTGTCGATGCCGATGGTGAAGCTGGTGGATGGCGCCTTGCCGGGGTCCAGACCCCAGAGGCGGAACCACGGTTGGCCGAGGAGCTTACCCACGAGGTCGTGAAGGGCGATGTCTACCGCCGCCTTGGCCGCGCTGTCGCCGGGCGAGAGGGAATCCACATACGCGAGGATGTCTTCCAGCTGGAAGGGATCGCTGAACCGGCCGAGATCCACCTTCTGCAGGAAGGCGCAGACGCTCTCCACGCTCTGCCCGAGGTAGGGCGGCATGGAGGCCTCGCCGTAGCCCGTGAAGCCGTCGTAGTCTATCTCCACCTGCACGTCGGGGGTCGTCGTGCGGGAATAGGATGATACGGTGAAGGTGTGTCGGAGCTGCAGTTCATAGGGGAAGAAGCGCAACTGCATCCGGGCGCTGCCGCCCACTTCGTAGGGATTCACGGCAGGGCTGCCGCAGGATGTCAGGCCCCCGCCGGCCATCGCGAGGCCGGCTGCTCCGAGGGCGGAAGTCTTGAGAAAATCGCGTCTTTTCATTTTCGTCGGTCTATCCATTTCCAAAGGAACCACATGGCCGCGCCCCACGCGAAAAACAGGGCGTAGTAAATCCATTTGGGGGTTGAGGATGAGTAGGATGCCTTTTCTGTGAGATCCTGGATGGCAGGGTCGTCGGCATAGAAGTAGGCCCCCGCGCCGAAGTCGTAGTCCGGGCTGAGGCCTAGGCGATGCCACATTATATAAACTGCAAGAGATAAGACAATGACCGCCAGGACGACGGTCATTATCTTGTATATGCGTTTGGATTCCTTCACTTTGTTCGGAATGACAAGAAAAGCGGAATACCTGTTACTTGTACAAATCCAGGACGGGCACGTCGAACACCACGCCGCTAAGCAGGAACCACACCGCGAAGAGGGTGAGGGCGATGTTGAACAGCTGGCCGATGACGTAGAGCCAGAGAATCTTTCCGCCCTGCATCTGCTTGATGAGGCTCTTGAAGTTGGTGTCCAGGCCGATGCTGGTGAATGCGAGCACGAACGCCCAGTTCTTGTACTGGTCCAGCACGCCGTTGATGGCCTTGACCTCGCCGCCGCCTACGAGGGGCAGGAAGATGAAGGATGCCACCAGGCTGGCCACGAAGAAGCCGATGATGAACTTGGGGAAGCGGGTCCAGATCTCGCCGGCGCCGACCTTCGAGGTTCCGGTCTTGTCGACCTTGAGGGCGAAGAACAGCGCAACGAAGAAGGCGATGAAGCCGATCAGG
>JAFTEQ010000054.1 GCA_017453565.1 Bacteroidales bacterium
ACTGGTTCACTATCGGTCTTCCGGTCATATTTAGCCTTGCGGCGTGGTCGCCGCTGATTCAGACAGGATTCCACGTGTCCCGCCCTACTCAGGTGCCGGTCTTGAACGTACTCCGTTACCCGTACGGGCCTTTCACCCTCTGCGGACCGACTTTCCAGACGGTTCCGGTTCCTGGTACGTTCTTTCTGACCGGTCCTACAACCCCGGCGTGTCCGTAAACATGCCGGTTTAGGCTCTTCCCCTTTCGATCGCCACTACTCAGGGAATCGATCTTTCTTTCTTTTCCTGCGGGTACTAAGATGTTTCAGTTCCCCGCGTCTGCTCTATGCTGATGCATAGCGACAGGCCTTCAACCTGCCGGGTTGCCCCATTCGGATACCTGCGGATCAATTCGTGTTTGCCGATCCCCGCAGATTTTCGCAGCTTACCGCGTCCTTCTTCGCTTCCGGAAGCCTAGGCATCCTCCGTTCGCCCTTCTTCTCTTTCTCTCTAGTGAATCTAATTCAATTCTACTCGTTTGCCTTGAAATTGTAGTCCCTAATCGCAACTCGAAAAAACTCGAATTTACTCTTACAGACTTAATCTCTTGCTTCTTTTCTTTACCTCTATTCTTCTCTCTCAGTATTGTCAAGGATCTTCGTTTTTCCTTTCGTTTCCAAAAGGGACGGCAAAGATACGCACTTTTTTCAAACCTGCAAATCTTTTTTTCAAAAAAAAGAACCGGCCGGGAAAACCCCGGCCGGAACACTCATCTCTTATATAATAAGGTATTACTCTGTACCAACGTAAACGGGACGCACCGCGGCGGCATAGAACAAGTTCAAGTAACCGGCGGCAGCCCCACGGTCATTAAACGAAATGGAGTTGATATAGAAGGTCGTGGTGTTGTACGCCGTGGCCGTAAGATAGATTCCACGGTCCGTGCTAAGGGTCGACAGATCCTTGCGGTAACCGGTCACAGGGAAGAAGATGCTGGGAAGATCTTCCTCAACGGCGGGAGCAGGAGCGGGATCTTCACCACCACCTGCAGCGGGCGCGGCGGCGGGCTTCTTGGTAGCTACCCAACCAATCACGCCTTTGTACTTGACATAGGTCCAGTCGCAGCCCTTGATGAGCTCTGCGACCTCGGCGGCGGTCGGCGTGCGATAATCAGCACCCCAGGCAGCGGTGGCGGCATCATCGGCAGCATCGAGCACAACCTTCTTGTCGAGAGCGTTGTACTTGGTGGCGGTGCCATTCTCGTCAAAGAAAATCCAGTTGTCCTTGTCGCAGGGACCTTCGGGATCGCGCGGGTCGATTTCGCCCCACACATAGAAATCGCCAACCTCCTCCGGAGCCTCGGCGCCTAAATTGTACCCGGCCCACTTGACACTCAGGCCAAGGTCGACGGCTTTGTCGGCGGAAATCTCACCCGAGAAGGATACTGGATCATAGATGGTCACAGTGGGCTCTTTCTCGCGGCACGACACGACAGCCAGCATCACAGACGCGGCAAACAGGGTCGCCAAAACTTTAATACTTTTCATAGATAATAACGTTGTTTGATTAATTGGCAAGTATTAGTTCGAGCAAATATCGTTAGTCCAATCGATTTTTCCAAATTTTTTCATTACTTTCGTCACTATGAAGAAGAATATGAGCCTTCCGGACAACGCACAAAGGCCGCTGAAGCCCGGAGAAAAGTACCAGCCGCTCCTGGGTGACGGTCACGTTTTCGCAGAAGTAACCCCCTATTCCGTGTCGCTCGGCCTGCTGATGACCGTGCTGTTTTCCGCCGCGGCGGCCTATCTGGGCCTCAAGGTGGGACAGGTTTTCGAGGCCGCCATCCCCATCGCCATCCTGGCCGTGGGCATTTCCGGCGCTCTGGGCAAGAAAGAGGCCCTGGGACAGAACGTGATCATCCAGTCCATCGGGGCCTGCTCCGGCGTGGTGGTGGCCGGTGCCATCTTCACCCTGCCGGCCATCTACATCCTGGGGCTCGACGTCAACTTTATGCAGATGTTCCTCTCCTCGCTGTTGGGCGGCGTGCTGGGCATCCTCTTCCTCATCCCCTTCCGCAAATACTTCGTGCAGGAGATGCACGGGAAGTACCCCTTCCCGGAAGCCACGGCCACCACGCAGGTGCTCGTGAGCGGCGAATCGGGCGGTAAGAGCGCCCGCGTGCTCGCCGTCAGCGGCCTGCTGGGCGGCTTGTACGACTTCGCCGTCTCCACCTTCGGCGCCTGGGCCGAGACCCTTTCCACCACCGTCATGCACTGGGGACAGGTGGTCGCCGACAAGGCCAAGCTGGTGCTCAAACTCAACACCGGCGCTGCCATCCTGGGCCTGGGCTACATCGTGGGGCTCAAGTATGCCTTCATCATCTGCTGCGGCAGCTTCCTCGTATGGCTGCTCATCATCCCGCTCATGAACCTGTTCTGGGGCGGCCAGGTCATCGACTTCATGGGCACGGGCATCACGCAGACCCTGTCGCAGATGAGCCCGGAGGAGATCTTCCGGAACTACGCGCGCCACATCGGGATTGGCGGCATCGCCACGGCAGGCATCATCGGGATCATCAAGTCTTCCGGGGTCATCAAGTCGGCCATCGGACTCGCCGCCAACGAGTTCCGGCACGGACGCAGCACTGCGGAAGAAGCCGGGCGCTGCGAGCGCGACCTTTCCATGAAAAAGGTCGTCAGCGGGATTGTGATCGCCCTGCTGGCCATCTTCGCCTTCTTCGCTTTCGGCGGCGTGGTCCACACCGTCTGGCAAGCCCTCATCGGCCTCGTGATCGTGGCCGTCATCGCCTTCCTCTTCACCACCGTGGCCGCCAACGCCATTGCCATCGTGGGCTCCAACCCCGTGAGCGGCATGACCATCATGACCCTCATCGTGACCGCCCTCGTACTGGTGGCGGCCGGTCTCAAGGGCAACGCCGGTATGGTGGCCGCAATGGTCATCGGCGGCGTGGTCTGCACGGCCCTCTCCATGGCGGGCGGGTTCATCACCGACCTCAAGATCGGGTACTGGATCGGCACCACGCCGGCCAAACAGGAGGCCTGGAAGTTCGTGGGCACGGTGGTCGCCGCCGCAACCGTGGGCGGAGTCATGCTGGTCCTCAACAAGACCTACGGATTCACGGGCGACGGTGCCCTGGTGGCCCCGCAGGCCAACGCCATGGCCGCCGTCATCCAGCCTATGATGAACGGAGGCGGAGCGCCCTGGCTCCTCTACGGGATCGGTGCGCTCATCGCACTGCTGCTCACCGTCTTCAAAGTGCCGGCCCTCGCCTTCTGCCTGGGGATGTTCATTCCCATCGACCTCAACCTCCCGCTCCTGCTGGGCGGCGCCGTCTCCTGGTATGTAGGCAGCCGCAGCAAGGACGAGGAAACCAACCGCGCACGGAGCGAGAAGGGAACCCTCATCGCCAGCGGCTTCATCGCCGGCGGTGCGCTCATGGGCGTGGTGAGCGCCATCCTCAAGTTCGCGGGTGCCGACTGGTTCCTCGGGGCCTGGAACCACGTGGCTGAGGGACACAGCGCTTCCGGCGCCGAGGCCATCGCCATCGTGCCGCTGCTTGCGCTGGTATGCTATATGGTGCGCGCCTCGCTGGGGAAGAAATCCCGCTAAACGCTATTCCGCATAGAGCGAAATCAGGTTCAGGATAACCCTGGACGCCTTTTCCATGCTCTGAACCGGCACCCATTCCATCTTCCCATGGAAATTGAGGCCGCCGGCGAAGATGTTGGGACAGGGCAGGCCCTTGAAACTGAGGTTGGCGCCGTCGGTGCCGCCCCGGATGGGCTGGATGTGCGGCTGCACGCCGGCCATCTCCATAGCCCGCACCGCCTTTTCCACAATGTGGTAGTGCGGCTCCACCTGCTCACGCATATTGTAATAAGAATCGCGGACGTCAGCCGTGGCCGTGCCTGCGCCGTACCGGGCGTTGATGAAATCGACGCATTGCGCCATCACTTCCTTCTTCCGCTCGAAAAGGGTGCGGTCGTGATCGCGGATGATATAGGCGATGTCCGCCTCCTCCACCGTACCCGAGAGCGAGATGAGATGGAAGAAGCCCTCATAGCCTTCGGTGCGTTCCGGACGCTGCTCAGCGGGGAGCAGGGCGTCGAGTTCGGTGGCGATGTGCAGGGCGTTGCGCATCTTTCCCTTGGCGTAGCCGGGATGCACGTTGCGGCCCTGGATGTGGATCTTGGCCGAGGCGGCGTTGAAGTTCTCGAACTCCAGTTCACCCACTTCGCCGCCGTCCACGGTGTAGGCGTAGTCGGCGCCGAAACGGGCCACGTCGAATTTCACCACGCCGCGCCCGATTTCCTCGTCGGGCGTAAAGCCGATGCAGATGTCTCCGTGGGGGAACTCGGGATGCGCCGCGAGATACTGCACCGCGTCCATAATCTCGGCCACGCCGGCCTTGTCGTCGGCGCCGAGCAGGGTGGTGCCGTCGGTTGTCACCAGCGTCTCCCCCTTGTGCGCGAGCAGTTCGGGAAACTCGGAGGGGCTGAGCACCAGGCCGGGCACGCCGGCAAGGGCGATGTCGCCACCGTCGTAGTCCTTTACGATCTGCGGCTTCACGCCGGCGCCGCTCGCGTCGGGCGAGGTGTCCACGTGGGCGATGAAACCGATGGCAGGCGCCTTCCGGCCGGCGGGCAGGTTAGAGGGAATGCGTCCCATCACGTAGCCGAATTCATCGAGTTCGGCCGCAACGCCCAGGGCGCGCAGTTCATCGCGCAGCAGACGCAGCAGCTCGAGTTGTTTGGCCGTGGAGGGCTGGGATTCGGAGTTTTCGTCGGACTGGGTGTCCACTGCGACATAGCGCAGGAACCGGTCAAGAATCGCTTCCATCTTGCGTTTCGTTTTTACGGGTTTTCTTGCTTTTCCGCGGTTGTTTTTCCGTACGGCGCGCGGCACGCCGCTCATATTCGCTGATATACTTCTGGAGCCGTTCGCGGTCCTTGGCTTCCTGGCGCCGGAAATCAAGCACTTCGCGACGGGTGCGTTCGCGTTTGCGTTCCAGGGCCTTCTGCGCCTTGGCCTCGGCCTTGGCCGCATCGCGGGCGTCGAGTTCCGCCCAGCGGGCATCGCGGGCCTTGCGCCGGGCTTCCGCCTTGGCGGCACGTTCCGCGGCTTTTTCTGCCCGCAGGCGCTCCCGTTCGGAACGATATACGGGCCGGGCGAGCGTATCGGCCGGAGCGGCCGAGAGGGAATCGGCAGGCGCCGCGTTCAGAGAATCGGCGGGGGCGGCGAGGGTGCTGTCCGCCGGTGCCGTGGGCTGAGGAAGGCTGTCCACCGGAACGGGTTCCGGCCCGGGCGCCACATCCGGCCCCGGAGCGGCCTGCCGACCACCAGAACGCTTCTGCGTATCGCGCCCCTCGAGGGAACGGTAGACCCCGTCCATATAGCCGGGGAAATAGATGTCGGTCTGGACGAACGAGGCGCGCGGATGCCGCGCATAACGCGAACGCTCGGAAGGACGCACCCGCAGGTCAGTGATGTCGCGCCGGCCCTTCGGACGCTCGTCGGGACGCCAGTTGAAGCCCTTGAAACGACGTTCGGCCGGAGCCAGCTGAGGCAGGGGCCAGGCATCGTTCTTGGGCGCGTCGAAATAGTAGACCCGGTCGAGGTCGCCCTTCTCGAACAGGGCCGAAAGCATCTTGCTCTCCACCTTGTTCACCGTGGCGAACGCCTCCTTCTCCTTGAGGAAGAACATGGCGGCCGCACCGCCCAGGGCGTCGAAACGGCGCAGGGCGGAGGTGCTGTCGAAATAAGCCATCACCTCGGTGGCGCGGATCTGGTCGAAACAGCTGTCGTCTTCCTGCGTGATGATGAAGGCGTTCGACATGAGGCTGGCCCGGTCCACGCCGCCTCCCTGCACCAGCACGAAGAGGCTGTCGGAAGTGTACTGGCGATTCCCCTCGTTCCACACCACGGGATCGAGGTAGAAACGGGCCACCGAATCGAGGTCGTTGTAGCGCATGGAGTCGCAGCGCACCTGAATGTCCTGACGGAACACCTTCACCTTGCCGATGCCTTCCAGGAAACCCACGCGGCTGCTGTCGGGGGGCGGCGGAAGGGTATCCACAGGAGCGGCGAGACTGTCGGCGGGCGCCTCCGGGGGCACGGCCAGGCTGTCAGGTGGCGCAGCGGGCGCCTCGGGCGGTGCAGGCTGGCTTTCCTCTGCATCCGACGGGGCTTCCGGAGCCTTCGCACCCCCACGTCCGGGTTTGCCGCCCCGGCCGGGCTTACCGCCTTTCCCGGCACCGGGACCGGAGCCCGGATCGAGCCCTTCCTCCTGAGCGGCCTGCGCGGCCGCCTCCGCCGCTTCCTTCGCGGCCTTGCGCCGGTATTCCGTCACGGGATCGCCCATCATTTCGGAGAGACGCGTCTGCGCCGCGGCTTCCTCTCCGGCAGGCAATTCAAAACGATAGTACGTGCGGTAGATGAGCGTATCGGCCCCGAAATACATCGTATCGGGCCGGGCGGAGAGCGTGTCGGAGGGGGAACGGTCGGGGTCGGTGCGCAGCGCCACGGCCGCCTCGCCCCGGAGCGTCACCCGCGAGACGCTGTCCTCATAGAAGATACGTTCCGCCACGGCCGCCACATTCCGGGTGGTGTCCTGCACCTGCGCCTTGCCCAGGAGCAGCACATTTTCAGGCCCGCGGTAGTAGTAGAGCGAATCGGACCAGGCCTCCTGCTCCTCCGACATCGCGTGCACGCGGCCCGTGAAGAGGAAGAGTTCGGCGGGACGGTCGTACCAGCCTCCGTCGGCGGAAAGCATGTTGCCGTCTTTCCAGAAGTCGATGGGCGCGCGGAACACGGCGCGGGACGGCACCGATTCGTAATCGAGCAGGGTCGTCTTCACGAAGACCGAGTCGGTGAACATGTTCACGTTGGTGTGGAACGAGAAGAGCTTGCGCCGCGAATCGTAGGAGCCGTCCAGGCTTTCGATGATCTGCCCGTCCTTGTCGCGCATGGAGCCGCCGTTCTTGAAAACGGCCACGCTATCGCGGGTGTTGTAGTCGAGATGGCGGGTGCGCAGGGTGTTGCGGTCCTTGTCCTGAAGCTGCACCAGCGAGCCGCGGAACTGCACCAGGTTGTCGTCGATGAGGTAGTCGAGCTTGTCGCTGGTAAGGACGGTCTCGTCCTGCAGCAGACGCACGTTGCCCATGGCGTTGATGACGCGCTGGCCCACGTCCCAGAGGGCCGTGTCGCAGATGAGGTAGCTCCCGTTATGCAGGAAAGTGGCGTCTACCGCCTTCCGGTACTGGCGTCCGTCCTTCTCGATGAGCTGGAGCGAACTGCCCTTCACGAGGCGCACCAGGGAATCCCGCCGCTCCTGTTCCTGCGCGGCGAGCCTCTGCCCCAGCCCCAGCAGGGCGAGCAGAAGGATCAGTCTTCCTGCCTGAACTTTTCGGTCCATCCCTTGCGCTTGAACTGGCAATCCTTGAAGAGCGGGTCGATGACGATGTAGGTTTCCTTGATCTTTTTGTCGAGGAAGGCGTCGATGGCGTCGGCCTGCTTGCGCTGGCGAACGCCTGCAAGCAGCTCGGTGTAGTCGTTCTCGAAGGTGGCGGTGTGCGCCGGAACGATGCGGTCGAGGCGCACGATCTTGTAGACGAGGTTCCCGTCGCGTCCTTCATTGTCGCGCGAGGCGATGGGGGCCGACATCTGGCCGGGCTGGAGGTCCTTCACCGCGGCGTAGTCCTCGGGTTTCATCTGGTCGATCTCGAAGTACGAAGAGCCCGTCATGGGGTCGGCCATCTGTCCCCCGTTGGTGCGGGTGGCCGGGTCCTGCGAGTAGAAGCGGGCGGCCAGCTGGAAGCTGATCTTGCCGCCGTCGATGGCCGTGCGCAGGCTGTCGAGGGTCTTGAAGGCCTTGTCCTGATCGGCCTGGGTGTACTTGGGTTTGATGAGGATGTGGCGGGCGTTGAACATATCGCCCTTCTTGTCGAGCACCTCAATGATGTGGAAGCCGTCGGGCGTCTCCACGATCTGGGAGATGATGCCGGGCTTGAGGGCCATGGCCGCATCGGCGAAAGCCGGCCAGAAGATCGACTTGGACGCCATACCCAGCTCTCCGCCCTTGCGGGCGCTGCCGGGGTCTTCCGAATAGAGACGCGCCAGGGTGGCGAATTTCTCCCCGTTCATAATGCGCTCGCGCAGCGACAGGAGCCGTTCCTTCACCGCCAGGGCCGCAGCCTCCCGGTCGGGGTAGAGACAGATCTGGCTCATCTGATACTTGATGGGCACCACGGGAAGCGAAGCCACGTCGACCGTGTCGAGATACTGCTTCACGTCGTAGGGCGTGAGTTCCGGAATCTTGCCCGAGACCTCCTGCTGCTCCTGCTGGATGAGGCTGTTGTCTTCCAGCTGCTGGCGCCATTCCTGGCGGAGTTTGTAGAGGGGTTTGCCGAAGTACTTCTCGGCCGCCTCGTCTCCGCCCAGGGCGGTGCGCATCTGGTCGAGGCGCTGGGAGAGCTCGGCCTGCACCATGTCGTTGTTGACCTTGAGCGAGTCGAGCCGCGCCTGCATAAGGAAGAGTTTGGCCTGCATAATGCTTTCCAGAAGCTCGCAGCGGGCGTTTCGGTCGGACTGCACGCCCTGCGCCCGCATCATCTGCACCTCGGCCTCGAGGTCCGAGATGGCGATGAGTTCACCCCCCACCACGGCCACCGACTTGTCGATGATGCCGTCGGGGTATTTCTGCGCGCGGGCAAGGGGAGCGGTGAGCAGCGACGCTGCAAGCAGGAAGAGTATCGGGAACTGTTTCATCAGTTAGTAGATTACAAATTTCTTTCGGTCCAGGGCATCGGTAAGCAAGTCTTGTTCCAGTTTTTCAAGCAGGTCGCGCTTCCGTTGGCTCAGGATGTTGTCGCGGATGCTTTCGGCGCAGTACTCGATGGGGGCGATGCCCGAACGGCGGATGTCAAAAACCTGCATCACACGCACGTCGCTCCGCTCTTCCGAACTCCGTTCGATGCGTCCGTCCTTCAGGCCGGAGAGCATGGAAACATAGTCGGTGCCGAACTCACGGGCCAGCACGGCGGCGTCCATCCAGCGGTCCGAACTGTCGAAATAACGCAGGGCCGCCGAGAAACTGAGGCTGTCAAGCAGCCGGCGCGAGGCGGGATCGGTGGCCGAAAGCCGGTCGAGGATCTCCTCCCGGGCAGGGGCGTCCCTGAGGATGTCTACATAACGCACCTTCAGGATGGGCCGCTCCAGTTCGAAGGAAGCCTGGTGCTCCTTGTAATAGCTCTCCAGCTGCGCCTGGGTGATGAGCGTGTCGAGCCGGTCGTTGATGTAGCGCTGTTCATAACGGAATTTGAGCAGCGACCGGCGGTAGTCCTCCAGCTCGGGCGTCACATCGAGTTCGCCTTTGCTCAACTGCTCCTCGGCCATCTTGAGATAGAGCAGCTCGGTGGCCCAGGAACGGATGTAGCGCTCCGACAGGTTCACGCTGTCTTCCGGACTGATGCCGTCGGGCAGGAAGGCCGAGAGTTGCGAACGGTAGAGGCGGTATTTCCCCACCTTCGCCACCACCTGGTCGTCGTGCACCAGCGAGGAGATGGTGTTGCAGCCCGCCAGGAACGACAGCAGCGCGAGGAGTATGAGGAGTTTTCTTGTCATAAACTACAAAGATAGCAATTCTTCGATGATTCCGTCCACCAGCGCTGCATGCGCGGCTCCGGGGGCCACCACGTTGTTGGTAAAGACCGAAAAGGCGATGGTGTGGGCCGGATTGCCGTCGGCGGGCAGGATGTAGCCGCTGAAGCAACGCACCCCGTTCATAGAGCCGCTCTTCATACGGATGCGCGCCTTCTGCTCGGCAGGCAGTGCCTTGAGCCGGGTTTTGAGCGTGCCTTTCCCGGGCGCGGGCAGCGAAGCGAGATAGTCCTTGTAGACCCCCGTGCGGCTCATCGCCGTGAGGAATCGCACCGTGAACTCGGGCGAAAGGTAGTTCTTACGCGAGAGGCCGCTCCCGTCGGCGAAACGCATACTGCGGCTGCACGCTTTCAGCCCCAGCGGGGCGAGCGCATCCTGCAGGGCCAGGGTGGCGCCGTCGTAGTCGGTGGCGCCGCGCAGCTTGCGCCCGAGGGCCAGCAGCAGGGTCTCGGCAATGAAGTTGTCGCTCTCGAAATTGGCCGTTCGCACCAGGCTCCGCAGCTGCGGAGAGGGGAAAGAGGCCAGGACCTGCACCGAATCGGTCTTCTCCTCGGCGCAGGGACCGCTCACCGCAATCCCGTTCTCTTCCAGATAGCGGCGGAAGTGGATGGCGCACGACAGGGCTCCGTCGGGCAGGCTGTCGCCCATCGCACCCCGGAACGTGAGACCGCCGGGCACCACGCCGTCGCGGGTGCGTTCGTCCTCGCTGCTCCAGTCGGTATGGCGGCCTTCGTTCGCGAGCCAGGAGCCATCGCCCACAATCCGTCCTTCAACCCGGCGGATGCCGGCACCGCGCAGGGCCTCCGCCCACTTTTCAAAATGCGTCTGGGGCGCGGGCAGATAGGAGAAGAGCGTGCCGATGGTGGGGTCTCCCCCGCCCACCAGGCACACGTCGCCCAGCAGGGTGCTGTCTTTCACCGCCCCCCTGATGCCGACCTGCGTGGAAAAACGGGACGACGGTCCCAGTTGAAGCAGGGCCGCCCCGGTGGTGATGAGCTTCATGTTCGAGGCGGGGATCATACGCCGGCGCGCGTGCACGCATGCCAGGGTATCGCCCTTGAAATTCACCGCCAGCACGCCCCAGACCGAGGAGCGCAGGGGTTCCGCCGCGTCGAGCGCCTCCAGACGGCGCTGTACGGCATTGTCGGGTACGGCAGCAAAGGCGTCAGAACCCAATGTGGAAAACCCTGCCAGCAGGACGGTGAAGATGCAGAGAAAACGTCTCATAACTGCAAAGATAACAAAAAGAAGGCCGGTCGGAACGCCCGTCCGACCAGCCTCCCTGTATTTGTGGCCCGAACGGGCTGCGCTTAAGCCTCTTTCTTGGCTGCGGGCTTCTTCGCGGGCGCCTTCTTGGCGGCCGGCTTCTTCTCGGCAGCGGACTTCTCGGCCTTCGGAGCGGCAGCCTTCTTGGCAGCCGGAGCCTTCTTCGCGGCGGGCTTCTTCTCCTCCTTCGGAGCGGCCTTCTCTTCGGCAGCGGGCTTCTCGGCCTTCGGGGCGGCAGCCTTCTTGGCGGGGGCTTTCTTCGCGGCGGGCTTCTTCTCCTCTGCGGGTTCCTCGTCCTTGCCGGCGACGGCCTTGTTCACCGTCTCGCTGAGTTTCACATACAGCTTGTCGGTCCGCTCCAGAATCTCGCGGCGGAGGCCGTTGTAGTAGGCCTTCTTGGAGCCTTCGACCTTGGCGTTCACCTTGTCGCGGAGCTCATTGTAGAGGTCCACAGCCTCTTCCATGAGCGCGGCGATCTGTTTGTCGGAAGTCTTGGGATTGACGGCTGCGCAGACGGAGCAGTCCTCGATAAATGCACTCAGGACGTACTCGATGTCCTTCTTAATGTCGCGTAAATTCATAGTCTTTCCTATTTTAACGGCGCAAAGATAGCATTTTTTTCTGATTTGACCATCATTATTGCCGTGGGCTCTTCCGCGCGGCAAAAACAGGTTTACAAATCTTCATATCCGGATTCTATTTTACTTGCCGTGTACTCGTGCACGAGCCCCGATGACGGGATGGACTGCCTGGCGACAATCTTCCGGTTCACGTATGTCCGGAGGTCGGGCATAGACTCGCTCTTGAACCTTTCGAATTCACGGTTGAAATGGCACTGTGGATCTGCCAGCACCACGAGCACAAAGTCGTCTTCGCTCCGATTGAGCGGAGTAAACGTGAAATCGTGACGCGAAAAGGCCTCTCCGGGAATGCCCTTTCCGGAGGAAGAGTCGGTTATGACGCCGGCGAGATCATTGCCCTTTTCGATGCGGGTTCCTCCTATTTTTTGAGCCTCAAGGGAGAGCGCTCCGGCAACAATGAGGAGCGCTGTCAAGACACTTTATTTCGTCATGAGCTATTGGATTTTTCTACCTATGGCACAGCGACTGCTATTCCTCCGGGGCGGCGAGGGCCTCGCGGAAGAGATCGATGCCGCGGAGCTGGAAGTCGGTCCCGTCGGCCGTGCAGGGGCTCCAGGGAGCCATCATAAAGCCGTAAAGGTGCTCCTTCGAAATGACTTTCCGGCAGGTGCGGACCAGGCGCCCGATCACGTCGTCGGCGTCGATCTTCAGTTCACGGCGCTTGAAGCCCACCCAGTTCGTGCCGCAGGGCACCTGGTCGAAGCCGGCCTCGTCCAGTTTCCAGAAGGCGATCAGACGGTCGTAGTCGCGAGTCTTGTTGGTCTCGGGGTCGAATCCGCCGTAGGCTTCGTCGTAGTACCAGTTCTGCTGGATGACGCTCTTGGGGCAGCGCTCGTAGTACTCTGGATGATGCCAGCCGTAGTCGCACCAGACCCAGGGACGGGCTCCGTGCCGCTCCACCTCGCCCAGGATGTAGAGGAAGTCGCGCCACCACGACTCGTCCACCCGCTGCACCCGGTAGGAGAAGCCGCTCTGATGATGGGTGGTCTCCTCGTCGTAGCCGATGTGGAAGAAACGCGGATGCCCGAAGATCTCCATAGCGTCGGCGATTACGTCCGAACACATCTTATAATAAGGTGCCGACGAGACCATATGGCGGTAGTCCTTCATCCAGCCGTTGTGCGTGCAGGAGAAGTTGAGTTTGGGGATGACCTCGATGCCAAGGGCATTCAGACGGCCGATCTCGGCCCGCATCTTCTCCACGCTCCAGCTGCCTTCCACGGCCAGCCCCGGATGACTCGGGAACTGCAAGCCCTCCCCGAGGTCGACCACCAGCATATTCACGCCGCTTTCCGCAGCGTGGTCGGTGACCTTCCGCCAAAGGGAGTCGACGGTGGTGAGTTTCAGGTCGGGACGCTTGCGCTCGGGAAGCAGCTTCACCGCCTCTTCCAGATTGTCACCCATCATCTGCGTGGGCCAGTCGCACCACATATTGTTGCCCAGACGGATGTACAGCGCACGGATGTCGCCGATAGGCGCCTGAACGCTTTGGGAGAAGGACTCCTGCTTCTTGCAAGAACTCAGGGCGAGCAGCAGCACCGCCCAGAACAGGAAACGTTTCATATTTTAGTGTGTATTAAATTGCCCTGATTGATAAACTGGAGAAAAGGCCCCCTCAAATCGGGCTTCTCCCCAGTCAAGTTTTTGTCCATTCAAGCTAACTTCTATTCGGAACAGGCCTTCCCAGCGTTGCCCGTCGCTCCGGACCGTTCCGTCAATGCCGGTCTTGTATCCGCTGCTTTCAACGATTGTCCCGGAGGAGACAAAAACATGATCGCCGGCATCTTTCGTAATCGAAAGGTTGACGTGCGCGTCCGGATCAGGACCTTGTGAGATGCTGCAATTCCAGGTATCGACACCCGATAAAACAAACTCGAAGCCGTCCTTTTGCCAAGAAACTTCATGCTTTCCTTCTTCAGACAGAAACACCGAAGCGGGGTTCAGAAGATACCTTTGTGACAATTCCTCCGTATACCCCTCCATGGTGGACAGTTCCGGAGAATGGAAGCTACAGGAAACGGCAACGCCAAAAGCCATCAACAATACAAACAATCGTCTCATCATCAAAACCTGTAACCGACAGCCAAACGCCCGCCAAAAGGAGGGAGAATAACACTATAATTATCACCAAGACCAAACACTTCCACCTCCCCGAACCATTTCCTACCGAACTGGACACCCAAAAAAGTAATCTGTCCGCCCAAAGACCGGTTTGGAGCCTCGAGGCGCTTCCAATACCCTGAATTCCCGTCATGAAGGAACAAACCACACTGAACCGCGCCATATAAACGCCAAAACGACTCGCTTAAATAATAATAACGCAATCCAGCGAAAGCCGTAACAATGGTCGAGTGCTCCCATGCCTCTGTAGTTTTTGTAGACGGACTGATATTCCGTGCTTTCAGGTGGCTGTATCCAAGACTCGCAATGGCCGCAAAACGCTCGTGAAAGCGATACATCCCCTGCAGGGCAATCACACCACTGGTCCGGGCCTCGAACGAATTCTCGTACATACCTGTTGCCGACTCAGGATTTCGGCGAAAAGACTCGACTCCAAACGGAGAGATTTCTGCGGCATACAATGGCATCCCGCTGATTCCCATACTCAACTCCCACTCCTTTTTCTCAAGAGGCATTATCCTTTTGCGTGGCTGAGCATATAAACGGCGTAACACCCCGATGGAATCCAAGTTCGACACAAAAAGAATATCGCCTTCTATCCGGTGATGGTCCCTTAAAGAGAATTCATTCGCCTTATGGTTCTTCGTCAAGGACAAGACATTCCCGCCCGATTCCCACACCTCAAAAGCAGAGGCATTAAGTATTTCCCAATACGCAAAAACACTGGCCTTTTCATCAACCGCCAGCCATCCCAGTTTCTCTGCACTGGGAGGCGGTTCCTGCCCAAGATCAAGCAAGCCCACACGCTTATCTTCCCAATTCTGCGGCATTGAACGGTCCAGATGTACAGTCACCCGAGGAGAACAGGCAACCACAAGGACCGTCAGCAGCAAACAGAATGAGGCAAATCGTACCATCATTACAAAGGTATATCTTTTTTACTCACCAGCAAACACAGTGGCTCAATGAAAAGCTGGCGACCGTATCTCCGGAGATTATGTCCGAGGTGCAGCTGTCGGCCGACATCATTGCCCGCATCGACGCCGTGCTCAAACAAAAGCATATGACGCAGCGTGACCTTGCTAAAAAGATGGGACGGTCCGAGGCCGTCATATCACGGTGGACTTCCGGCTTTCCAGAATAATGCTTGGCCGGGGCGGCTGTTCCGGCAAAGGCGGGCATCACCCGCAGCAGCGAGTTTCCGCGCAACGGGGACGAAGATGCGAGAATGGAGTCCGCCGTGTTGGAACGCCGCCCCGGCCTTTAGAAGGAGAGGGCTCGCATCAATTCTGCACGAGAGTGGGCGAGAAATAACACGGGCTGTCGGCGATACAGCTGACGGGGGTGCCGTCGCCGAGGTGACCCAGGATCCGGCGTACGTGCAGGATGTTGCGGGTGTAGGCGTCGGGAGCCGAGGGGTCGAGCGAGTTGATGCGCACCAGCTGCGAGGAGTGGATGATGCGACCGGGCCCGATGCAGAGGGCCACGTGCGAGACCTTCTTCTCCCCGAAGAACACCAGGTCGCCCGCCTGCATCTGCTCCACGGGAACCTCCACGCCACATTTCACCTGCTGCGAAGCGTCGCGCGGAAGCAGGAGCCCCTGCATGAAGTAACAGAAGCCGGTGAGACCGCTGCAATCGAAATGCTTGGCGCTCATCCCGCCCCAGAGATAGGGTACGCCCAGGAAGCGCCGGGCCGTCGCCAGGATGGCGGCCGCGGTGACGGACGGATCAGACCCGGGCGCCACGGCCTTCCGGCATGCCCCGGCCCAGCGGGAGAAATCGACGACCTCATCGTGCCGCACCCAGCCCTTGCGGCCGGAAGGCAGCACCACCGCCACATAGGCGCCGCTGCGCCCTTCACCCTGCCGCAGCATATTGCCCATAAGCAGGTCGCAGATGCGCGGGGCGTGGGCGTCGGGAGCTTCCAGCACATGGGTCGCCTCAACCGTGCAGAGGTAGCGCGGCGCGGCGAGCCAGGCGTCCTTTTCCGCCTCCGAAACCGGCGCCAGACAGAGTTCGTTCACCCAGCCTTCGTAAGGTTCTGGCGTGCGGACCTTTACCCAGTAACCTTTCTGCTCAAGGATTTCTACCACCGTGCCCATACGCGACTGACTGTCGAGTGCCGATTCGTAGTCGGGCGCAGAGCGCAAAAAGACGGACGAGGTCTGTACGATACCCCAGGAAAGCAGGAGAGAAAGAAGGATGCCGGTCATGTGTACGGAAATATTGTCCGTACAAAAATAGACATTATTTGCGGTTTACAGTATTTTTCTCGTGATGGTCAGCCGCGCCGACACCAGATAGCGTCTGGAATGCTGGAGACTGACTCCAATGGCCGTCTTCGGATTCACGAAAGAGCGGTAATTGATGGAGAACGCCCTGTCTGAAAAAGTCTTTTTCCCTTGCAGCGGCCTCCCCCACCGGGATTCCCTTATCTTATAGGAATACATAGGACCGCTGTCGAAATACATGACATCCCGCTCATAGCCTGACACGACACCGGGGCCATACGCAATCCCGAAAGACAGCTGGGTTTTTCTCTGCAAACCAGCCGGGAAAAACTGCAGTCCGATCAGACCGGATGCGGAAGTGTACATAAGTTCATGCTCACCGAAATCTTCCGGTTTCCGGATATGGGAATAAGTCCACTGACCGGAAAGGGAGAATGCGAAATAGTCAGAAAAAGGGCACAACGCACCCAGTTCCGAGCAGATTCCCCATTTGTTGTCATTATAAACCATAGGCCCGGAAGCAAGGGAGACGGACAGCTTTTCCCGGTACGAAACACGCTTGCCGACCATATCGGGGAAAACGACCCAGCTCTGAGCCTGCGCCGACGACATGAATGAAAGCGCGGCCATGAAGAAGAGGAACGACTTTTTCATTTGGCTTCAGGTATAGTGACATCGAAGATGCCCTTGGTAATGGAAAGATGCACATCGGGCATGTCCGCCTGCAGTTCAAGCTGTCCGGCCAGGATAACCGCCGACCGCTTCCAGAACCGCACGTAACCCGAAAGACCCGTAGCCCGAATTGTCTTCCATTCGGAGTTCTCCAATATGCGGTTCTCAACACGGATCTCCCCGTCGCCGTCGAGCGGGATACGCTCATCTTCAACTATTTCACTTTTTGCAAGGCGGATCTGAATGGTAGACAGCTTTTTGGAAAGCTCACTCGCCTTATCCTTACCAAAGAGCGCCGAGAAAGAAAGGTACAGCGAATCCCGTTTCGCGTTCTTCGAACAGGAAACAGTCAGGGCGGTGAATACGGAGCCGTTTATTTCGCAACTGAAGGTGTTGCTGCCACATGCCGAAATATCTCGCTCGTAAGCGGTGTCGACAGAGCATCCCCATGAAAACAGGAATGCAGCCGACAGGAGAAACGGACGGGCAAGTTTGATCAGGTTGTTCATAACAGGAATTTTATGCCCGCATACAGGGCGAATTGCAAGGGATTGTTGGAACGATAGGTAGCAAACGACGCAGCCGTCCGGCCGGAAGGAGATAGGAGCGTCCGCACCAGGGACGGTTCGAAATAGAAGCCGATTCCATAAGGAAGGTTGTACTGAACGCCGACGGCTCCAACCGCCGAGAAGCCCCAGCCGTCGGGGGTCAACCGGCTGCTTCCGTTATTCCCGTAAAGGCCCTTTTCGACCAGTCCGCCCAGACCGGCATAGAAGGCACCGCTGCCGGAAGTGAACGGCCAGACCCTGTCTACGCGCAAAGGCATACCCAGATAAGCGACGTTCTGCTCATACAGCTCCATCTCTCCCTGAATATACTCCGAAGAGTACCAGCTCATTTCAACGCCGGAACTCAGACGCCAGCGGCTTCCCCGCCACCAGTCCAGGCAGACACCCAGGGAGACGGGCGCATAATGGCAATATCTGGCCGTTCCGGGCGTGCCGCTTCCGAGCTTGGGGAAGTTCACGCCCGTCTGCTCGCGCTTCGACACGTTCGTCGAGCTCAACAGTCCGATACTCAGGCGCGAACGCTGTTTCCGGACGGAAACGGGATCGGCCCACACGACGGGATCTTCCAGCACGGGGGGAAGCCCGTTGTCGGCAAAGGACTCCGTCCGGGGGCCGGGCGCCTTCTGCACTTCGACCGCTGCCGTTTTGTCCTCTGCAGCGACGGGCGCTTTCGGGCTGGGGACGGATGCTGCAGGGGCTTGAGCAGGCGCGTTCGGACCGGGAGCGGATGCTTTCGAATCTGCCACGGGCGCTTTCGAACCGGGGACGGACGATACGACCGGAGAAGAAGCGGAAGCGGAAGCGGAAGCAGAAGCCGGAACGGGAGACGATGACATCCGGACAGCAGAAGGGGCTGACTCCGGAATGCTCCCTTCCGAAACGGGGACGGGCGCCGTTTCCGTCACAGCCACGGCCCCCTCCGCCAACTGCGAAGACGGGCCGGACCCATCCTGCACGCCTCCGGACCGATGAAGGACAGGCACCAGCACAGGTATGAGCAGCAATGCGGCAGCAGCCGTCCCGACAAGGATCCGGCGCCACGTGCGGACCCGCACGTGGTGCACATAGGCTTTTTCCAAAGCCTCGAAGCGCTCTTCGGAAACGGGTGCCGTCCCTTCGGAGAGCGGAGCGATCATTTTATCTATCCAGTCAGTCATTGCTGTTCCTCCCAATACTTTTGTATCATTTTTCGCAGCTTTTCCCTGGCGTGCCATAGCAGCGATGATGAGGTTTTTTCTTTTATATGCAGTTCTCTGGCAATCTCTTCGTGTCGTTTGTTTTCAAAATAACGGAGCTTAAAAACCGTCTGTTGGTGCAGCGGGAGCCGGGCGATCATCTGCCTCAGCTCGTCCATCGGCGGCGAAGGCGGCGCCTTGTCGGGCGGATCTTCAACGGGGTAAAGCTCCGGTTGCAACTCATCCAGGTCCACTTTCCGGAAAGCGTCCGCGTTCCGCAAGTGATCGCAGGCCGCATGCACCGCAATCGACCGCATCCAGGCGAACAGGCTTCCGTTTCCGTGGCGCCGAAAGCGCGGCAGACTGTCAAAGATCCTGACAAACGCCTCCTGAAGCGCATCTTCCGCCTCTTCCCTGTCGCGCAGATAGAGCCCGATGACATACATCAGCCGTTGAGAATAGCAGCGATAGAATCGCTCCCTCCCTTCACGGCCGCCCCGCAGCGCTGCCTCCAAAATGCTTTGCTCCTGATCAGGCATTCATAAAAAAATCTTCCCTCTGTATAATAAACGGAGGAAAGATAAGAATACTGAAAGAAAAAATCGATTTTTTTCAAAAAAATCAGGGGACCCAACTGAGGAGCAGCCGCGTGTCGGGCTCGAGGGCGGAGATGTCCAGATGGCCGGAACCCAGCGCCAGTGCGGCGCAACCCGCTTTGAGCACGGCGGAACCGTCGTTTTCAAGCCGGACCGAACCCGACAGGCACACCGCCACCAGGAAGCCGCAGCCGGGGATGGGCACGACCGACAGGGCGGAATCCGCGTCAAGCAGGTCGGTACAGAACTGCGGACAGTGCACCAGCGGCACCCGCTCCCCCGGACGGGGATCGGGGTAGTGCGTCCGATAATCGGGATAAGGCGTGAAATCGATGGCGTCGCGGGCCTGTTCCGTATGCAGCGGACGGGGTTTTCCGTCGAGACCGGGACGGCCATAGTCGTAGATGCGGTAGGTGATGTCGGAGGTCTGCTGGATCTCGGCGAGCCGGCATCCGCCTCCGATCGCATGCACGCGGCCGGCGGGCAGAAAGAAAACGTCGCCCTCGTGCACTTCGTGCCGGGCGAGCGCCTCCACGATGCGGTCTTCCGCCACCAGACGCTCGTACTCAGCGGGCGTAATCTGGCGGGAAAAACCGCTCAGCAGCTGCGCGCCCGCGTCGGCCCCCGTCACGTACCACATCTCGGTCTTACCCTTGCAGCCGTGCCGGACACGGGCGAGTTCGTCGTTCGGGTGCACCTGGATGCTCAGGTCGCGCCGGGCGTCGATGAACTTCACCAGGAGCGGGAATTCGCCGCCGTAGACTTCCGGGAGCGTTTTCCCCGCGAGCGGCCCCTCGGCCACCACGGATTCGCTGCCCGGGACGCCGGACAGCACCCAGTTCTCACTGCCCCAGACCAGGGTCTTGACGATGGGCCGGAAGGAGACGATCATCCCTGCACTATTTCGCCTTGCCCTGGTTGGCTACCGCCGCCTGTTTTGCAGCCAGCTCCTCGGGATCGGCCAGATAGTAGTCGCGGACGAGCTTCAAATCGTCGTCGAACTCGAACACGTAGGGCGTAGCCGTGGGGATGTTGAGCTTCACGATGTCGGCGTCGGAGATGCCCAGCAGGTGCTTCACCACACCGCGCAAGCTGTTGCCGTGGGCTACCACCACAATGTTGTCGTACTTCTTGAGTGCCGGGAAGATCTCGCACTCCCAGAGGGGCATCACCCGTTCGATGCACTGCTTGAGCGCCTCGGTGCGGGGGATGTACTGGTCGGGAACACCGGCGTAGCGGGGATCCTGCGTGGCGGAGTTGGGATCGGACTCGGGCAGGGGAAGGGGTTCCACGTCGTAGCTGCGCCGCCACACGAGCACCTGCTCGTCGCCGTACTTGGCCGCGGTCTCGGCCTTGTTGAGGCCCTGCAGCATGCCGTAGTGCTTCTCGTTCAGGCGCCAGCTCTTATAGACCGGAATCCAGTCCAGGTCCATGGCGTCGAGAAGGTTGTTGAGGGTCTTCACCGCCCGTTTGAGGTAGGAGGTGTAGGCCACGTCGAAGCGGAATCCGGCTTCGCGCAGGGCTTTTCCCGCATCAAAGGCTTCCTGGATGCCCTTCTCACTCAAATCGACATTCGTCCAACCGGTAAAACGGTTCTCTTTGTTCCACTGGCTCTCGCCGTGTCTTACCAATACGATATTTTTCATGTTTGCTAACAATTAACTAGTCAATCAATCCGCGTCCACGCAGGAAGGCCGTGTTGTCGGGCTCCCGCCCCGCAAAGGACTTGTACAACGTCATGGGCTCTTCGCTGCCACCCTTCTCCAGGAAGGTCTCCTTGAATTTGGCGGCCAGGGCCAGGTCGAAAGGTCCGTCGGGCGACGCTTCGAAGATGCTGAAAGCGTCTTTGTCAAGCACTTCGGCCCAGAGGTAGCCGTAGTAACCGGCATTGTAGCCGCTCGAGAAGATATGGTTGAAGTAGGTACTGCGGTAGCGGTAGCCAATCTCCGGAATCAGCCCGATCTCGGAAGCAAGGGAAGCCTCGAAACGGTCGATGAACGCAGCTGCCTCATCACGGCTGAGCCCCTCGGGCACATCCTCGATCTCATGCCACTTCATGTCCAGCATGGAAGCGGCACAGAGTTCCGTGGTCATGAAGCCCTGGTTGAACTTGAGGGCGTTGTTGATTTTCTCGACAAGGACATCGGGGATGGTCTCGCCCGCCGCATTGTGTGCGTACTGCGCAAGCAGTTCAGGTTGGAACGCCCAGTTTTCGTTGAACTGGGAGAAGACCTCCACGAAGTCGCGGGTTACGCCAGTACCGCTCACCGAGGCGTAATGGCACTTGCTGAGCAGGCCGTGCAGAGCGTGTCCGAACTCGTGGAACACGGTCTGCACCTGGTCTACATTGAGGTTGGGGGCCAGGTTGCCCACATTCACGATGATGGGACGCACATCCTCGCCGGCTTCATCCACATACTGCTCGCGGATGTTGTTCATCCACGCGCCGCCGCGTTTGCTGTCGCGCGGAAGATAGTCGGTGGTGAAGATGCCCACCAGGGACCCGTCGGCGTTGCTGATCCGGTAGGTCTGCACACAGTCCTTGTTGTACACGGGCACGTCGTGGAGTTCCTCCATCCGGATGCCGTAGAGTTTGCTTGCACAGAGGAAGATGCCCTTGCGCACCGAATCAATCTGGAAATAGGGTTTCACCGCCTCGTCGTCCAGGTCGTAGCGGGCCTTGCGGACCTTCTCGGCATAGTACCACCAGTCCCAGGGCTCGATCCGGGAACCTGCAGGCAAGCGGCCGGCTGCGATATCGGCATCCATGAGGGCCTGCATGTCGGCCCGCTCCACCTTGGCCTTGGCCACGGCGGCCTTCATGATGCCGCCCAGAAACGCGTCCACCGTGGCAGGGTCGTGCGCCATCTTGTTCTCCAGCACATAGGCAGCGGAGTTGGGATAGCCCAGGATCCTGGCCTTTTCCAGGCGGAGCCGGAGCACGTCGAGCACCAGCAGCGCATTGTCATGCTCTCCCCCGTTATGACCGCGGGAGGTATAGGCTTCGTTGTACTGCCGGCGCAGCTCACGGTCCTCGGTGGTGGTCATCTTCTCGGGATAGGCGCTTACGCTGAAGCCGAACTTCTCCTTGAATGCATTGCTTTCCGCAAGGATGTTGTTGCCTATCTGCTGGGTCTTGGCGGCGATGGCCGCGTTGATCTCACGCAGGCGGCCCTGCTTTTCCTCAGGAAGACCGATACCTTCGCGCTCGAAGCTGTCAAAGTGCTTTTTGAGCACCACCTGCTGTTCGCGGGTAAGACCGCTCTGGTCGCCCTTGTAGATGGTGGCGATCCGCTCATAGAGCGCCTTGTTGAAGGAGATGTCGTCGCTGTGGGCGCTTGCCAGCGGGATGGCTTCCTCGATTACCGCATCGAGGGCGTCGCTGCGGTCGGTCTCCGCCACGTTGAAGAGCACGCCCTGCACCTTGTCGAGGATGGAACCCGACAGTTCCAGCGGAACGATCGTGTTCTCGAAGGTTGGGGCCTCCGGATTGGCGGTAATGGCGTCAATCTCGGCCTTCTGCTGCTCTATCCCCGCCTTGATGGCCGGGATGTAGTCGCCGATCTTGATCTTGTCGAAGGGGGGAATGCCGTAGGGGGTATCCCATTCCGTGAGGAAGGGATTGCTGCGGTTGCACGAAAGGGTCATGGCAAGTGCGGACAGGACAATCAGGAAACGTTTCATAAGCGGAATGTCATTCTTTAACAGGGAGTTCCAGCAGCGTAAACTGCACGCCGCCCTGATACCGGGTGAGGATGCCCGTCACGTTACGGATGCATCCGTCGGAATAAAGGCAGTCGGACACCTTCTCGTCGGCGAAGCGGGAGTATCCGCTGGTGCGGATCTGGATCTCCTGGCTGCTGCCGTACAGGAAATACTGGCTCACCGACTGGGCCGCCGGATGGGCAAGGATTTCGTCCTTGTAGAGCACCTTGTAGCCGAAATGCTCCTCAGGCGTGTAGGAGGTGGAGATGGCGCCGTACATGTCGCCGCCGCTGCCCACTTCCAAATCGTCCCAGGCACCCGAAAGGACCATGGCTTTCAGACGCTCGCGGGTGAGGCCCCAGCGGTCTACGCCGAAGGTATAGTCCACACCGGCAGACGGACTGGTGGGCGCCGAGATGAAGAGGCGGTTCCAGGGTTCGTACTTGGTGTGGTTCAGATTGGGATTGGGATAAAGGAGCACGAACACCTGTTTCCCGTTCACGGAGTTGCTGTACTTCAGGCTGGAGAAACGCACCAGCTTGCCAACCAGGTCATTGGCGATGTCGGTCTTGAACGTGGCCGGAATGGTGGGGTTCACCAGCGGTTTGATCCGCTCCGGATCGTCTTCGGCAAGGACGCGTCCGCGGTAGAGATGGGCGTCGATGATGCTCTGGATATCCATGTAGGCCGTCTCGTACTCGGGCTCGTTCTTACTGAGGCCGTCGTTGTACTCCTGCCAACCGTCACCGAGCATGCCGAGCTGCACCAGGCCGGCTCCGCCGTAGTCGCCCGACTTGTAGCCGTACTCGCCCAGCGTGAGGCCTTTGCAACTGACATAGAGGATCTGACCCACCGGGTAATCGCCGTAGGTGCTGGACTTACCGATCTTGATGTCCAGGGCGCCCGT
The DNA here is from genome assembly GCA_017453565.1 of Bacteroidales bacterium. Taxonomy (GTDB): domain Bacteria; phylum Bacteroidota; class Bacteroidia; order Bacteroidales; family UBA932; genus Cryptobacteroides. The sequence continues at coordinate 23,547 of JAFTEQ010000054.1, forward strand.
GGCATCCTGGATGTAGAGTTCGCGGTATACGTTTCCGTTTTCATCGGAAGTGGTCACCTGGCCGCGCACCCACACGTCGTCCGTGATCTCCACGGGTTTGCCGTGGCTCTTGTAGCGCGACTTGAGTTGCTTGATGGTGATGATGCGCGGGTCGCCGTCGAGGTTGACCGCCTGGTAGGATGCGCCCTCCTCATATCCGCCGAAACGGAATACCGGCTGGAATTCTTCCTTGAGCGACTGACAGGCCGTCGCACCCAGCGCGACCGTCAAGAAAAAGACAAACAGTTTTCTCATCGCTTAGAACCGGAAATAAATGTTCAACATATAGTTCATCCCCGACATATAGAAGTACTTGGGGTCGAACCGGTAGTAACGGCTCTTCGACACGGTGTTGTCGACCATGCGCGTCTGCTCGTAACCGCCCGTCCGCACGTCTCTGTTGTTGAGCAGGTTGCGCGCGTTGAGCGAGAATCCGAGCTGATACTTGTAGTGGATGAACCACGACTTACCCACCGACAGGTTCACGAGCAGCGAGGGATCGAACTTCTCCTGGGCGGCCATGGATTCCACTTCCTCGGGCGTCGCTTTCCCGTCGGGACCCTGCGTCGCATAGTCGGTGCGGTAGAGCGGGTTCATGTCGAGGTAAGCCTTGTCGAAATACTCCACGTCCGCGTCGATGAACCAGTACTTATAATTGTAGGAAAGCCCCAGGCTGGCCGCAAACTGTGGCGTGGAGGGGACGTAATGCTTCTCGTAACGGTCTACCTGCGTGGAGTAGGTGCCGTCGGCGTAGCGCTTGTAGACCGGATGCTCCTTCCAGTAACGCACCGGGATCTCGGTCTGTCCGTTGAACGAGACTTCCTCGGCCGTGTTGTCGAGGGTCTGGATCATCGTCGGGGTGGAGGTATACTCGTAGCGGCCGTAGGAGACGACGCCCTGGACGGAAAGGTTGTCCACCAGATAGGTGGGGACCTTGAATCCGACCTCCACGCCCATATGCCGCTCGTCGATGCCGCTCAGCGCAAAGTTGGAGAAGGCGTTCTGCAGGTCGTCGTAGGCGCTCATCACCTTAGACTGGTCCTTGATGGTGGCGTAGAAGCCCGTGACGCGGGCGTTGATGCCCGAACGGTTGAACTGCCAGCCCGCTTCGGCCGACAGGGTCTTCACGGCTTCCAGGTCGCTCACCATGGTGTTGCGCGTACGCGGCGAGAGGAACACCTGGTTGAAATGGGGAGCGTCATGGAAGATGCCGGCATTGGCGTAAACCTGCTGGCAACCTCCGATCACATAGCGCACGCCCAGTTTTCCGGCCCAGGTGAGGAAGCGGGCCACGTCGGACTTGCCATAGGAGGTCTCATCCGTGGGGGTGATGCCTTCCGCAGCCCAGCGGGCGGCTTCAGCCGCCGAAGAGGGCTGACCCGGGAAGAGGCCCTTGCGGACCAGACCGTAGCGCCAGAAACTGTTGTAGCCGACACGGCCGCCCACGTTGGCGCTCAGGTTCCCCAGCGAGAATTCCCCGTTCGCCCAGGCGGAGACGTTGCGGATGCGCGCAAGATAGTCGTATCCGTATTTGTCGCCCACGCCCAGGGTCCGGGCCGCGCCGTGCTCAAGATAATAGTCGAGGTCGTTCTGGGTCATGTACGGCGTGGAGGCGAAGTCGCGGTCGGCGAAAGTGTCCACGTTCACGTAGTACTTTCCGCCCAGCAGGTCAGCCACCTTCTTGTAGTATTCCGTACGGTTGACCTTGGCCTCCACACCCCCGGTCACCACCGTCCAGTCGTTGGGACGGTATTTGGCCTGGGTGGCGAAGTTGAAGTCGCGCTGGTCTACGCGGCGCTCTTCCTGCACATAGGAGGAACGGCCGGTGGTGGAGGCGCGGTTCACCTGATAGAGGCGGTCCCAGTTGAGGTGCACCACATCTTCGTCCTCGTAATACCACGACATGTACGCATACATCGCCTTCTGACGGTTGTTGCGGTTGTAGTCGGCGTCGGCGTTGTAGAAATAGCTGGGCAGGTTGCGGTAGTAGTCGGGCGAGGGGCTCTGGGCATTGTACCAGTCGAGCGCGGTGTAGCCGTTCTTACCGAAGCGGCCGAGCAGCGTGGCGTGCAGTTCGAACTCGTCGGAGGGCGTGTAATCGTACTTGAAGATGGCCACGGGTTCGTGCGTCTTGCGCACACGGGCGTTGCGGACCACCCCGTTCTGATAACCCCAGTTGGAGTTGTACATGTTGTCGCCCATCAGGTCATAGACCTCCTGGGTGGAACCGTTCTGGGCGCCGCGCTGGCCGGGCGTTCCGAAGAAGACGAATCCCAGCTTGTTGGCCTCGTCAATCTTCTTGTCGGCGGCGAGGTAGTAGGCGAACGAGCGGTAATAGACACCGTCCACCCAGTCGTTGCCGCCCAGGCGGACCGACACGTTGGCCGCGTAGGACCAGCCGTTGTCGAGCATACCGGAGGCGTAGGAAGCCATCACGCGGAGCCTGTAGAGGGCGCTGTTGGTGAGCAGGCTTCCCCTCAGGCCCTTGCGCACCGAGGACGCGTTGCCGAAGATGTTGGTCGCTCCGTTGTATCCGCCGAGCGAGAAGTCGGCGGCCTCGGTCCCGTTCACGGTTTCCTTGGAACGCATGGCCTCATTGAGGCCGCTCCAGAGGGAATAAGGCGTGTAGCCGGTCACGGCGTCGTTCATCTTCACGCCGGCCAGATACACGTCCTGCGACTCCGAAAGGAAGCCGCGCGCACGGAAACGGACCGCGCTGAAATTGTAGCCGGCAATGTTGTTGAACACATCGTTCGAGCCGAAGAGGATGGTGGGGTTGTCGTTGTATCCGCTGTCGTCCATATCGAGGTTGGCGAACGAATCGTCGTCCACCTCGGCCACCCGCTGCAGGCTCGTCATCGAGAGATTGAACAGGTTCTTCACATAACCGTCGGCCACCGTGGCGGGCACGTTGTTGGTGAGGTAGTCGGGTACGCTCACCACCAGGGTATAGACCCCGTTCGGAAGATCGGAAAACTGGAAAGTGCCGTCGGCGGCGGTCGTAACGGTGCCCAGTTCACGGGTGCCGTCCATGAGGGAAACCGTAGCCTTCTCGATGGGCTGGCGGCTCGACCGGTCGACGATCGTACCCTTCACGCCGCCCGTCGCCGGAAGCGGGGCCTGGGCCCGGGACGCGAGTCCGAGGCACAGCAGGACGGAGAGAAGGAAGACAAATTTGGTTTTCATCTATTTGCTGATTACGATATAGGTTGGATAGTGGTCGGAGTATCCTCCAATGAATGCGCCGTTCGAGAAAGTACGGAAGGGTGTTCCCTTGTACTGTCCCACCTGCTGGGTCATGAACGGCTTGTTGAACACGCGGCCATAGTATTTCTTCTGGATGATGGGACGGATCTGCAGCGAGCCCGACGGGGCGTGGGCCAGGTTGTAGTTGACCAGGATGCAGTCATAGATATTCCCCTCTCCGTGGTAATAGAGCGAGCTGTAGCCGGCCTTGTACATGGAAAGGAAGGGAGAGAAGAAATCTTCCGGCGCCACCTCGTCTATGTTGGCCTTGCCGCGCAGGTACAGCGCCATGGACTCGTCCGTGGGGTTGTCGTTCATGTCGCCCATCACCACGCACTTGATTCCGGGGTAGCGCTCTTCCATCTTGCGGGCATGCTCGTAGATGATTTCCCCGCCACGGGCACGCAGGTCCTGTCCTTTTCCGCCGATACGGGAAGGAAGGTGACAGACATAGAAGGCGAAATGCTCCCCGTCGATGAGCCCGTGCACCATAAGGACGTCGCGGGTGCGGAAGTAGGCCTTCTGCTCCTCGTCGAGGGAGAACTTGATGCGCTGGCTGTTGAAGTCGAACGGGATGGATTCGCTCTCCACCAGCGTCATCTTGCGCGGGTCGTAAAGCAGGGCCACGTCCACTCCGCGGCGGTCGGGACCGTCGTAATGGACGATCTGATAGTTGGCCGCAGCGATGGCCGGTTCCACCACCAGGTCCTCGAGGACGTGGCGGTTTTCAATCTCCGACACACCCAGCACCGTGTGCCACTGACCGTTGTCCTCCTTCATGGCGGCGATTACCTTGGCCATATTGGAGAGTTTCTTACGGTACTTGGCCTCGGTCCAGTTGTTGCCACCGTCGGGCAGGAATTCATAGTCGTTCTTGCCCTCGTCGTGCACGGTGTCGAAAAGGTTCTCCAGGTTGTAGAACCCGATCACATATCCGCGCGGCTTGGCGTCGGCCCGGTAACTTCCGAGCAGTAACGCCGCAAGGCACAGCAGGATGAGATGTTTTTTCATTTGCATTGCAGTACAATAGAAGATAATCACCACCCGGAAACAGAGGTGTTCGATTTAAGGGTCTTGGCAGCCGCCTCCCCGTAGGTATTCGTATAATTGACAAAGAAGGTCACACCGGTCTTCCGCTCCAGTTCATCGATGGAAACTAGGTAATTCAAAAAATTCCCTCCCGCAATGTCTTCGTCGTGTGGCAGGTAGAAGCCCACCGCCGACCAGGTATCGTTCTTGCCGCGACGCAGCAAGGCCTTGTAATAATGGGACGGGACGCGGGCGCGATGTCCGCCATTATTTCCCGACAGGGTACCCGTCCAGCCGTATTCCGAAAGGACATTGCAGCCCGTAACCACATAGAGGGTGTCGCAATAACGACTCTTCGCCCAGGTGCGCACACGATCCTCGAGATCCCCCCAGATCCCTGAGTTAAATTCATAATTCTGAGGGGTTTGGTTGGTAGCGTAACAGGTAGACACCATAGCGTCATATTCCCTGCGATCAGCGCGCGGAAGCTGATGCCCGCGCGTCCAGCCGCCACCATAGGAACCCTGGGTGATGTTGACCTGATAGTCTGTGGAGATCAGAGGATCGTAGCCCCAGACATACTCGAGACTTCCGCTGCCGATGAGACCTTCATTCTGCGGATAGGCCACCCAGTGCGACACAAACGCATCTTTGTCATAATAGCACGACCAGTTGCGGACGCCGCTCTTGGTGCGGCTGACATAACGCTGGCCCGACATATCGTGCGGCAGGAAAACCAGACCTTCCCGGTTCATAGCCGGCAGTTCCATCCACCCGGGTGCGGAAGAGGAACCCGCCCCCGACTGATAAAGCGTCTCCGAAATATCGTAGGCGGGCGTCTTCAGGCGGATCAGGGCCGAACGGGGACCGCCTTCGTTGGCGGAATAGCTGAGGAGCACGTCCTGCGAACCTTCGCCCTTGTTCTGGCCCGGTTCCACCCAGGAGGCGGCGGACCCGGTTTCCGGATCTTCCGCCGTGAGGGTCCAGGAAGCCGTGGCGGCAATCCTTAGCTTGACGCTGCCGGCTGTCGAGGGGACGGTGGAACTTTCCAAGGTAAGGACGGGGATGGCTTCGTCATCCTCGCCCTTGCCGCAGGAAAATGCCAGCATCGCGAAGGCTGCGGCAAACAGCCATGCAGCCAGACTGCGCAGACTCATTGCTTGACGTAGGTTACGGTGAGTTTCTCCGCACGGACCTGGTTGCTTGCCGCGGTAAACTCAACCTTGTCGGCGGAACCGATCCATTCTCCCTGGGTGCCGTCCACACTGTATCCCTCGGGGGCTCCGGTACCAAAGCTGCCGGGACCATACTGCTTATCGCCGGACGCGGTGCAGATGAAGGTAATGCCGGTAATCTTGTAGCCCGTCTTTGCGGACACCGTGAACTTCTTGTTCTTGTAGATACGGAGTTCCGTAACCGTACCCGTATAAGACGATTCGTTCACGAACGAAATCACGTCGTCCATATTGACGGTAGCTCCGCCCGCAGGGGCTGCAGCCAGCGCTTCCTTCTCCATGGTGACCGCTATTTCGCCGGGGGCGGAAGCCGTCAGCGACACGGGTTCGGAAGAATAGGTGACGGCATCCAGGTTGAAGGAAACCACCAGATAGTACTTGGTCTTGGGGGCCAGTTCAATCTCCTTGGCGGAGGCATAGAGGCCCGATTCGGCATCTTTCTCACCTCCGTTCCAGCTGGTGACCAGCTTGGAGGGATCGACCTCGCCCGCATAGAGGGAGCTGGTGAAAGTGAGGCCGGATTCGTCCTTCACGTTCTTCACCACCCATTTCACCGAAACGCCGGTCTCGGTCTGCTTGAACTCGGAAGCACGGATGAAGGGAGCGGGAGCCTCGGCCCCGGTCTTCCCGTTCAGGGAGTAGATGTAGGCCTGCTTGTCGGCGGTCTCCGGCGTGGAGCCGTAGTTGTTGGTGTAGATGTCCACCTTGCCGAAGACGATCACCTCGTCGCCCACCTTGATCTGGGTGTTGCCGTCCTTCCAGTTCGCGTTGTCGAGGAAATAGGCGCCGTAGCACTGGAACTCGGTTTCATTGGAAGTGCCTTTCTCGGAAATGTAGAAGGTGGAGGTGCCGTGCTCTTCGCTGAAGGGGTTCGTGATTTTGCTCACGATGCCCTGGATGGCCACATTCTCCGAAGAGGGCAGGGTCTTCTGGGCATAGAGGAACGCCAGCGCGCCGATGGGGTTGAAGGGTTTCTCGAGCGAGCCGTCGCCAGTGGGCAGACCGCCGTCGTTGACCCCGTTGATAGAATAGATGAAATTGATGCCCTTGCTGGAGCTCACGGTCTCGGGGGTGTTGCCGCCGAAGTTGGTGATGGTAGCCAGCACGACCACCTCGTCGCCCACCTTCACGTCGGTATCTTCCTTCGTGGCCGGGCGGTTGCCCAGATAGTTGGTCTGGAAAATCTGGAAGTCGGTTTCAGACGCCTCTCCGGTTTCGGAGATGTAGAAAGTGGCGTTGCCGTACTTGTTGGCGGCGAAGCCTTCCTTGATCTTGTGGATCTTGCCGTTGATAAAGAAAAGACCGGCGGTCTCTCCGTCACCAAGGAAATACTGCACATACTCGCGGGCCTGGCTGGGCGTGAGCGGATGCTCAAAGCTGCCGTCCACCGGGCCGTCCTGATTCACGATGAGGCTGGCCGGGAAGAGCGAGCCGTCGGTGAAGGTGATGCTGGCCCTGCGGGGGATACCTGCATTGGCCGTAACGCTGATGGTCACATCCTTGCCGGACCCGGCCTTGGACGGGTTCACGGTGAGCCAGGAAGGAATCTCGGACGCGACCGTCCAATCGGTATTGGCGCTGAGCTTGATCGTCTTGGACCCTGCGGCCTGGTCGAAGGAGAGTTCGGTCTTGTCGAGCGTCACGCCGAGTGCTTCCTTCTTGTTTTCTTTTTCGTTGCAGGATACCACAGAGAGCACTGCGGCTGCAAACAGAGGAATAAGGTACTTAGCTTTCATGTGTTGTTATTTGTTTTATTGGTTTTGTCTAATCCTCCAAAGTTAAACATTTTCCTTCACATTTCCTCGACAGGCGACATAAAAAAAGCGGACCCCGTGAGGTCCGCTTCCTTTGGTGTATTTCACGCCGCTACGAGGCAGGATTGTAGGTAATGACGATGGAATCCATATAGCCTGCGCCGCTTCCGTTGGTCAGCACGAAGTGCGAGTAGGTGCCGCCACTGCAATCGAAGGTGGCCACGGAGCCGTTGAGCGACGGGGTAATGGACGTACCCTCGGACGGGTTGGCGGAGGTACCCACCTTCAGCGTATGGTTCTTGTTGTTGTCATTGCTGGAGTAATTCACGACAATGGAAACAATCTGACCAAGCGAAGAGCTGTTGTACATAGTGCCGGTCCCGTTGCTGTTGCCGGCGGCCCGCCACTGGATCTTGTCGTTGTAGTTACCTACCTGGAGGAGCTGGAAGGTGATGCCCTCCACGGTCGCCTCGCGCCAGGTGTTCGCCGTTCCGTACTGGGTCGGGAAACCGGTGCTGGTAGCCGTGATGGTGGCAACGGTGGCAGAAGAGCCGCCGCCCCCCGCCGCGGTGACCGTCACCTTGAAGGTCGTGCTGCCCGCCGCATAACCCGGCGTGCCTTCCACGGCCGCCACGTTCACGGTGATGGTAGCTTCACCCTCCGCGACACCGGTTACGGTGCCGTCGGCGGCAACGGTAGCCACAGCCTCGTCGGAAGAGGCGAAACTCAACGCACCCGTGCTGGCGCAGGTCACGTCGGCCGCTTTGCTCTGACCCACGGCAACGCTCATATCCTTCGCCGTCAGGCCGGCGCCGAGCGTAGTCACGGTCACGTCGGCATCCTCCCAGAAATCGAGGGCCGGATTACCGCTGCGGTAGTCGGGGAATCCGATGATGGAGACAACGGCACCCGCATCAACTGCGCTCACCGAACTGCTCTTCACATAGACGGTAATCTTCTTGCCGTCCTGCTCGATCTCACCGGTCTTGGAAGAACCGGAGAAGCCCTTGGTCACGGTTGCATTTTCAATCTTGACGCGCTTGCTCAGGTGCTTGGCATAATCCTTCGTAAGGTTGGCGATGGTCATCACCGTGCAGGGAATCGCAGTTGCGTCGGCTTCGGTAGCCGTGTACGCCTCGCCGATGGCCGTGATTTCCGGAAGGTTGTAATAGAGGTAACCGCTGCCGCTGAGCGCACCGCTCAGTTTCTGTCCCGCAGTGAGGCCGTGCCCGCTCTTGTAGAGCAGGATGGCGCCCGTGGCGTCCTCGAGGTAGGCGTTGCCGCCGTTTACATAGGAGACGACCGCCGGCTTCTCGACCGGAATAACCGCCCTGTAGCTGTCGGGAGCCTTGTTGCTGGTGCTTTTGATCACGCTCACGATGTCGGCCACGGACGCTCCGATGAAGATCTTCTTCTGGGTGAACGTAACGGTGACGGACGTTTCCTGACCCTTGACCAAGAGGCTGGCCACCTTGTCGGTTTCCTCACTCTCATTGGCCTCGAAGGAAAGCTTGATGCTGCCGTTGCCGCTGCCGGAAGGCGTATCAACGGTCACCCAGTCGTCGTGGCAGCGCACGACCCAGTCGCAGTTGGCTGTTACGGCTATGGTCGCCGAAGTTGCTTCGGCCACCACCGCCACGTTTTCGGACTCAACCTGCAGCACCTCGTTGCTGGGCGCCTTGGAGTCTTCGTAGAGGTACGGGAGCGTGCTGTTGGCCTGCTCGCTGTCGTAGGCGCCGTAGGAGCTGTAGTTGCCCGAGTACTGGAGCCATTTGCTGCTGTAGCCGTTGGTGAGGGTCAGGTGACCGTCCTCGCTGAACGCAGCCGTGAAGATATGGCCTGCGGTGGGGGCATCGGACACGTTGAAGTTGTTGTAGGTGCCCTGCATGTAGAGGGTACGGCCGTCGGACTGGGTCACGGTGTAGCCGCCCTCGGCCTCGGTGAAGACGAAACCGGAGGCGCCGCTGCTCATAACGATGGAGCCGTCGGCCTCGGCGGTCACGCCCTGCACGTTCAGGTAGCCGTAGCTGCCCGAAACGGGTTTGGCGGCCACCAGGCCACCTTCTCCCAGGTCGGCCACGATGAGGTAGGCCTTGCCGGAGGTGATGGTTTTCACCTTCTTATAGGTATGACGGCTATCGAGGGCCTTGTCGCCGGCCTGTTCAACGGCCACGGAGACGGTCTTCTCACCGCCGATCATGATACGTCCCGAACGGGGTCCGGCCACGTCGCCGTATTCGTCGAGGTTGTCCGTTACCGACACCTTCACGGTGGCGTTGCCGCTGCCGAAGGCGGGTTCAAGCTTTACCCAAGCGGGGGCGGAGGTCATCCAGTCGCCGTCGGAGGTGACGTTCATCGTGACGGGCGCCGCACCGGTGGCCGCGAAGGCGATGTCGGTCCTGTCGACGAGGATCGAACTGGCCATCGGCTCCAGGGGCTGCTGGCAGGCGGCCAGAAGGAAAAGCCCGGCCGCGGCAGCCAAGAAATATTGGATAGTGTGTTTCATATTCTGTTTTCTTTCCTGTGTTTAGAAGCTGATCCGGACACCGAGCTGGCAGCGCCAACGGGAATAGAAGTCGCTGTAGTGCAGGCCGTTGTCGTCGTAGTAGGAGTAGGTGGGCGTCACGTTGCCGGCCGCATCCGTGGAGAGGGCGTCAACCTGGAGGATGTTCCGGTTGTAGGAATTGTCGTAGTACATACCCCACTCCGGATTGAGGAGGTTGGACACGTTGAGGAAGTTGGCGAAAATCTGGAGCTTGCGCTTGCGCTCCACGTCGTAGTAGATGTCTTCCGAAACCTGCAGGTCGAAGTGATGCTCGAACGGGGCCATACCAGCGAGCCGCTTGGACCAGGCGCCGCGGTGGCTGGAGAGATATTTGTCGCTGCGGATGAAGCGCTCGAACTTGAAGGCGCTCTCGGCGTCGGACCAGTTCATTGCCTGAACTTCCTCTCGGGTAGGCACGTACATCAAGGAGTTGCCGTAGTAGCCGTCACCGTTGAAGTCGGTGGTGTTGGTCTCCTTCATCGTATAGGAGTAACGCTGGCCGGAGTAGCCTTCATAGGTGAGCGATACGGAAGTGCGGAAACGGCGTCCGTAAATGGGCGTGCTATAGTTCGCGACGGCGAGCACGCGGTGCGGGCGGTCGAACGAAGCGAAGGAAAGCTCGTCGGCCGAGTTGGGATCTACCGCGTAGTTGTAGCACCAGTTGGAGAAGGCCACAGAAGAGGTGCCGTCGTTGATGGAGTAGGAGTGCCCGAAAGTGTAGGAGGCCATCAGGTCGAGGCCGAAGTTGAAGTGCTTGCGCAGCTGGCCGCTCAGGGTGTAGGAATAACCCTTGTTGGTGTTGTCGAGGGCCACGATGCGGTAGTAGGCGCTGCTCGCCACCTTGTAGTAGGGAGCCACCTTGTCGGCACCGGTGTAGTCGGCGTTCACGGCATAGACGGTCTTGTCGCTTTCGATCGCCAGGTTCTTGAAGTAGACGTTGTTCATCTGCTTGGAGAAGATGGCGTCGAGGGTGAGTTTCCAGCCGCCTTCGAATTCGCGGTCGAAACCGATGTTGGTACGGAAGTTCTGCGGATACTTGAACTTGCGGTTGAGCGTATTGATGGTCTGGCCCGCGGCCGAACCGGCATAACCGGCACCCTTCACGATATCGTTGTAGGGATCGCTCGTGAGCGGGAATCCGGCGGGGATGGGTTTGACTGTCACGCTCTTGGTCTCCATACCGGTGTTGTTGTAGGCATTGGAAAGCCAGACGAAGGGAACGCGGCCCGTGAACACGCCGGTGCCGCCGCGAAGCAGGCTCTTGTGCTCGTCGTCGAGGTACCAGCGGAAGCCGAGGCGCGGCGAGAACAGCGGAGCGAAGCGCGGGACCACGCCCACATACTCGCCGTTCTTGGTGGCGAAGTCGGTGGCGTTGAAGACTTCATTCTCGGTGGGCTTGTTGAGCAGCACCGGAGCGTCCACGCGGAGACCGTAGGTAACCTGGAGGTTGCGGCTCAGACGCCACTCAACCTGGCCGTACACACCGAACTGGGCGGCCGTGGTGGGCGCGGCCCAGATGGTCTCGCCGCCCGTCAGGTCGGGATCGGCGTAGCGGTAGTCGTAAGCCTTGGGGGTATCGGCGAGGAAGTCGGCCAGCGAGTCGTACTGGTAACGGCCGGCGGCACCCTGCAGGAAAATGTTGCTGAAACGGTAGAACTCGTTGTGCGTACCGATGGTGATGTTCTGGTTGTCCAGCGCGAAGGTGAAGTTGTCGGTGAGGGTGTAAGTGTCGGAGTTCATCGCGTTGGCGCCGGAGCTGAACTCGGTACCGATGGCCACGGACACGTTGTCACTGATGCTGGCGAGCGGGCCCAGATAGGGAATCTCGCGGTGGTCGCGCACGAACACGCCCGAGAGGCGGAGCTCATTCGACATCGTGTCGTTCACGCGGGTGTTGAGCTCGGCCACGAGGGTGTTGGTCCGGTTGGCCTGCTTGTAAGCGGAATTGTTGAAGGTGTAGGAGGTGGCGCTGGCGCCGTATTTGTCGGCGTAGGAGTCGCCGAACTGATAGCGGACCATCAGCTTGTTGGCATCGTTGATGTTCCAGTCCACGCGCGCAAGGGCGTTGATGGAACGGTCTTTCTTCTGATGCAGGGAGTAGGACTCGCCACTGTCGATACCGAAGGTGGTGTTGTAGTGGGTGATGATGTCCTGGGCCCGGTTGGCGTCGAGCACGGTACCGTCCTTGAAGGGACGGGCGTCGTAACTGCCCTCGGAGGGTGCGTAGACGTTGGGGTAGGACTTCATATAGTACTCGCCCGAAACGAAGAGGAAGAGTTTGTTCTTGATGATGGGGGCGCCCACGGTGAAACCGAAGGTCTCGGCCACCTCGTCCTCATATTTGTGGCGTTTGCCGTCGGCCGGGGGAATGGCCATAGGGCCGCTGAGCGGACCGGGCGTGACACCCACGAGGTTCTTGTCGAAGTAGTGGGCGTAGGCGGTTCCCTTCACCTGGTTGGTACCCGACTTGGTGACGGCGTTGATGGCACCGCCCGTGAAGCCCGACTGACGCACGTCGAAGGGGGCGATGACCACCTGGATCTCCTCGATGGCGTCGAGCGAGACCGGGTTGGCGTTGGCTTGGCCGCCGTTGGTTCCGGAAGCGGCGAGGCCGAAGGAGTCGTTGGCCAGTGCACCGTCGACGCGGAACGAGTTGTAACGGTTGTTGGTTCCCGCGAAGGAGATACCCTTGTTCACCTTGCTCGTACCGGCCTGCGGGGTATATTTCACAATGTCCTGGATGCTCCGTTCAATGGTGGGGATGGATTCCATCCGCTCCTGGCTGAAGGAGGAACCGGCGCCGGTGATGCTCGCGTTGAAGGACTTCTTGCTCACCACCGTGGCGGCTTCCAGCTGGGTGGAGCTCTTCAGGCTGGCGTCGAGGGCGTATTCCTCACCGAGCTTGAGCCAGATGTCGTCGTACTGCACGGGGCTCATCCCCAGGAAGGAGACCTCGATCTTGTAGGGACCGCCGGCACGCATACCGTTGATGAAATAGTGACCGTCGTTGTTGGCCACCGCATAATACTGCGAGCCGGTGGGGGTGTGGACCGCGGTCACCACCGCCCCGACGAGGGGTTCACCTCCCTGCTCGACCACACGGCCGGCCAGGGAAGAAGTCGTGACCTGCGCAGCGGCAGACACGACAAAAAGCATCGCCGAGAGGATCGGCAACAGACGCTGTGTGATTTTTTTCATAAACTATTAAAAATATTTAGTTTTTGCTGGCGCAAAGATACAAACGCGAAAGCGAATTCCCATACTTTTTTTTCATTATTTTATTGCCTATCTTTGCAGCGTTGTTTAACGATGCGTGGACAGATTTGCCTGCTTGCAACCACGCCTAAAAAAATGCTAAAATGAACTACCTTTTCACCTCCGAATCGGTTTCGGAAGGGCATCCCGACAAGGTTGCCGACCAGATTTCAGACGCCATTCTCGACGAATTCCTCCGCCAGGACCCCGAGGCCCGGGTGGCCTGCGAGACGTTCTGCACCGCAGGACTCGTGATCGTTGGGGGCGAAGTAAGCTCCGACAAGGCCTATGTGGACATCCCCGGCGTGGTCCGCGACGTAATCGCCCGCATCGGCTACACCAAGGCTGAATACGGCTTCGACGCCACTTCCTGCGGCGTACTCTCCACCATCCACGAACAGAGTGAGGACATCGGCCGCGGCGTGGTGCGCGAAACGCCCCTGGACCAGGGTGCGGGCGACCAGGGTATGATGTTCGGCTACGCCTGCCGGGAGACCGAGGCCTACATGCCGCTCGCCCTCAACCTCTCGCACCGCCTGCTGCAGGAACTCGCCGCCATCCGGCGCGAAGCGGACAGTCCCATGCCCTATCTGCGGCCCGACGCCAAGGCCCAGTTCACCATTGAATACGACGGCCGCACGCGTAAGCCCGTGCACATCCACACGATCGTGCTCTCAACCCAGCACGACGAGTTCGATCCCGACGAGACCGCCATGCATACGCGTATCGAGCGCGACGTGCGCAGCGTCCTCATTCCAAGGCTTCTGAAGAAATTGCCCGCCGCCACGGCAGAGCTCTTCAAGGGCGATTTCCGCTTGCTGGTGAACCCCACGGGCAAATTCGTCATCGGCGGCCCCGCCGGCGACACCGGCCTCACC
>JAFTEQ010000055.1 GCA_017453565.1 Bacteroidales bacterium
GGAAGAAGTGACGGCCACCGCCGAGGTGAAGCAAACTTTCAAGATCTCCAAGGTGGGTACCATCGCCGGCTGTATCGTGCGGGAAGGCAAGATGGTGCAGAAGGCGAAGGTGCGCCTCATCCGCGATGCCATCGTCATCTACACCGGCGAACTCGGTTCCCTTCAGATCGGCAAGGATGCGGTGAAGGAGGTGGCTGCCGGCAAGGAATGCGGTATGAGCATCGCCGGCTACAACGACATCAAGGAAGGCGACGTGATCGAGGCCTTCCAGATCGTGGAGATCAAGCGCACCCTGTAGGGAGCGTTACTCCATGAGTTTCTTGTACTTGAAGCGTTTCGGCTCCTCATCGCCGAGACGCTTCTTGCGATTTTCTTCGTATTCGGAGTAACTGCCCTCGAAGAAATAGACCTGTCCCTCGCCTTCGAAAGCGAGGATGTGCGTGGCGATACGGTCCAGGAACCAGCGGTCGTGGCTCACCACCACGGCGCAGCCGGCGAAGTTGTCGAGGCCTTCTTCCAGGGCGCGGATGGTGTTCACGTCCACGTCGTTGGTGGGTTCGTCGAGCAGGAGCACGTTCCCCTCGTCCTTGAGCGTGAGCGCCAGGTGCAGGCGGTTGCGTTCGCCGCCGGAGAGCACACCGCAAAGTTTTTCCTGGTCGGCGCCGGAGAAGTTGAAGCGGCTCACCCAGCTGCGCGCATTGATGTCGCGGCCGCCCAGGCGCACCCACTCCGAATTGCCGGCAATGGTTTCGTAGACGGTCTTGTCGGGGTCGATCCGCCGGTGCTGCTGGTCCACATAGGCGATCCGGGCCGTCTCGCCAATCTCGATGGTGCCGCTGTCGGGCTGCTCGAGACCCATAATGAGGCGGAAAAGGGTGGTCTTGCCCGCACCGTTCGGGCCGATCACGCCCACGATGCCGGCGGGGGGCAGCACGAAGCTGAGATGCTCGAAGAGCAGGCGGTCGCCGTAGCCTTTCGACACGTCGTGGAACTCGATGACCTTGTTGCCCAGATGCGGACCGTTGGGGATGTAGATCTCCAGGCGCGCCTCCTTCTCTTTCGCATCGGCCGAGGCCAGTTTCTCGTAGGCGCCCAGTCGCGCCTTCTGCTTGGCCTGACGGGCCCTGGGGGCCATCCGGACCCATTCCAGCTCGCGCTCGAGGGTCTTGCGGCGCTTGCTTTCCTGCTTTTCCTCCTGCGCCAGTCGGATGCTCTTCTGCTCCAGCCAGGAGGAGTAATTTCCCTTCCAGGGGATGCCTTCGCCGCGGTCGAGTTCCAGGATCCAGCCGGCCACGTTGTCGAGGAAGTAACGGTCGTGCGTGACGGCGATGACCGTGCCCTTGTACTGGCGCAGATGGGCTTCCAGCCACTGGATGCTTTCGGTGTCGAGGTGGTTGGTGGGCTCGTCGAGCAGCAGCACGTCGGGTTCGCGCAGAAGCAGGCGGCAGAGGGCCACGCGCCGGCGTTCGCCGACGGAAAGCGTGTCCACCAGGGCGTCGGACGGAGGACACTGCAGGGCGTCCATCGCCCGTTCCAGCTTGGCGTCGATCTCCCATCCGTCGTGGTGCTCGATGAGCTCGGTGAGTTCGCCCTGACGCTCGATGAGCGCGTTCATCTCGTCGTCCGAGAGGGGCTCGCAGAACTTCTGGCCAATCTCGTTGTACTCGGCGAGCAGGTCTACGACCTCCTGTACGCCCTCCTTCACCACTTCCAGCACGGTCTTTCCCGCTTCCATCTGCGGTTCCTGCTCCAGGTAGCCCACGCTGTAGCCGGGCGCCCAGACCACCTCGCCCTTGTAGCTTTTCTCCACGCCGGCGATGATCTTGAGCAGGGTCGACTTACCCGAGCCGTTGAGGCCGATGATGCCGATCTTGGCGCCGTAGAAAAAGGAGAGGTAGATGTCCTTGAGGATGACCTTGTTGTTGTGGGGGAGAACCTTGCCCACCCCGTTCATCGAGAATATGATCTTTTCGTCTGCCATTTCAGGCAAAGGTATCCAATTCCCTGCAATAAGCAAAATTTTGCTACATTTGTCCTGTTCTAATATCCGGGCCGATGATACAAGTAATTGAAAGGGTGGAGAAGATCCTTGGGTACCTTTCGGAAAACAAGGACAGGGAAGTACCGCTGACGGAGATTGCCGACGGGCTCGGCATCAACCGCGGCACGTGCGTGAATATCCTCAAGTCCCTCAAGGAACTCGGCCTTGTGGAGCAGGTGGATTACCGCAAGGGCTATGTCCTGGGCGGGCGGCTGTATGCCCTCGCAGGCAAGAAGAACGATTCCGCCAACATGGTGCGCCTGCTCAGGCCCAGCATCGACGCCCTGTGCGCGGAAATGAACGAAAACGTGATGCTCGCCGTCATCCGCAACGACAAGCGGATCCTGCTCTACGATGCCAAGGCGGTCGGGCACCAGATCGAAGCGAAGCTCATCCCGGACATGAAGGCCTGGCAGGCGACCACCGCCCGGGTGATCATCGCCCGTTACGGGAAAGAAAAACTGGACCGTTTCCTGAAACTTGCCGGACTCCCCGGGGAGGACTGGCCGGAAGCCTCGGACCGTGCGCATCTTCTTGCCAGGCTGGAAGAGTACCGGAGCCGGGACTGCGTGACGGTCCTCAACGAACATTTCGCCTGCATCGCCGCTCCTGTTTTCAAAAAGGGGGAAGCGGTCGCTTCGCTCGGGTTTTACCTGCCGGACATCCGCCTCACTGAAAAAAGCCGCAAACTTCTTGAAAACGGGCTCGTTGAGGCCTCCCGTGCGGCCAGCCGGCTTTTGGACGAAGAGACCGAATAGTTTTATATTATAAAATAGTAATTTTATTTTGCAAAACAGTTGTATTTTGCGTACCTTTGCCGTATGAAGAAACTTGTATTTGCCCTGACGCTGGCGTTTCTTGCGCTGTCCTGCGCCCGCACGGCGGAGCCGCAGGAACGGATCGAGGGCCCGTTCCTCATCCTGTCCACCCCCTACCACGCCGACGGAAGCGTGGATTATGCCGCCCTGGTGGCGGAAGCCCGTTTCGCTGCGGACTGGGATACCCCGGGCATTATCTGGCCGCAGTCCAACGATGCGGTGGACCTGCTGACCCGGGAGGAGAAATTCGCCGGGATGGAGGCGCTCGTGAAGGCCTGGGCCGAGGAGCCCCGCTCTACGGTGCTGACGCTTGGCGTCAATGGAGACGATACCGACGACATGCTCCAGTATGCCCGTGAGGCCGAAAGGCTGGCGGAGCAATATGGGGTGGACATCGTGCTTTGTTCCCGGCCACCGTATTACGGCATGAGTGAAGAGGCCCAGGCGGAATACTACGATTCGCTCGCCGCCGTCGCCCGCAGGCCGGTTATCATCCAGACCTATGTGAACAAGGCCGCTCCCGTGATGCCGGTCGATTTCCTAGTCGGCCTGGCACGCAAGTATCCGCAGACCTACGGCTGGATCAAGGAAGAATCCAACCAGTTGGAAGCCAACGACAGGCAGCGGTCCGAACTGGCCGCCCGCCCCGACATCAAGACGGTGTTCTCCGCCTGGGGCGGATGGCAGTGGCTCTATCAGCGCAGGCAGATCGGGACGGCCGGACTCATCTCCGAGAAGGTCGCGTACGCCCCCATCACTTCCTGCGTGTGGAAAGCGATGAAGGAAGACGCTCCCTACCTTACCGAGGCATTCGCCATGTACCGCCTCATGATCGACCAGCGCTTCCTCAAGACGGATGCGCTCCGGGGCTATGCGCTGCACTACCTGGTGCGGCTGGGCATATTCAGCAACACGGTTTCGCGCGTGCATGCGGGCAGGATGGATGGTCCCGGGAAGACCTATTCCCGGGAAGAGAAATGCAAATGGAAACTGGACGAGGTCAGTCTGGGAGACGCCCAGATTGCGGAGCTGGACAAGTGCTACGACGATATGATGGAATTTGTAAGAGCACATAAGAGATGAAGGAGATCGGATTCAAAGGCAGGCTTGCCGTCATAACGGGAGCCGCGAGTGGAATGGGTCTGTACGCGACCAAGGAGTTTGTACGACTGGGCGCAAAAGTCATCATGTGCGACGTCAATGCTGAGGCTCTGGCCGGAGCCGCAGCTTTAATCGGGCCTGAAGCTATCCCCGTGGCAGGAGACGTGCGCAAGTATTCCTACGCTGAAGAAGTGGCGAGAGTGGCCCGGGAGAACGGTGGGGCAGATTATCTTATTCCCTTCGCCGGGGGATTCGAGGCCCGCGTGTGCAAGAGCAACGTGCCTTTTTATGAGCAGCCCATCGAGGTCATAGACTGGGGGATCGACGTCAATCTCAAAGGGGCGGTGTATTTCTCCAGGGCCTTGATGCCGCAGATGGTGGCGAAGAAATATGGCGTGATCGTGCTTGTGGGCTCCGTAACCGGTTTCGAAGGCGACGGCATCGGCGCGATGTACGGAACGGCCAAATCCGGTCTCTTCAATTTCGTGAAGGGCCTTGCCATCGCAGGCGCGCCCCACGGTGTTCGTGCCGTATGCGTGACTCCCGGACCTGTGCTTACCCGTCCGGGCATGGCCGGAATGCCCACCCTTCTGGGCCGTGCGGCCGAACTGCCCGAACTTGTAGATGTGATCCTGTTCATGTGCAGCGACAATGCGTCGTTCATCACCGGATCCAACCACGTGGTGGACGGCGGCCGCCTGTGTATGTATCAACCTGTGCAACCACTAAAACAACAGTAATATGATAGGATCGTTTATACTTGCATCAATGCTTGCCCTGGGCGACGTGGTGATTGACGACAGCCCCACCCGGGTCCAGACGGAACTGAATATCGATTTTGAGCCTGTTGGTACCCTGCGCCCGAAGGCCGTCGGGACGGTTTCCTCGTCCCGCTGGACCTTGGATTGCGCCGGCACGGACCGCGAACACGCCGACTGGCGCGCCATGCGGGGCTATGTTGCCCCGCTCGGCATCGCCCGCATCCGGCAGCAGGCCGGATGGGCGCGCTGTGAAAAGGATCCCGGGCTGTACGACTTCGCCTGGCTGGACCAGTGCGTATTCGACGCCAAGAAGATGGGCGTGGACGTCTGGATGGAGCTCAGCTACGGCAACCCCGCTTACCCAGGGGGCGGCGGACGCCAGTTGATGGCCGGATTCCCCTCCTCGGAAGAAGCCCTCAAGGCCTGGGACAGATGGGTGCGTACCCTGGCCGAGCATTACAAGGGCACTGTCAATGACTTTTGTATTTGGAATGAGCCGAACGGGCGCAGGGCTGGCAATACCGTTGAAGCGGCTACGGACTTTGCGATCCGCACCGCGGAAATCCTGCGCGACGTGATTCCCGATGCGCACATCGACGCGTTTGCGCTCACCTTCGCCGACCCGTCCTGGGTGGAGCCTTTCGTCAAGGAACTCAAGGCGCGCGGCAAGCTCGGACTCTTCAATTCTATTGCCTACCATCACTACAAACTCAATCCGGACGACGGATACGAGGATGTGGAAAAGTGTCGCGAGATCCTTCGGAAATATGCTCCGGGATTGACGCTCAAGGAGGGAGAGGGCGGAACGCAGAGTGAGTGGTGCCTGAACGGGGCCCTTTCCAAAAGGCATTGGACCGAACTGACCCAGGCGAAATATGACCTGCGCCGTTCCCTCGGTGACCTGAGCCACGGCGATGACACGGAAGTATTCCATCTCAGCGACCTGGAATACCGCGCCGTGACACATCACTGGGGCTTGCTGCGCTATGGTCTGCTGAAGACCTCCGGCCAGGCCGACGGATACCGGGTGCTCAAGGTCAAGATGGCCTACTACGCCATTCAGAATGCGGTTTCCGTGTTCAACGACGATCTCGTCTGCCTGACCCCCGACACGAAGTCGGTCATCGAGTCCGATGAAACCGACCGGCCCGTGGTGTACGACTGGAAAGATATCCGGAGCGGGACGCCCGTGGTCCTCTTCTGGGATGCTTCGGCCACGCCCTCCAACGAGAACAAGCTCCTGAAGGGCAAGGTTACCATCGATGGTCCCGCAGTCAAGAACCCCGTGTGGGTGGATGTGCTTTCCGGAAATGCCTATGCCATCCCGGAGTCCTGCATCAAGAGTTCCCGGGGTAAGACCGTCTATTCGGTACCGGTGTACGATTCGCCGGTGTTTATCACGTCAGCGGACATACTCAGCCTGGAGCAGAGCTGGTATGTGCGCGAGGGAAAGAATCTGAATTAATTTTTCCCATGCAGAAAAAGTTCCACGAAGGCCGCATGTACAAGTGGGAGGTGCTCCTCCTGCTTTGGATGGCCTACCTGCTCAATCAGGGTGACAGGCAGGTCTTCAACACCGTGCTTCCGGCCATCCGCGACAGTCTCCATTTGACGGATACCTCGATCGGCCTCATCGCCACCGTGTTCAATCTCGCATTCGCCGTCATGGTGCCTGTGGGCGGATGGCTCGGCGACCGTTTCTCCCGTAAGTGGGTCACGACCCTCAGCGTCCTGTTCTTCAGCGTCGCCACGATGTTTACGGGGCTTGCCACCAGCTTCCTGGGCTTGCTGGCGTTGCGTTCCGTGGCTACGGGCGGGGGAGAGGCGATGTTCGGCCCATCCAACTACTCCATTCTCGCTCAGTATCATACAGACACGCGTGCGCGTGCCATGTCCATCCATCAGACGGCGTATTATATCGGCGTAATCCTAGCCGGATGGCTGGCCGGGCTCATCGCAGACCATTTCAGTTGGAAGTATTCCTTCCTCATCTTCGGCGCCGTGGGCATTATCTGGGGCATTCTCATGATCGTGCGCCTGGACGACCGCCCCGTGGTGAAAGCTGACGCTGAAGGGAACGCCGCGCCGTCCAAGCCCGCTTTCTTCGACGGCTTCAAGGCTGTGTTCACCTGCCCCACCGCCCTCATGATGACGCTGGGTTTCAGCGGGCTCATCTTCGTCATCACGGGCTTCATGACCTGGGTGCCCGCCTATCTGCAGGAAGAGTTCGGCATGAACCAGGCCGATTCCGGCTTCCATTCCATGTTCTGGACCTACGTGGCGGCTTTTGTGGGCGTGCTGCTTGCGGGGACGCTTTCCGACCGCCTCGCCCTTCGGGAAAGCAGGTACCGCATGTATCTGCAAAGTGCCGGGCTTGTGCTGGGATCCGTGTTCCTCTTCTTCATGGGCGGGAAGGATTCCCTGCTTGTCATGTTTATCTGTTTTGCCGGATGGGGCTTCTTCCGCGCATTCTTCGATGCCAACACCTATTCCGTCCTGTACGACGTCACGCCCGAGCATCTGCATGCATCCTGCGGGAGCGTCATGGGCATGACCGGATTTGCGGTGGGTTCGCTCGCGCCCGTGATCCTCGGGGCCATGAAACAGAGCCTGGGATCCCTGTCGGCGGCTTTCCCCGTGCTTGGGATAGTCTGGGTGGTGTGCGGCGTGCTCATGTTCGTCGTTGCGAAGGCCTGTTATCAAAAAGACAAGGAAAAGGCCCGCGCCGCCTGTTAGTTCCCGCTCTGCGTGGACTTGCCGGGTATGAGCACGGGATCGAGCCGCCGCGGCTCCGGAATGCGGGTCCTGTCTTCCAGCATCTCCAGGAACAGGGAGAAAGCTTCTTCCGCTATGGCCCTACGCTCGTAGCGGATCTGGGTGATCGTCGGTTCGGTGAGGCGGTAGAGCTCTCCGCCGTCGTGCCCCATCAGAGCGATGTCCTGCGGTATACGAACCCCGCTCCTCCGGCATTCCTGCAGACAGAGCAAGGGCAGGGAAGCGTTCGGCGCAAACAGGGCGCGTACACCCCGCCGGAGCGCGTCTTCCAGGATGAACTTCATGCTTTCTTCCCGGTTGTCCTTGTCGAGATGCAGGACGTGGGCGGGCAAGCCTTCCTGCTGCATCCGCTCCAAATAAAGGTTCTCCCGTTGTTCGATGTTGGCGTAGCGCAGGGTGGTGGAGAGCATGTCGATGCGCTCGAAGCCGGCCGAGCGGAGGTGGTCGATGGCAAGCCGGGTGCCCAGCGCATCGTTGGTCAGGACCTTGCCTGCATCCCGAACGGAAGGGATGTCCCGAATGGTGAGGATGACGGGAAGTCCCTGGTCCACAATGCCCTGTACCGCCTCTTCGCAGGCGCAGCCGGGGGTGAGCACGATGCCGTCCACCCCGTCTTCCAGAAAGGCTCCGGCCAGTTCGGACAGTTTCGCCGGATCTTCGTCGGAGTTGCCCAGCAGGACGATGTAGTCGTGCGCGCGGGCGATTTCGCCCAGGTAGCGGGCAATGTCTGCGAAAAAGGGGTTGGAGATGTCGGGCAGGATCACGCCCAAGCGGCGGCGCAGGCGTTTACGCAGGCTTACGGCCGCCTTGTTGGGGTGATAGCCCAGGTAGCGTACCGTGTTGAGGATGCGCCTGGCCGTGACATCCCGCACGCTGCAGTCGGGAAGGCCGTTCTCCTTGAGCGGTGCGTTCAGTACCCGCGACACCAGGGCGATGGACACGCCCGCCTCGCGGGCGACGTCCTTGATGGTGACTTTCTTCATCTGGGCGCAAGATACATATTAATTAGGATTTATGAAAACGTTTTACTAAAATTTTACTTGCTTAAAATCATGAATTTGTGCATTGATTTACACGGTCCGATAAAACGTTTTTATTACCTTTGCGCAAAACCACGTACAAAGATGGATAAGAATGATTCCCTGATGATACTCGCCACTCGCTTCGATGACCCGGGTGACTGGACGGTAGAACAGCAGTTCGTCCTGCAGATGGGCCCCAGCTACCTGCTGGCCCATGGCATCGGCGAACCGCTTGAAAAAGATGCGATAACCCATTTTGAAATAATGCAGGAGGGCCGCTATACCCTCTGGGTCCGGACCAAGAACTGGACGGCTTTCTGGTCGGAAGGACGGACTCCGGGCCGCTTCCAGGTGCTGCTGGACGGTGCCGCCGATCCGGACGAGTTCGGTGTGGGGCGCGGGGGAGACCTGTCCGATACAGGTAAGGCCGCCCGGGCGCGCCGCGCCGCCTGGTATTGGCAGAAAGGTGGCAGTTACGAGCTGGCTGCAGGCCGGCACAGTCTGGCCCTGCACGACCTCACGGGCCTGGACGGCCGCTGTGACGCCATCCTCCTGACCCGCAGCGACGAGGTTCCTGGTGATAGCCTGGAGGACTATCGCGCCCTGCGCGCCGAACTGCTTCCGACCCCGGTCGAAGACAAGGGCAGTTTCGATTTCGTGATTGTGGGTGCGGGTATGAGCGGACTCTGCGCCGCCATCGCTGCGGCCCGTTTCGGCAGCAAGGTGGCTCTCATCCAGGACCGCTACATCCTGGGTGGGAACAATTCTTCCGAAGTGCGCGTTGGCCTGGGCGGTCAGATCAACATGCCGCCCTATCCGAGCCTGGGCTACATCCTGAACGAGATCGGCCCCGACCGCATCGGCAACGCCCGCGGTGCCCACCACTACCAGGACTGGAAAAAATGGGATGTGATTGCCGCCGAACCGAACATCAGCCTCTTCGCCGGCTACACGGTAGATGCCGTGGAAATGAAAGACGGACGGATTGCGGCCGTGACGGCCGTGGAGGCTACCCGGCAGGACCGCATCCGCGTTGAAGGGAAACTCTTCTCCGACTGCACGGGCGATGCGCACCTGGCGGTGCTTGCCGGCGCCCGCACCATGATGGGCCGTGAGGCCCGCAGTGAATTCGGGGAGTCGCTCGCGCCCGAGAAGGCCGACGACTACACCATGGGCGTCTCCATCGAATGGTACTGCGAAGACTGGAACACCCCCTGCTCCTTCCCCGACAGCCTCGACTGGGGCCTGCATCTCGACGAGGAGACCGTGGAGCCCGTGCACCGCGCCAACTGGTACTGGGAAGTGGGCATGAACGACGACCAGGTGGCCGATGCCGAGAAGATTCGCGACTACGGCATGTACGTGGCCTACAGCACTTTCTCTTATTGTAAGAACCGCCTGGCGAAGAAAGAGGACTGGGAGTGCACGCATCTCACCTGGGTAAGCCATGTGAGCGGGAAACGCGAGAGCCGCCGGATCGTGGGCGACCTCATCCTGCGGGAGCAGGACCTCACCCGTCCGATTCCTTACGAGGACGGTACCTGCACCACCACCTGGCGCATCGACCAGCACTATCCCGACCCGCGCAATGCGGGCAAGTACCCAGGCGAGGAGTGGATGAGCATCGGGAAACTCGTTCCCATCGACCCCTATGCCATTCCGTACCGCTGCCTGTACAGCGCCGACGTGGCGAACCTCTTCATGGCCGGCCGCGACATCAGCGTGACGCACATCGCCCTGGGCTCCGTGCGCGTCATGCGCACCTGCGCCATGATGGGCGAAGTGGTGGGCATGGCCGCCCACATCTGCGCCGAAAAGGGCCTGGAGCCGCGCGACATCTACAAGACCCACTTCTCCGATCTGGTGGCGCTCATGAAGAAGGGGGCCGGCCGGACCGACGTACCCTATACACAGTTCTATCATCAGGTGGACCGCACGGGACACCAGGCCGAAGACAGATAAGATATGACCGTTATCGACTGGCTCATCATAGCGCTCTTCCTTTCGGCGCTGATCACCATCGGCTACCTGTTCAGCCGGAAAAACCGCACTATTGAAGACTATTTCGTGGCGGGCCGCTCCATGCCCGGCTGGCTGGTGGCCGTGGCCGCCACGGGTACGACCATCTCGGCGGGCACTTTCGTGGGCTCACCCGAACTGGGTTTCAACACAAACCTGACCTATGTGCTCAACCTGCTGGGCGCCATCGTGGGCGGTACGCTCGTGGCCACATTCATCCTCCCGCGGCTCTACAACGCAGGCACCATCACCATCTACGGCTTCCTGGGTGAGCGTTTCGGACAGAAGGCGCGCCGGGCCAACTCGGTGATGTTCCTGATGGGGCAGCTCTTCACCTCGGGTTCGCGCCTGTTCATCGCGGCCATCGCCATCAGTGTCATCGTATTCGGCGGCATCCAGTTCCAGTTCATGGTGTGGAGCATCGTCATCCTGGGCCTGGTGTCCACCTTCTATACCATGATGGGCGGCATCAAGGGCCTCCTCTACATCGATACCTTCCAGACCCTGCTCATGATTTTTACGGGCTTGTTCGCCCTGGTCTTCATTGCCTGCAACCTGGGAGGCATTTCCCTGCAGGAAGTCTGGCACACGCTCACCGCGGGCGGCATGGTGAAGTCGCCGGGTGCGGCGGGTGTGGTCCCCGGTCTTGCCGCCGACGGCAGCCTGACGGGCTGGGTATCCGGGAGCAAGGTGCAGATCTTCGACCCGAGCATCGATTTCGCCAAGCCCTACACCATCCTGGGCGGCCTGGTGGGTGTGGCCATCTTCAAGATTGCGCAGTTTACCACCGACCAGGAGTTCGTGCAGCGCCAGCTGGCCTGCAAGGATGTGCGTAAGGCGGGTTCTTCCCTCGTGGCTTCGCAGTTCCTGAGCCTTCCGGTCGTGCTCATCTTCCTGTGTATCGGACTGCTCCTCTATGTGAAGTACATCCACGATCCGGGGGCCGACGGAGCGGTGAGTACCGGCTTTTTCACCGACGCGCGCGACCTCTTCCCGCAGTACATCAAGAACCATATCCCCGTGGGCCTGCGCGGCCTCATGATTACAGGTCTGCTGGCAGCGGCCCTGTCGAGTTTCAACTCCGCCATCAATTCCATGGCCTCGAGTTTCGTGTCCGACCTCTACCTGCCCATCCGCAAGCAGCGGGGACGGGAGATCAGCGGCGACAGGGAGCAGATTGCCTCGTCGCGCTGGATGGTGGGTCTCATGGGACTGCTCCTCACGGGTTTCGCCATCGTCACCTGCGTGATGCAGCAGAGCAGCGGACTCAACCTGGTCGATTTCGCCACCGGAGTCATGTGCTTCGCCTATACCGGTATGCTCGGCGTGTTCCTCACGGCCATCTTTACCCGGCGGGGAAATGCCCGCAGTGTGCTGGCTGCCCTGGTGCTGGGTGCGCTCATCACCCTTCCGCTCATGTTCCAGAAGGAATTATTCGGCCACAGTTACATAGCCTGGACCTGGTGGTGCCCGCTGGGCGGAATCTTCACCACCCTGGTGTGCCTCTTGGGTAAACCCGCCGTTAAAGAATGAGCTGTGCCATGAAAAGATTGTTTCTGCTCTGGCTCCTTGCGCTTGCATGCCTTTCCTGCGGGCCGCAGCGGGCAGTAGTCCATACCGTCTTTGAGCGCAATTCTTTGGAAGCGCCGCTCTACTCCGGTCACCGGGGCCTGCAGCCTTTTGGACCGGAAAACACTTTCGCCTCGTTCGAGGCCTGCGCCCCGCACGGCCTTTGGGCCGTCGAGACCGATTTCCGGCGCACGGCTGACGGGGTGGTGGTCTGTATGCACGACGCTTCGCTCGATCGCACCACCAATGGCAGCGGCCTGGTGCGTGAACACAGTTGGAAGGAAATCAAGGCGCTGGAAGTGAAGGAAGTGAACGGGCGCACGGTGCAGAAGTGCTACGACTACGCCACCCTCTCGCGCCGCCAGAAAGGGGTGCCCACTATGGACGACTATTTCCGCATCTGCAGCAGGGGCGGTCTGGTGGCCTTTGTAGAGCTTAAGGAAGACGACGGGGTGATTGCGCAGATGAACCGCTGCATAGAGCGGTACAAGATGCAGGGCCGCTGCGTCATCTCGTCGAGCAAGCGGGAACTGCTCGCAGCCTATCGCGCCCAGGGTGGGCGGGAACTCATCCATCTCATTTTTGCCAAGATAGAGGATCTGGACTGGCTCGTGTCGCTGGGCAACGCGGCCTTGGCCTTCAATTATCCCGACCTCTCGGCCGAAGTGCATCTGCAGCACGGCGAGGTGCGCATCGATTCGCTGAAGGAACTGGTAGACCACTGTCACGCGCTGGGTCTGAAGATCTGTTTCCGCGCGGTGGACACGCCTGAAGCGGCGGCGCAGTCGGCGGCGCTGGGTCTGGACTATTTCCCCACCAACAATCTCTGGCCGGGGCGCTATGGACGCTCTTCCTTGGAGGGTGTCCAGTAATCGAGTTTGCAGGTGACGGAGGGCGTTTCCGGTGCCTTCGTCTTTATGGTCTTGGCCTTGATGAAGACGGGGCCTTCCTTGCCCCACCATTTCGCGGGCATCACGTCGAGACCCTGGTTTGCTGCGAGGAACTGCGTGCCCACCACGTTCATGTCCTTGTCCAGGATCGCGATCTGGGGCGCGCCTTCCACGGCGTAGAAAGAGATATAGATGCTTTTCCCGTCCGAACAGAGGTTCTGGGCGCCGTAGCGCGTGTCGTAACCATAGTCCAGTTCGGTCCGGGGCGCAATCTCTTCCAGAGTCTTGGCGTCAAACCGTCCGAAGAGGTTGATCCTGTGCGGAATGCGTGACGGCTGCTCCTTGGCGCCCATGCCCACGTAGAGCACATCGTCCAGGCAGGCGATGCCGTCGACCCGGCGGTCCACATCAACTCCGCGCACGGGGTTGAGGTCCTTGTCAAACACCAGAATCTGGCCTTTTCCGCTGGTGGGATCGCCGAGCGGATCCTGTGCGTTGTCGGCCAGCGCCATAGAAACGTACAGTTCGCCTTTGTACCAGCAGATGTCGCCGGTGTGGACGGGGAGCTCCCGGCGTCCGAGGGCTTCCCCGGTCCAGGAAAGCTTGACAAGGCCGCAGTCCTGCGAGGCATAGAGCGCATCTTCGCTGGTGGCGATGCCTTGGATGTGGCTGCCTTCTGGGAAGAAGGCTTCAGTTCCGGGAGTAAAGGGTTCCGGCAGGCTTGCATGGCCGGAGCACGCCGCTGCAAGGCAGGCTGCGGCGAGTAGAAGCAGTGTGTTTTTCATAATCAGAACAGGGTGGGGTGGGTCTCGTCGAGGGCGGCGAGGATGCGCTCCATGGTGGCCTGCCGGATAATGCCGGAACGCGATTTCACCTTGAAACGGCGGCAATACTCATCGATTGCGGCCATTTCCTGGGCGTTGAACAGGACGGACTTGCGGATAGACCGGCGCAGCGAAGCCCGCTGCTTTTCCAGATAGGCGGGGTCTACACCGCTGAGTTTCTTTTTTTTGCGTGCCATAGTGCAAATATAGCGAAAAAGTTTATACATTTGTAACATGCGTAGATTCCTTCCCTTCCTCATCTTGATTTGCGGGCTTCTGACGATGCCGGCGTGCAATCTGGACGACATGGGCGAACCGGGTACGGTGGTCGACTGGTATCCCGTGACGGTGCTCATGACGGCAACCGATTCCGAGGGCAATTCCATCGTTTCGCCCGAGATGCCGGGCATGAGCCTCACGTTCAAGGGAAAGGTGTACACGGTGCGCGCCTGGTCCGAGAAGATCAAGCAAAGTTCCGTCCAAACAAGGGATTACAACGCCATTCTGGAAGGACTCTTCGCTCAATCCTATACGGGGCCGAAGGGAGAGAAGCTGTACCGGCTCTGGTTCGGCGAGATCGACGGGGCCCTCGACATGGATGAGGACCTGACCCTCCATTGGCCCGACGGCTCGGTGGACATCATCCACTACCACTGCTCCGACCACAGTGAAACCAGTTGCGATCGCAGCTGGAAACTAAACGGCCAGGATCACCTCGGCAACGAATTCGCCTTCACCGGAAAGAGTCTGCAATAGTTTTCTTTGGTATTTGGCTGGTGATTACTCCCCGCCCGTCCGTGGAGGATAAACAGCTAATAATCAGTTGAATCCTCGACTGTCGGCCCACAGTTCCAGAGGGGGCCGATATGTGTACTATCGGCTGTAATACAATTACTTAACCTCCACGATAGCTACGAGAAGATGGCGGCGCCGGCTTTCCGCCAGGGGCGACTCTCACCCGCAGCAGACTAGTTCCCGCGCAGCGGGGACGCAGGATGCGAGAATGGAAGGAGCCCCGGTGGAAGGGCCGGGCCGCCAGACTCTCGGAGGGCAGGCAATAGGCAGCGGAGGTGAGCGGGTAAGGGAGCAGCGCCCCCTCAAACCGTTTTAACGGCTCTGCTCCCAGGCGCGCTGGATGGTGGCGGCCACGGGAAGCAGTTCCTGCAGGTTTTCCGCCTCGAGGCGTCGCCCCAGGATGCTGCCCTGCGGTTCCACCACATAGAGCCGCGGCGTGGAAAGCACGCCGTAGGTGCGCAGGAAATCGGACTTCACTTTCGGATCCCAGAGATGCACGACCTTCACGTCCTTGCTTTTGCAGCGGAAGGCCTTGCGGAACTCCGCCCAGGCCTTGCGGTCCTGACCCGCATAGATGGCGTAGAAATTGAGCGGGAACCCGGCCCCGTCCAGGATGCCGGGCAGCACGGCGCTCTCCAGTTTGCATTTGGCACAGGAGGTGTCGAAAAAGTAAAGCACCGCGGTGCGCCCGTCGACCGGAATGGTCTTGCCGCGACCGCAGGGCGTTCGGAAGCGCAGTTTGGGCGCCCGCATCCCCAGGAGCGTCTGGCGGTTGAGGCCTGCGAACATGTCGGCTTCCAGTTTGTCGAACTCGCCCCGCATGGGGATGCTGCCGTCGGCGAACCAGTGGTCGTAGATGTAGATGGCCACGGCCTCATCGCCCATCAGGGGAGAATCCTTATAATGGTCGTAGAGTTTGAGGGCGATGTGGCGTTTGAGCTCCGGGTCCTTGGCCGTCCCGATGAGGAATTCGCACTCACGCTCCTTGCTTTCCACGGGCTCGGTGATGATGGCGCCCACGTAGCGCAGCAACAGGGAGTCGATGCGGGCGAGGGCGGCGCTGTCGCGGGGGGCGGAAACCGGAGCGGCGGGGGCCGACTGAGGGCTGCCCGTCCCGGGGGCGGCTGTCTGCGCGCAAAGAAAGGATCCGCTGCCCGAAAGCAGCAGGGCGCAAAGGACGGAAAGCGCGAAGCTACGCATCGGCTTCAGGCAGTTCCACGCCTTTCGGCATGAAGAGCGAGGTGTCGCCGTGGTGACGGATGATGTCGCGCACGGCCGAGGAGGAGATGTGTGCGAACTCCTGCGCCGTGGGGATGATGATGGTCTCGATCTCGGGCGCGAGCAACCGGTTGGCATCGGCGATGCTGCGCTCGGTTTCGAAGTCGAGCATATTGCGCACCCCGCGCACAATGTGCCGGATGCCCAGGGCGCGGCAGCTGTCGACGGTGAGTCCGTCGTAATGCATCACGCGCACGCCCTTCATGCCTCGGGTGGCTTCCCGGATGATGGCGACGCGCTGCTCGCTGGAGTAGAAGCCGCGTTTGTCCTGGTTGATACCCACGGCCACCACCACTTCGTCGAACATGGTGAGGGCCCGCTTCAGGATGTTGAGGTGTCCGGCGGTGAAGGGATCGAACGATCCGGGGAAGAATGCTACAGTTTCCACGTTATGGGCGTTTTGTGTTCTCTGACGAGAATCTCGTTGGTCTTTGAAAAATGGCGGCAGCCGAAAAAGGCGCCCCGGGCGAGGGGAGAGGGGTGTGCGGCTTCCAGCACGCTGTGCCGGCTGCAGTCGATGAGTTCGCGCTTGCTGCGGGCGAAACTGCCCCAGAGCAGGAAAACCACGCCCTCGCACCGGTCCGAAATGGTGCGGATGACAGCGTCGGTGAATTCCTGCCAGCCCAGGCCGCTGTGCGAGGTGGGCTGACCGCTCCGCACGGTGAGCACCGCGTTCAGGAGCAGCACGCCCTGGCGCGCCCAGTCTTCGAGGTTGGGCCGCCCCGACATCTGCACGCCGAGATCGTCCTCTATCTCCTTGAAGATGTTGCGCAGCGAAGGGGGAGCCGGCATGCCGTCGGGTACCGAAAACGATAGACCCATGGCCTGTCCCGGCCCGTGATAGGGATCCTGACCCAGGATGACCACCTTCACCTCGGGCAGGGGGGTGAGTTCGAAGGCGCGGAAGATCTGTCCTCCGGGCGGATAGATGACCGCGCCGCGGGCCTTTTCCTCGTGCAGCGAGGCCACAAGCGAACGGAAATAGGGCTTGTCGAACTCGCCCGCGAGGGCTTCCTTCCAACTGGGTTCTATCCTGACGTCCATCAGAAAATGTAATCGGTTACGTCCTTGATGGTCTTCACGTACACGAAAGAGAGCCCCTTCACGTAGATTTCCTTGATGTCTTCGATGTCCTTGCGGTTCTCTTCCGAGAGGAGGATGGTGTGCACGCCGGCGCGCTTGGCGGCAAGGATCTTCTCCTTGATGCCGCCCACGGGGAGCACGCGGCCGCGCAGGGTCATTTCGCCTGTCATGGCCACGCCCTTGCGGATGCCCTGGCCGCGCAGGGCCGAGAGCATGGAACTCACCATGGTGATGCCGGCCGACGGACCGTCCTTGGGGGTGGCGCCCTCC
>JAFTEQ010000056.1 GCA_017453565.1 Bacteroidales bacterium
CCGAGGCCGACCAGGGCTTCAACGCCGTCTTCATGATGCTCGACTCTGGTGCCCGTGGTTCTGCCGACCAGATTGCACAGTTGGCCGGTATGCGTGGTCTGATGGCCAAGCCTCAGAAAGCAGGTGCTTCCGACAATAACATCATCGAAAACCCAATCCTTTCTAACTTCAAGGAAGGTATGTCGGTGCTCGAATACTTTATCTCTACCCACGGTGCCCGTAAGGGTCTGGCCGACACCGCCCTCAAGACGGCCGACGCCGGTTACCTCACCAGGCGCCTCGTGGACGTGAGCCACGACGTGATCATCACCGAGGAAGACTGCGGTACGCTGCGCGGTCTCATCGCCACGGCCATCAAGAACAAGGACGAGGTGGTGGAATCGCTCGGCGAGCGCATCCTGGGCCGCACTTCCGTGCACGACATCTTCAACCCGCTCACCGGAGAGCTCATTCTCCATGCGGGCGAGGAGATCCGTGAGAAGGAAGCCGACCTCATCAATTCCCTGCCCATCGAGCAGGTGGAGATCCGTTCGGTCCTCACCTGCGAGAGCCGGCACGGCGTCTGCGCCAAGTGCTACGGCCGCAACCTCGCCACCAGCCGCATGGTTGAAAAGGGCGAAGTGGTGGGCGTGATCGCCGCCCAGTCCATCGGTGAGCCGGGTACCCAGCTGACCCTCCGTACCTTCCACGTGGGTGGTACGGCTTCCGGTTCGGCTGTGGAGTCCTCCATCGACTCCAAGTATGACGGCCGCCTACAGTACGAGGAACTCCGCACCATCCGCCGCACCACGGCTGAAGGCGCCGAGGAAGACGTGGTGGTGAGCCGCATGACCGAACTTCGCATCATCGACGAGAATACGGGCATCACCTTCTCCCAGTACGACATTCCGTACGGCGCCGTCCTCTACAAGAAAGACGGTGACAAGGTGAAGAAGGGTGACCGCATCTGCGAATGGGATCCGTACAACGCCCTCACCATCGTGGAGACGGCGGGTAAGATCGCGTTCGAGAATCTCATCGAGGGTGTGACCTTCCGCAAGGAGTCGGCCGATGACTACTCGCTCAGCACCGACAAGGTCATCATCGAGGGCAAAGACAAAACGCGCAACCCGTCGATCGACATTCTCGACGAGTCGGGAGCCCGCATCAAGCAGTATAACCTGCCGGTGGGCGCCCACGTCATCGTGGAGGATGGCAGCCCGGTCCGGGTGGGCGACATCATCATCAAGATTCCGCGCGCCATCGGTAAGTCTTCCGATATCACCGGTGGTCTGCCGCGTGTCACGGAGCTCTTCGAAGCCCGTTGCCCGTCCAACCCGGCCCTGCTCTCCGAAATCAACGGAGAGGTCATCATGGGCCAGGTCAAACGCGGTAACCGTCAGATTACGGTCCGCAACAAGTCGGGCGCGGAGAAGAGTTATCTCGTGCCGCTGACCAAGCAGATTCTCGTGCAGGAGAATGACTACGTGAAGGCCGGAACCCCGCTGTCCGACGGCGGTGTCTCCCCCACCGACATCCTGGCCATTCTCGGGCCCGTGAAGGCGCAGGAGTACATTGTGAACGAAGTGCAGGCCGTCTACCGCCTCCAGGGCGTGAAGATCAACGACAAGCACTTCGAGATCATTGTGCGCCAGATGATGCGCAAAGTGGAAATCACCCATCCGGGCGATACCGAATTCCTGCCCGAAGAACTTGTCGACAAATGGCAGTTTATGGACGTCAACGACAAGATCTACGGCAAGCACATCGTTCTTTCTGCCGGAGATTCGCAGAAGTTCCGGGAGGGCGATCTCGTCTCGGCTCGTGACATGCAGAGCGAAAACGCTTCGCTCCAGCGTCAGGGTCTGAAGATGATGACCACCCGTCCTGCAGAGCCCGCAACCGCACGTCTGATGCTTCAGGGTATCACCCGTGCCGCCCTGCGGACCAAGAGCTTCATCTCCGCTGCCTCCTTCCAGGAGACCACCAAGGTGCTCAGCGAGGCCGCTATCCGCGCCCGCGTCGACCACCTCGAAGGCCTCAAGGAAAATGTCATCTGCGGTCACCTGATTCCGGCCGGTACCGGTCTCAAGGACTACCAGGACATCATCGTGGGGCGCAAGGACGAAGCCGCACAGGAACTCGAGAACCTGTAAAGGTACGCCGCAAGGCGTTATTACGGAGACCGGCCCTCACGGACCGGTCTCTTTTTTGCCTTCCTGGTGGCCGGCGGCCCGGTCCTCCCACCACGGCGGACCATTTGAGGGGGCGCTACCCCCTTATCCGCTCACCTCCGCTGCGCTCCGTTCGCTACCCCCGCAGCTCCCGAGCTACCGACATCGCCCTTCGGGCTCCGTCCCGCTCTCCGCCGGGCGGTCTGAGGACCGCCGGATGCCCGCCCTCTGGCGGGAGGCCGGAACCGCCGGCACCATACCGAGCCCTAGACTAAACCACTGACCTGGAGCAGAAATCCAGGAAAAGTGTTCCTGGTCCCCCTCAAAAACCAGGGACCTAGAACAGAAAAACGGAAAAACCGCTCCAGATCCCACCGAAAAAGCCAGGACCTGTTGCAGAAATCCCGGGAAAGTGATACAGGTCCCCCTAAAAAAACGGGGATCTGGAACAGAAACCCCGGAAAACTGCTCCAGGTCGCGCCGCCGCCGCGAGGAGGGCCTTTCACAGAGCCCACCGCAGCGGTGCGTTGCCAGCTTTGCGCATTGATGGGTTTTTCGTATCTTTGGACTGCTATGAACAGACGTACATTCCTTGGAATCGCTTCCGCGTCGGCCCGGCTGATCGGCATCGACGCGCACCTGGAAGGCTATGGCCTTACCGGACTCATCATGGAAGCGACCATGAGCGACCCGGACGACAAGCGGATCTTCTGCCATTCCAGTACCGCCACCGTGGCGAATATCGTACGGGTTTTGTTGAAGACGAACCGGCTCCATCTGGCGAAAGGGCAGCACGTATACCTGACCCACATGGCATCAGTACTGCATCCCAAGGATATAGACGCCACCCTGCCGGAGCCCATCCGCGCCGCGTCCGACGGCCTGGAAGTTCTCTTCCGTGCGCCGTAACTACCACTGGCCCAACCTTCCGAAGTCGCTCCAGCCGGATTGCATCTTGCCGGCGTGGCAGTCTCGGATAAACTTTTGCAACGTTTTCTGTGCGTATTCCGGCCGGCCCGTGCGCTGATAGTGCTGGATGCGGTCTACTTTAATCCGGCGATAGTTCTCCGGAAAGGTCTTGTAGTTCTTCCAAGCCTGTTTGTCGGCCTTGATGGCACGGATTACCCAGTCTTCGAAAACGAAATGCCCGAGGTCCAGGTCCGGGGCCGCAGCCAGCCCGGCCGGGGTCATTTCTCCCAACCCGACGAGCCGGCGGCACCGCACCAGGTTCTGTTCGCACCAGTTGCTCCCTTTCCTGCGCGGAGTGAAATGCTGGATGGGCTTGCCATCGTCGATGCGCTTCATGGTACTGTCTATCCAACCGAAGCACAGCGCCACCTCAACGGCGTCTACATAACGAACTACACCGGGGCAGTCGACCTGGGCCCGGTTGACCCGCAGCCAGAAATCGGAAACCGTTTCATGGTTCTCCAGATACCAGCGGTATAAGTCCTTGCGGGTGTGTATGTCCAGCAGCCTGGTGACTTTCATGATTTGCGAACTCCAGCGCGAATATAACACTTTTGATTGATGCAAATGCAGAAATGATTATCTTTGCGTAAGCCTATGAGAAGAATCTGCATCTGTATCTCCGTCCTGCTGCTCTGCCTGGGTGCAAGGGCTCAGGAGCAACTGCCCACCTGGAAGGAAGGCTGGCTCGATATCCACACCTTGGCCACCGGAAAAGGTGACGCCAACTTCCTCATCCTTCCGGACGGGACCACCTGGCTCATCGACGCCGGAGACATGACGGGCGTTCCGCTCTGGGAAGTGAGCCATCCGCTACCCTATGACGGACGCACGCCCGGGCAGTGGAT
Source organism: Bacteroidales bacterium (assembly GCA_017453565.1). Classification (GTDB taxonomy): domain Bacteria; phylum Bacteroidota; class Bacteroidia; order Bacteroidales; family UBA932; genus Cryptobacteroides. The sequence continues at coordinate 3,971 of JAFTEQ010000056.1, forward strand.
CGCCAAGTACATCCTCGACCACTCGCAGGGCCTGCCGCATCCCCAGACGGTAGACTACTTCCTCCTGACCCATTTCCACGCAGACCATCTGGGTAACGCCCTCGCCCTCAAACCGGGCCCGCACTACGGTCTCTGCGGCATCATGGAGGTGGGGGAACAGATCCATTTCGGCAAGATCGTGGACCGCGGCTGGCCCGGCTACGACTTTCCCTCCCGCAAGGCCGTGCAGCGCCACTGCAAGACCAGTGTCGACGAATACATCAAGTTCGTCCATTGGCAGGCGGAACACAATGGCAGCGTGGCGGAGCAGTTCGCGATTGGCAGCACGAAACAATTCACCCTGAAGCATAATCCCAAGAAATACAAGGACCTGTTCCGTGTTTGGAACATTGCCGCCAACGCCCGCGTCACCACGGGGAAAGGCCTCAAGAGCCGCCCGCTCTACACCAAGGAAGAGGATCCGGAACAGTTCGACGAGAACATGTTCAGCACCGTTTTCCGGCTCGACTACGGCCCCTTCTCCTACTACAACGGGGGCGACCTGCCGGGCAACAACTGGCCCACCACGGCGAAATTCAACCGCGACTACGAATCGGTCATCGCCGACATCGTGGGGCCCGTAACGGCCATGAAGGCCGACCACCACGGCACGCGCGACTCTTCCAATCCCTATTTCCTCTGGAAGACGCGCCCCGACGTGATCGTGATCCCGGCATCGGAAACCAAGCACCCCTGGAAAGACACCTTCGACCGCTACAAAGACCCGCAGGGTAAAGGGAAACGGCAGCTGTTCGTCACGGGCGACGCCGGACGGAAGCTCCTGGGAGAGGAACGATGGGCCCAGTTCCCGCCTGCAGGCCACGTGGTCATCCGCGTCTACGAAGGAGGCACCAGCTATCAGGTGTTCGTGCTCGATGCGGGCAGCGGCGACTACCGTATCCTCTACCGTTCAGAAATCTATCAGCTTTAGGAATCCCTTATTTATGAAGAGTTTATATCTGGTCAATACGCTCTCGCACGAGAAGGAACTGTTCCGGCCGCTCACGCCCGGACACGTGGGCATGTATGTCTGCGGCCCCACCGTTTACGGCGACGCCCACCTGGGCCACGCCCGTCCCGGCGTCACCTACGACGTGCTGTTCAAGTTCCTCCGGCACCTCGGTTACAAGGTGCGCTACGTGCGGAACATCACCGACGTGGGGCATCTGGAGCACGATGCCGACGAGGGGGAAGACAAGATTGCCAAGAAGGCCCGTCTGGAACAGCTGGAGCCCATGGAAGTGGTGCAGGCCTACACCCTCCGCTACCACGAGGCCATGCGGCTGCTGAACGTGGCGCCGCCCTCCATCGAGCCGCGCGCATCGGGGCACATCGTGGAGCAGATCGAGGCGGTGAAGAAGATCCTCGCGGCGGGTTACGCCTACGAAAGCAACGGCAGCGTCTATTTCGACGTGGAGAAATACAACCGCGACTTCCACTACGGAATCCTCTCGGGGCGCAGCCTCGACGATACCCGTGAAGGCACGCGCAACCTCGACGGCCAGAGCGACAAGAAGGCCCCTTTCGACTTCGCCCTCTGGAAAAAGGCGGAGCCGGAGCACATCATGCACTGGCCTTCCCCCTGGGGAGAAGGCTTCCCAGGCTGGCATCTGGAGTGCTCAGTCATGGGAGAAAAGTATCTGGGCCGCGAGTTTGACATCCACGGCGGCGGGATGGACCTGATGTTTCCCCACCACGAATGCGAGATTGCGCAGAACCAGGCCTCGCGCGGCACGCAGGGCGTTCGCTACTGGGTACACAACAACATGATTACCATCGGCGGACAGAAGATGGGCAAGAGTCTGGGCAATTTCATCACGCTTCCGCAGCTCTTCGCCGGCGACCATCCCAAGCTGGACCGGGCCTACAGCCCCATGACCGTGCGTTTCTTCATCCTGCAGGCCCATTACCGCGGCACGCTGGACTTCTCGAACGAAGCCCTGCAGGCGGCCGAAAAGGGCCTGAAACGGGTGCTCCAGGCCGCCCGCGACCTCTCCGCCCTCACCGGCGAGGCCATCGGCGCGCTCCCCTACGGTCAGCTGTCCGATGCCGTCGCGCCCGACGGGTGCACTGCGGAAAACGCAGAGATCAAGGCCGTGTTCGAAGGGGTCTATGAGGCCCTCTGCGACGATCTCAACACCCCCGTGGCCCTGTCGCACATCTTCGAGGCCGTGCGCATCATCAACATTGCCAAAGACGGAAAACTCAGCCTGGGCGCGGGCGACCAAGCCACGCTCGTGCAGTTGTTCCGCGACATCGTCTTCGGCGTGCTGGGCCTGCGTGACGATGAATCGGCCGCCGGCGGCGACGGAAAGATCATCGACGGCCTCATGCAGATGGTTCTGGAACAGCGGGCCACCGCCAAGGCCGCAAAGGACTGGGCCACGTCGGACCACATCCGCGACAGCCTCAAGGCCCTGGGCATTGTGGTGAAGGACACCAAGGACGGAGCGGAATGGACGCTGGAATGAAATTCATATCCTGGAACGTGAACGGTCTGCGGGCCGTGGCGGGCAAGGGGTTCGCCGAGCAGTTCCTCTCGCTCGACGCCGACTGCTTCTGCCTGCAGGAGACCAAGTTGCAGGAGGGTCAGATTGACCTGGAATTCCTCGGCTACCGTTCCTTCTGGGATTATGCCGACAAGAAAGGTTACTCCGGAACGGCCGTCTACACGCGGCGCGAACCCCTTTCCGTCCGACGCGGCCTGGGCATCGACGAGCACGACCATGAAGGACGGGCGCTCACCCTCGAGTTCGAAGACTTCTTTCTGGTGAACGTGTATGTGCCCAACGCACAGGACGGCCTGCGCCGGCTCGACTACCGGATGCGCTGGGAAGACGCCTTTCGCGCCTACGTGGGCGGGTTGGCCCGCAAAAAGGGCGTGGTAATCTGCGGCGATATGAACGTGGCGCACCAGGAGATAGACCTCAAGAACCCGGCCACCAACCACTTCAATCCCGGTTTCAGCGATGAAGAACGCGGCAAGATGAGCGAACTGCTCGCATCGGGCTTCACCGACAGCTGGCGCTTCCAGCACCCGGAGGAGGTGAAATACTCCTGGTGGTCGTACCGCATGGCCGCGCGTGAACGGAACGTGGGCTGGAGGATCGATTATTTCCTGGTGTCGGACAGTCTGCGGGAGCGGATTGCCAGTACCGACATCCACAACGAGGTGTACGGCTCCGACCATTGTCCGGTGGAGCTGGTATTGCGCTAATTCAGGAAGCGGATGGCGCCGAAGACGCCGAGCGAACCCGCCAGCATGATGCCGCCGGCGAGCAGCACCCCCAGCAGTACAAAGAGGACGCTTTTCTTGAAATCCATATTCAGCAGACTCGCGGCGAGCGTGCCCGACCAGGCGCCCGTCCCCGGCAGCGGTATGCCCACGAACAGGAGCAGCGCCACATAAAGACCCAGGCCCGCCTTCGATTCCAGCTTTCGTCCACCCTTCTCTCCCTTTTCCAGGCACCAGGAGAAAAAACGACCGATGAACGGTTTATCCTTACCCCATTCCAGCACGCGGCGGGCAAAGAGGAAGATGAAGGGGACGGGAAGCATGTTCCCGATCACGGCCACGATACACGAGGGCACGATGGGCAGTCCGAAACCCACCGCATAGGGAATCGCACCCCTGAGTTCGATGAGGGGCACCATGGAGATGAGAAAGACAAGCAGATACTTCTTCATTGCACCTTCTCGAGAATTCCGGTAATGGTGGAGAACACCTCTCCCTGGCTGGAGGGCTGGCCGTCCCGGTCGCGGACCACGAGGTCGAAGAGCTGTTCCGGCGTGTCGGAACGGCCCACCTTGAATACGGCCCTGCTGCTCACAGCGGCGTGCAGGACGGCGAAATGCGGCTCGGGGATGAGCGAGATGAAGAGGTCGACGTCCCGGTCGACCTGAGGCGTACGGCGCCTGCGGCGGATGCGTCCATACCAGTTGACATCCTTCTTGTGGAGGAACGCGGCCTGCAGGGGGCCTTCGCCCAGGAACTGCACGTCGGAAAGGTTGAGCACATAGACCGAGACCTCCTTCCCCTGGGCGTCGAACCAGGCACGGACGGCGGAGATGACCCGGCCGCCGTCGGGCGCGCTGCCGTCCACGAAGACGGCAGCCTTGCGCACGCGCGAGAGCGGCGCGAAGCCGGTGGGCACCGGCGAGGCGTCGCGCCGCAGCGCCCGGCTGCGGAAGAACTCCGTGATGAAACTAGGCATCCTGTACATTTCCGATCAGTTCCCTGATTTCCGCCTTGGCTTCGCGCCAGCGGGGTATATCGATCTTGGTGCCGATCACTTCCACCACCTTGGCCGCCAGGGCCGAGCCCACGTCGCCGCAGACCTTCAAGGGCAGCCCGAGCGAATGGGCGTAGAGGAAACCGGCCGCATAGGTATCGCCCGCACCGGTGGCGTCGACGGGTTTTGCGGGCCAGGCGGGAATGTAGTACTCCTCCTCTCCGGAACGCACCCAGCTGCCGTCTTTCCCCACCTTGACCACCGCCACCTTGCAATGACGCGCGATCTCCGAAAGGGCCTCGCGCGGGTCGGCAAGCTTGGTGAAGGCACGCGACTCGGTCTCGTTGGCAAAGACGATATCGACATAACGGTCCACGATATCGTGCAGGAAGGCGGCGTTCGACTCCACCACGTTGTAGGAGGCCATGTCGAGCGAGATGATGCATCCGGCCTCGCGGGCCATCTCGACGGCCCTGCGGATGAGGGCCTGGTTCTGAACCAGATAACCCTCTATGTGGAAATAGTCGTAGCCTTTGAAGTACTCGGGTTTGAGGTCTTCGGGCACGAGCTCCAGCGCGGCGCCCAGATACACGGCGAAGGTGCGTTCCGCATTGGCCCCGGTGATGAAGACCATCGAGCGGCCCGACGCATTCTTTCCCTTGAAGATGGTGCTGCGCACGCCATATTGTTCCTGGTCGCTCTGGAAAAGGTGGCCCAGCTCGTCGTCGCCCACCTTCCCGATAAAGCCCGAAGGCATACCGAAGATGGCGGTGCAGGTGATGGTGTTGGCCGCCGATCCGCCGGCTACATAATGCACGCCCAGCGGCCGCAGCGAGGCCCAGATCCGGTCGCCCGTCTCCGCGTCTACGTGCTGCATACTTCCGCGGGGCAGGTGGTACTGCTGCAGGAGGCTGTCGTCGGGCAGCACGGCCAGGATGTCCGTGAGCGCGTTACCTATTCCGAGAATTGATTTCATGGCACTTATATTGCTTACAAAAATAAGGATTTTTCTGCGATTTGCCCTAACTTTGCCCCGATGAACGAAAAGACCGGAAAAGCCCTTCGCTACACCCTTTCCTTCCTGCTGGCAGGGGTGCTGGTCTGGCTTGCCTGCCGCGGGATAGAGTGGAAAGCCTTCTGGCTGGGGCTCCGTTCCACCCGCTGGGGCTTCATCGTCCTGTTCTTCGCCAGCTCCGTCATCGCCCTGGCGCTGCGCGCCGCCCGCTGGAAGCAGATGCTCCGTCCGCTCGACCCCGGTACACGGTTCCGCACGGCCTGGGACGCCGCAAACGTGGGCAATCTCGCCAACGTGCTCTTCCCCGGGGCGGGAGAACTGGTCCGCAGCGGCATCGTCGCCCACAAGGGTCTCCCCTTCGAGCGCGTGCTCGGGACGGCCGTGATGGAGCGCATCTGGGATTTCGCCGCGGTGGGCGTCATCTTCGTGCTGGCCGCCGTGCTGGGACGCGACATTTTCGGCGATTTCTTCGCCGTCAACATCTGGGCGCCCCTTACCACCCGCCGTTCCCTGCTGGTCGTGCTCGTTATCCTGCTGCTCGTTTTCGCCGCGGCGGTGTGGACCGTCTTCCGTTACCGCGACCGCGTGCCGCTGCTGGGACGCATCGCGGCCCGTTTCACCGGATTCGGAGACGGATTCGTCAGTTTCTTCAAGATGGAACGCAAGGGTGTGTTCTTCGTCTACACCGCCCTCATCTGGACTATGTACCTGCTTATGAGCTGGTTCGTCCTCAAGGCCATCCCGGAACTGTCCGGGCTCGGCGCCTCAGACGCCCTGTTCCTGTCGGCCGTGGGCAACATCGCCTCCATCATCCCGGTGCCGGGCGGAATCGGCGCCTACCACTATCTGCTGCGCCTCACCATCGTGAGCATCTACGGCGCCGCCGAAGAATCAGGCCTGCTCTTCGCCATGCTCAGCCACGAACTCCACGCGCTGCTCGTCATCGTGCTGGGGCTGGTTTCCTACGGGCGTACCACTCTGCGCAGCCCCGTCAAAAACGACGTCCTCCACGCGGATTGACGAAAAATCCGTATATTTGCCTGCCTTTCCGGCAACAATCGGTTCCGTAGCTCAGTTGGATAGAGCAACAGCCTTCTAAGCTGTGGGTCTTGGGTTCGAATCCCAACGGAATCACGAATAACCGGCTCCTAGAACATATAGTAGACGCCCAGACGGAGATTGGTGCCGTCCTTGGTCTTTGCGCCCTCTACGTTGGTGATACGGTTCCACATACCGAACCAGGCGCCGATGTCCACACGGATCGAAGGCCCGACGTTGACAGCGGCTCCGGCGATAAGGAAAGTGTCCATCCTCTGGTAATTGACGCCGCCCATGTCATCGGAATTGTAGCTGTTGTAGGTAGTATTCGTGCCTCCGACGGTCGTCGTCCCTTTGGAACTGAGTCCATACATAAATGCGCAACCGACATACGGAAGCAGGGCCATCGAATCAGATGCGGGGAAGTTCATCATCAGCTTTATGTCGTAACCGATATTGGATTCATTCAGGGATCCGTCGGCCATACTGTTGCTGGTGTCGAGGGAGTAGGTCTCGTAGAAGAACTCCATGGTATAGTCGATCGCTTTGAAAAGGTTGTTGCTCATACCTGCGGCAAGGTAAAAACCCGGTCCGCTGCAAGTTTCGGTAGTTCCACCGCCCTCAGATACCTGCTTTGCGGCATAAAAACCGCCTCCGACAAGCATTGTGGATCCGTCCTGTGCGAAGGCAAAGCTGGCTGAAGATATCAGGAGCGCAAGAGTGATAAGGATTCTTTTCATGGTTAGAAATGCAATTGGTTAACAGGGTCAAATATAAGAATAGTTTTGATTCTTCTAAAGCATCTTGTCCAGAAAACCGGTGAGTTCGCCGATGAGGGTGACGTCAGCAAGCCCACAGTGACAAGAAACTTTTTCATTACAGCAGGGGGTAGACGTTCTTCCAGATCGAGTCGGTCAGTTTCTGTCCGTTCGAACAGTAGGAGGTCACGACGATGACGGCGTCCTTGTCGGGGATGACGATCACCCACTGGCAGCGGGCGCCCGACATCTTGTAGGCACCGTGCGTTATCTTCCAGAACTGGTAGCCGTAACCTTGGCGCCAGTCGTTGTTGGGAAGGTTCTCGACCTCTTCTGGCGTCAGCTCATCCAACTCATACTGCAGGATGTGTGCGGAGGTGGCCTCGCGGATATAGGAAGCGTTCAGAAGCTGCTTTCCCTTCCACTTTCCTTCCTGGAGCAGGAACTGTCCCGCCTTGGCCATGGACTCGGGGCTCAGGTACAGGCCCCAGCCGCCGCAGCAGTACCCTTCGCGGGTCCTTTCCCAGTACCAGTCCTTGATGCCGAGGGGCTTGAACAACTTGACGTTGAGGTATTCGTCCAGTGCCTGCCCGGTGACTTTCGAGACGATGACGGCGACCAGATAGGTGTTCATCGAGTTGTAGCGGTATCTGCTGCCCGGTTCGAAACTAAAACTGGTGGACAGCGTGGACTTGGCGGCCTTCTCAAGGCTTCGCGCTTCGCCGATGAGGTCTTTGGAAAAACCGGACGACATGATCAGGAGGTCCCTTACCGTCATTTTCTGCAGATTGGGCGAGATCTCCTCCGGCAGGTCTTCGGGGCCGAAGAAGCCGATGACCTTGTCGTCGAGCGAAAGAAGGCCGTCCTGGATCGCGAATCCGGCGGCAAGGGAAGTAAAACTCTTGCTCGCGCTCCACAGGACGTGCCTGGAAGTCAGGGAGTGGGCGGCGTCGTGGCGGTCATAGATCAGTTTTCCGCCTTGCAGCACGACCAGGGAATGGAGTTCGTCAACGGGGTTGATTTGCGTAATGTCTTCGAACACCTTGTCGAAGGAAGCGTCATACTTCCCGTAGTCGGGCGATTTAGGCAGATGCGAACTGCAGGAAAGGGCCAGTTGGCAAAGCAGCAGGCATCCCAGAAGTTTCATAATCCTTTTCATAATATCATTTATTATTCACAATTTTCGTTTAGCCAGACGCTCATCTGGGTGATTCCCTCCTGCGCGTGGCGGTAGTACGGAACGAATTCCAGATTGCGCTCCGTGTCCGTGAGGCCGACGAATCCGGATTCATTCTTCCGGGTAACGAAGGGCCCCCGTTCCACGGCAATCCGCCCCCTGAGCGCCTCAACCCGCCCGTCAGCCTTTACGATGCGCACAGGCTTGTGATTCTGCCGTTTCGTATCACCTTCTCCCCCGTCTTCCCGGCACTCGAGCAGGTAATACGACAGGTCGAGGTAACGTTTGTCTCCCGTCGCGCGGTAGAGTTTCACCAGCGCCGTCTCCACCTCCTCATGCCCGGAAACAATCTTTCGGCCCGGCACGAGAAGACAAAGGGTAAGGATGAGTCCTTTCATTTCAGATATTGATGTCGTTCTTCGTCGGGAAACTTCTCAATGGCATAACGCAGCATAGTGCGGGGCATGGTCGCGTAACGGGGCGCGAGCCAGGACTCCAGGGCCGAATTGTCCCGTTTTCCGGCCTCGCGGAGCAACCAGCCCACCGCCTTGTGGATGAGGTCGTGCGGATGATGCAGCAGGATATCGGCAATGGCGAAGCAGTCGTCCAACTGGCCGTGGCGCACAAAGGTCATGGTGCTTACCATCCCGATGCGTTGCTCCCAGATGGTCTTTCCGTCCCGGGCCAGGTCATAAAGCAGGCTGCGGTCGTCCTTATGGAGCAGCCATTCACCGAGCAGCGGATAGCAAGACAGGTCCACCAGGTCCCAGTTGTTGATCCCGGCGGTGTGGGAAAGATAGAAATCGATGCAGCGCTCCTGCAGCACTGGGTCCTTGCGGGCGTGACGGAAGATCTCCACCAGGCTGAGCAGCCCCGCGAGCCGCACTTCGTGCCAGGGGCTGGCCATACACTCCTCCAACTCGGGAAAGCCACACGCCCGCCAGCAGCGGCCCACCACTTCCCGCGTCACCGGCACTTTGATGCCCAGGAAGCGGTCGCCTTCGCCGTATTGACCCGGTCCCGTCTTGAAAAAGCGGGACAGACCGGGGACCAGCGCCGGGTTGGCCCTGGCAAGCATCTCTGCAAGGAGCGTGTTCACCCGGGGCATCAGAAAAGGACGGCGGAACCCGAAGACGGCACGAACACGTGCGCGGAGTGCGGATACCCGTTTTTGTCGTAGTATTCGCGACCCAGCAGCTCGAGGACTGCGGGCGCCGACTCCTTCCGGACCAGCGCCACGATGCAGCCGCCCAGGCCCGCACCCACGATCTGGCTGCCGAGCACGCCGGGTGTGGCGTTCAGCAGGTCGCAGAGCGCATCGATCGCCGGCGTGGAACAGTTGTATCCGCCTCCAATGAGGGCCGGGTCGTATTCCCGGGCCGCCAGTTCCTCAAGCCGCCTGTCGGAGAAGGTCTCTTCCACGAGGCGGTCGCCGTCGTGGCTCACCTTCATCATCTCACCCAGCTCGGCGTAACGCCCGTCGGCGAGCAGGTCCATGCACCTGAGCGAACGCAGGCACTCCGCAATGCCGAACATCGTCACCCCGCGCAGATCGTAAAAACCGGGATCGGCGTGCGAGGCGAAAATCTGCGCCACCCGCTCCGCATACTCGGGCAGGGCCTTCACCAGTTCAGCGCGCGTAGCCGCCTCCGGAAGGACCTTGAGCATCCGGTACACCGAAGACCAGGGCCGCTGGGCGGCGATATCCCGGAACTCGTGCAGGTCGCATTCAGGGAAGCGCTTCTTGAGCAACATAAAGGCGAACTCGTACGAAGCCACCCGGGAATTGAAGATGTCTTTGCTGCCCTCCGACTTCTTGGCCTTTGTGCAGCTGTCGGCCACCACGATGGCATAACGCTCCGAGAAGGGCACGCTGTCCCCCACACGGAAAGGCTTGAAATCGAGGTGCGTGATGCGTCCGCGGGCAGAGCACTTCATGGCGGCATGGTCACCCGCGCCGCCTCTCGACCCCACGAACCACTCTCCTTCACCACAGAGGTCGATAAAACGCTGCCGGCTGATATTCAAACTGTTGAGCGCCACAACCGCCTCGCTCACCGCCACCACGATGCTCGATGAAGACGACAGTCCCGCGGCCACGGGGATACAGCCGCTGGCGGCCATATCCATGCCGCAGAGGGGCATGTCGCTCTCGAGCTGGAAACGCAGCACCGAAGACTTCACGTAGTTGCTCCAGTCGCCCCGGGTCTCCCGCAGGGCGGCCACCACGGGCTCCGCGTCCAGATAGGCCAGCCAGTCCTCGTGCGGGGCAAGGCCGAGGGTCTGCGAGATGGAAAAACTCCTTTCGGGGAACTGCGGGTCGATGTTGGCGATGTGCACTTCGTCGTCGGGCCGCATGGCAACCACGAACAGGGTATCACAGTCGGTGGCCATCACATTAATGCCGCCGCCCCGGTGGTCGATGTGCCGTCCCATCAGGTTCACACGGCCGGGAGAACGGGTAATGAGTACCTTCCGGTCGCCGTAGCGCTTTTTAAAAAACTCCAGAAGGGCCAGGTAGCGGGGTTTCTGCTCTTCCGAGAGCGGACCATAGATGCTGCGCAGCGCCGGGTCGAGCGCACCGCTGCGCAGGTCATCCATGAAAGAGGACACGCTGCGCATGAAGTGGGTGCCGATCTCACGCAGTTCCGGTTTGGTGCTGAAGGTCAGCATGTCTTCGGGGTCTAGAATCTCGTAGAGGACCGCCTCCTTGCGGGCGGCGAACCAGGCCAGGGTATCGGTAAGGTACACTTCGCCCTGGGCGTTATCGCTGCCCAGGGTGCCGATGGCCTCGAGGGCCGAAGCCAGGTCGAAACAGTAGAGCGCAGCGTTGGCCCAGGGCGTGGCGAGCACTTCGGCGGCGGAGAAACGCCGTCCACCCAGTTCCACGCTGTCTTCCGGCGCTTTTTCACGCGCCTGACGAAGGACCTTCCGCCGCTTTTTCTCGTTGAGTCCGAGCCCGTTCAAAATACCCTCCCACTGTTCCGGCTCCTTACCGGAGAGGGACATGAGGGCCGCATCGGCCAGTTCGATGACGCCGAAGGGCGTACCGTCGGACACGATCACCCGGCCGCCCTGGGGGTTTGCCGCCACGGGCTGTACGCCCCACACGGCTTTCGCTGCGCCGGCCCGCGCGAGCAGGCCGCCGATCACCTGCGCGGAGATGATCTTATCGCCCATGGACACGATGACCGGGCCGTCAAAACCCAGGGAACGCAGGGCGCTCAGGCCGCACAGCGCGGCGTGGCCCGTTCCCTTCTGCTCCTTCTGGTAGACGTAGAACACGCCCTCCTCGCCGTCAAGGGCGTCCATAACGGTCTGGGCCTGATGCCCCACCACCACGGCGAAACGGCTCACGCCCGCCGCGCGCATGGCGTGCACGATGCGGCGCACCACGGGCGTTCCGGCACAATCGAAACAGACTTTATTTCTGGAATTATCGTTCATCCGGGTTCCTTTCCCGGCGCAAAGAATGACTGCTGCTGCGTTCATAGGCTTTGTTTTGTCCTGCAAGATACGAATAAAAGCAAGAAAAGCCCTATCTTCGTGCCGAAGAATGAATCTGCCCATGAAAAGACTGCTCTTCCTTCTCACCCTGCTATTCCTGTCCCGGGCGGCCTGGGCGCAGGAATGTTCCCTGTTTCTCGCCCGCGAGGGCCGCACGGCCGCACAGCAGGGCATGGAACTCCGGGGACGCTGGCTTCGTCCCGGCCCGACAACCACGCCAACAACGCCGAATTCGGCGTGGAGAAGGCAAGGGGCGCCTCTTTCCCGCTGCTGTACGTAACCAACGGGAAGGTGGGCAGCGACATTGAATGGACCTGCTATGTAGAGAGCATCAGCCGGAAGGGGAAGAACTTCCGCGCCGAACTGGCGCAGACCATCGTCCTCGACATCTCGGGCTGGGCCACCCGGGGCTACGACCCCATTTTCGGAGCGCCCAGCTGGCTCATCGACCGTGAGCGCAAGGCCCTCTGGGTCTTCTCGGCCCACAAACGCACCACCCCGCAGGTCACCCGGACCGCAGCCGAAAACCGTTACATCGCCACCCGTTTCCGCATCTACGACACCGATACCGGCGCTGTGCAGGGCTACGATCTGCAACAACAGATCCCCCAGGAGATGGAGGATCTGGTGCTGCACAAGGGTGTGCTCTATGTGAACGTCAATGCCCGCGGGCTGCCGCCCGTCTACTGCGTCACTCTGCCTTGAGGGTCAGGCCCATAAACAGAATGGAAAGCAGGCAGGCCGCAATCAGGAGCACGAAAGTCCAGCTCCAGCCGGCCGTCTGAGCCACCCAGCCGATGACGCTGTTGGCCAGGATGAACGTACCCAGGAAATAACCGAAGAACCCCGTGAGGCCCGCGGCGGTGCCGGCCGCGTTCTTGGGCGCCAGGTCGAGGGCCTGCACCCCGATCAGCATCACCGGCCCGTAGATGAAGAACCCGATGCCGATGAGGCAGATAATCACCATTGTGAGGTTATCGATGAAACGCCAGTACAACAGCACGAACACCAGCACCAGCAACATGAAGAGGATGGTGGGCAGGGCGCGTTTCCCCTTGAACAGACGGTCCGACAGCCAGCCGCAGAGCAGCGTGCCGGGAATGGCGGCGAACTCATAGGCGAAGTAAGCCCAGCCGGCACTCTTGAGATCGATCCCCTTTTCCGTGAGGATGGTTGGGGCCCAGTCCAGGCAGCCGTAGCGTACCATATATACAAAGGCGTTGGAAAGGGCGATGAACCAGAGGTACTTGTTGTTGAGCACGTACTTGAAGAAGATCTCCCGCGTAGACAGCACCTGCTCGTGCTTCTCGGAATAATTCTTGGGGTAGTCGTTCCGCCATTTTTCCACGGACGGAAGGCCGCAGGACTGGGGCGTGTCGCGCAGCAGCACATAGGCGAGCAGGGCGATGAACAAGGCCACGGCGGCCGGGAAGGCGAAGGTCCCTATGAGGAAATAGAGTTCCGTGTGGCTGCCGTAGAACCAGCTGCCGAACCAGACGGCGCCGTAGGTGGCCATGGGGCCCACCAGCGCACCGCCCACGTTGTGCGCGCAGTTCCAGATGCTCATCATGGTGCCGCGTTCCCCGGGAGAGAACCAGTGCGTCATGACGCGTCCGCAGGGAGGCCAGCCCATCCCGTTGAACCAACCTACACAGGCATTCAGCACGCCCATCACCAGTATGGCCAGAGCCTTATGCTCCGCCCCGATGAACTGGATGGGCACAATCATGAAACACATGGAAATGGCCGTCAGGATGAGCCCGAGGGGCAGGAACACGCGGGCGTTGGAACGGTCGCTCACGCTCCCCATCAGGAATTTGGAGAGGGCGTAGGCGGCCGCATTCAGACCCAGGACGAAGCCCAGCTCCGTCTTGTCGAATCCCAGGGGCGCCATAGCGGGGATGGCCATGGAAAGGTTCTTTCTTACCAGATAGAATCCGGCATAACCGATGAAGGCGCCCAGGAACACCTGCCAACGGAGGGCACGGTAGCGGGCATCGGCCTCGGGGCCCTGTTGCTCAGGCTTGAAGGAGGGTTGTTGAAGAAAGCGTAGCATATCGGTACAAAGTTAACGTTTTCAGCGGAATTATTCCTAACTTTGGACCACTATGCCCACACGACCGACATTGCTGTTCCTCTTCCTGTTCGCCCTTGCCGCATGGCCGGCTCCCGCCCGGGAATCATGCCCGGAAATCAGGAGCGACCATCCCAGGATCCTTTTCAACCGCGACATCTGGCCCGAGCTCGTCCGGCGGGCGGAGGGCCCTGCGAAAAAGGATCTTCAGGCCCTGCTCCGGAAGGCGGACGCCCTGCCCGACAATCCCATATGCTCGGGCTACGAACCGGTCGTGCGCAAATACGGACGGCAGGAGGACGGCACCTACGTATCGAAGGGCTCCCCCATCAAGGACATCAAGGAATTCGGCAGCGGCGCGGCCGTATGCGCGCTCGCCTGGCGCTTCACGGGCGAACGGCGTTATCTGGAAAAGGCTAAAAGGATGCTTCAGGTGTCGGTGGACGCCTACACCCAGGCTACCCGCAACCTCCGGCCGGTCGCCTGGTACTCCACGACCCGCATCAACGCGCTCTGCGCCTACGACTGGATCTATGAGGCGCTCAGCCCGAAAGAGCGGCGGGAAATCATCGTACCCCTGATTGAACACGTGCGCCTGATCCAGCCGGAGGCGAAACTCGACATCCCCCGCCAGCCGCCAGGAAGCAAGGAAACGGGCTTCTACGGCACGGCGCGCCTGCTCTGGTTTGCGGGCCTTGCGGCCGACGGTGACGGCTTCTGCGACGAGGAAGCGCACGCCATGCTCGAATCGGGTTATGAGAAGTATATGGAAGTGATCCGCTACCGCAACTGGACCGCGAGCGACGATGGCGGGCTCATCACCCAGACGCTCGATTACACCGTGGACGAGTATCCGCTGTCTCATTTCATCTTCTTCTACAGCATGATTTCCGCCACGGGCCGCAACATCGCCGACGACTATCCCTCCATGGCTCTTTTCCCCTACTGGGTATGGTGGACCTGGATTCGCGACAAGGACCGGCCTACCGGCATCCGCCATGCCGGCACGGGCGACAGCCACCACGACGTGAATTTCACGGGCGGACGCCTCATGTACACGCACTGCAGCAATTACCTTCATTTCTTCTCGGGCAGCAATCCTGGGGCGGCGGCATTCATCAGAGGTCTGATTCCCTGGCTCCCCTCCAAAACCATGGACAACAGCCATTACCCCGTGATGCCTTTCCTCTGCGACGCTCCTTCGACGGACGGGGCGGCCGACCTGGAGCAGGCCACGCTACGGGCGCGGCACTTTGAGACTACGGGTCAGGTCCTGATGCGTTCGGGCTGGGACAAGGACGCCACCTACTGTTCGTTCCAGGTAGGCGGACAGCTGAACGGCCACCGCCACTACGACGAAAACCACTTCGCCATCTACAAATACGACCACCTCGCCCTGGACACGGGTCACAGGGGAAAACAGACCAACCTCAACCTGCGCTACTGGTTCGCGCAGAGCGTGGCCCACAACCTGGTCCTCATCCAGAAACCGGGCGAACTCCTGCCGCCCCACTGGGGCCAGACCACGAAAGAGCCGGAAGCGAACCTCAACTATGGCGGACAGACCAGCCATACGCCGGCAAAGCTGCTGGCCTTCGAGACGAACGGACGTTTCACCTATCTCGCCTCCGACGCCTCCGCCTGCTACGGCAGCAAGGCCAGGGAATGCGTGCGGCAGTTCGTCTTCATCTACCCCGACTGGTTCGTGGTCTACGACCGCGTGACTTCGGACCAGCCCGAATATGAAAAAGACTGGCTCCTGCATTTCCAGAACGAGCCTTCGGTGAAAGGCGGCCTGGTGAGCGCCGAATCCGGCGGAGGCCGGCTCTTCTGCCAGACGCTCCTTCCGAAGAAACGGAAGATCGACGTCATCGGGGGTCCGGGCCGGGAGTTCTGGGTCCGCGACCGCAATTTCGCCATCGACGACAAAGTGGCCGCCCAGGTGGCGGAAACCGCCCGGAAAAGAGGGCGGGGGCCCTATACCGGCGCCTGGCGCATCGAACTCAAACCTTCGGAGGAACGCGCCGACGTGCGGTTCCTAAACGTGATTACCGTGGGGCCCGACAGCATGAACAAGCCCGTGAAGGCGGCGCTGGTGCAGGAAAAAGACTGTGACGGCGTGCGCCTTACCATTGACGGCAAACCCGTCACCTTCCTCTTCCGGCGCGAAGGCGCCGTGGGCGGGGAAGTCATCATCGACGGCCGCCGAAGCCCGCTTACAACCGGGGTGCAGGCCCAGTCGGGCGCCATCCTCCAATAACCCATCGCCTGTCCTATGAAACGATTCCTTGCGTTCTTCCTTCTGCTCGCCCTTGCGACCTCGATTTCCTGCCGCAAAGGCGAGGAAGAGGGTGCTGCTTCCCAGCCGGAGACGCCGCCCGTCGTCACACCCACCGTCCCGGAAGAGACGCAGGACATCGAAATCGTCTTCATCAAAGACCTGGAAAGCCCCTCTTTCTCCTGGCCATTCGCCACGCCCGCCGCATCGACCGTGTCGAGTTCACTCACGGACCACAAGGGGTCATTCCGCGGAGTGAAGACAGATTTCGTGATGCCGGCCGACAAAGGCGGTCACCGCTTCAGCATCTACGCCTCGGACGGGATTGCGCGCCATACCACGCAAGGGTTCCGCTTCAAGGGAGACGCCGGCGACTACATGGAACTGCCCGCCATAGAAGGCAAACGCCTGAAAACCGTCACCCTCATTACCACCAACGTGCCCAAGTGCGTCGTCTGCGGTCCGAACGGCGAAACGATACCGGGCGGGAACATCATTTCCACCGGGAGCAACTCCACCTGGGAACTGTACGGCGGAGCTGCCAACACCCGGCTCCGGCTCGCCCTGGCCGCTGCAGGATCCGTCCATATGGCGCAGTTGCGGCTCCGCTACACCAACCTGACGGCAGAGATTGACGACCGGCCTGTCGTGGTGAAAGACTACCTCTCGAAAGCGAAGACGCCCGAGGAGCGGTTCAACGCCCTGCGCGATGCGCACTCGATGGCCGTCGCCACGGGGAAAGACCCCGACTATACGGGCGTGGGCGTCGTCTCCCTCGAGATTCCCGCCAATGCCGAAAGCATTCCCCTGTCGCTCCACACCGACTTCAAGAACGCCGTCTTCAAAGTAAAGAACACCTCGAAGAAGTTGAACCTGTTCGACCTGAGCAATGTCAGGCAGAGCATCCAGGTGACCGGCGCCCAGATTGACGCGGCCGACTATTCGGCCGTTCCGGAGCTCGCCAGCGGCCTGCACCTGCTCATCCTGCAGGACAATACGTATTGGGTACAGGAGCGGGAAGGCTATGGCTACGGGCACACGCGCAAGGACGCCGTGCTGGTGCGTGACGGCGTGGGCTCCAACGGCCCCTGCGCCTCCTATCAGACCGAGGCCACGGTCATCAACGCCAGCTACTGCGTCGCCACCGACGAAGAAAAGAGCTTCTGCAACCTGCGTTTCGAGCGCGACATCGAATCTACCTTCATGACCTTCCTCGCCCGCTTCGATTCACAAAACAACCTGAGGCTCTCCAACATCACGGTGGTGACTCCGGAGAACGGCTGGACCGACGACCGCTGCATCACCATTTCCAACAGCACCAACGTCCTGGGTGAGGACATCACCTTCGAAGGAACCTACTCGGAGACTGATCATTCCGGCTACGGTTTCTCGCTCAACGCCCTCTACAACTGCACCTTCCGCCGGCTCCACTCGGCTTGTCAATGGGGCGTATTCGGAAGCAACAACCTGCAGCACTCCCTCCTCGAGGACTCCGATACCGAACGCTTCGACACCCACTGCTACGGGCGTGACATCACCGTGCGCAATTCCACGCTCACCGGGCGCGGCATGCCGGTTTCCTCCATCTTCGGCACCATTCTCTACGAACACAGCACCATCAACAATACCTATTTCTTCTCGATCCGCAGCGACTACAACTCCTACGTAGACTGCGACATCATCCTGAAGGACTGCACCCTGAACCCGGCCAGTACCAACTCCATCTTCCAACTGGGACGGCTCGACAACAAGATCAACGAACGGCCGGAACTGGCCAGGAAGCGCTGGCCCAACGTGCAGATTGAGGGACTCACGGTGAATATGCGTTCCGGGGCTAAGGAATTCTTCCTGTTCCGCCCCACAACGGCCACCAACACCTACGAGGAGCCCCTCGGCCACATTTCGAAGATCGACATCAAAGGACTGCGCTTCAACTATCCGCAGGGGGCGTCGTCGGCGAAATTCACCTTCTCCCGTACGGCCGCACAGGTCGAAAACGACCTTGAAGTCAAGTTGGACGGCCTGGAGATTACCGCCCCGGGCAGCGCCCAGCCCAACGAGATATCCGTGAACGTTCGTGGCAAGACCACCAGCATCTCGCTCACCAACTCCGACGCCGTCCTGGAAGGGAAGACCATCGACTTATGACCGAGAAAGCCTATCAGGAGCGGCTGGAACGGTTGTTCCGGCAGTCGCCCTCGGTGCAGACGACCGGGTTCGCGCCCGACAGTTACAAACCGGGCCTCGAGGGTATGCGCGCGCTCGATACGGCCACCGGATATCCATCCCGGCAGTTCGCCTGCATTCACGTGGCCGGCACCAACGGAAAGGGTTCGGTCTGTTCTTTTCTCGCCTCGGCCCTTGCCGCCGCAGGGCTCCGGGTGGGGCTCTACACCTCACCGCACCTCATCGATTTTCGCGAGCGGATGAAGCTGCTCGGTGCGGGGGCGGAGTTGCCCCCCGCACCTGAGCTCATCGGCAAACAGGCGGTGTGGGAGTTCCTGGAGCGGTACGGGACGGCGCTGGAAGGCCGTTCGTTCTTCGAGGTCACGACAGCGATGGCTTTCTGGTGGTTCGCCCGGGAACGGGTAGACGTGGCCGTCATCGAGGTGGGCCTGGGCGGCCGGCTCGACAGCACCAACATCCTCGAGAAACCCCTGCTGAGCATTGTGACCAGCATCGGCCTGGACCACTGCGCCCTGTTGGGAAACAGCCGCTCCGCGATTGCCGCCGAGAAGGCAGGCATCTTCAAGCCGGGCGTTCCCGCCCTGGTGGGTAGCCGCGATGAAGAAACGGCCCCCGTTTTCGAGCGGATTGCGCGTGAGCAGGGAGCACCGCTGCATTTCGCCGACCGGGAAGGCGTCGCTTCCGAAGCACTGGAGACCGACCTTTCGGGCCCCTGTCAGAATGAGAACCTTCAGACCGTGCGCTGCGCGCTGGCGCTGCTAAAAAAGGGCGAAGGTCCCGTTGCGGCGGCACTCCGAAGGATCGGCCCGTCCACGCTGGACCAGGCGTTGAGACATACCGCCGTCCGGACTGGCCTGCACGGGCGCTGGGAGCGGCTGCAGGAACGGCCCGAGGTCCTTGCCGACATCGGCCATAACCCCCCTGCCCTCGCACTCAACTTTTCCCGCCTGGAAGCGCTCGGACGGCCGCTTTTCATCGTCTACGGCATCATGGCCGACAAGGATCTGGAAGGCATCGTTCCCCTCATGCCCGCAGGGGCACAGTATTTCCTCTGCGCACCCGATTCGCCGCGCGCCCTCCCTGCAGAAGCGCTGCAACAGCGCATCGGAGCCCTCCGCCCGGAACTGCAGACGAAGGTCTTCCCCGGCGTAGCCGCGGCGACAGAGGCCGCCCTGGAAGCGGCACAAGCCGTTCCCGACGCCCTTATATATATAGGAGGCAGTTGCTTCGTGGTCTCTGAGGCCCTGCCACTCTGGCAACATGTTTGCAACGAGGCAGACTAAAACCCCCGCACCATGAAACGAACGCTCCTCTTTCTGACGATCCTTTCCTGTCTTCTGCCCGGGCGCTGCTTTGCGCAGGACGACCGCGGCCACGAGCTGGTCAAACTCTGGGCGACCTTCGACAAGGCCCAGCGGGAAGACCGGCCGGCCGATCAGGTTGCCGCCCTCGAACAGATCAAGCGCGAAGCCAAAAAGGGGAAACTGGCCTGGGACTACTACGACGCTTGCGAGCAGATGGTCTATGCGCGCGTGCAGACCAACTGGAAACTGCGCGACTCGCTGGAACGGCAGAAGAACCGGGAGATCGAGGAATCGGGTTTCCCCATCGCCGTCTTCTACAAACGGCGCGTCGATCCTGCGGCGGATGCGCTCAAGTATGTGCATGAACAGGAAAAGGCCCTCCGGGCGGGGCGCAACCCGGCCTTCTACCGGAACGACCATCTGCTGGGTCGCTTCCATAAGTTCCGCACGGTCCTGGAAGAGCTGATTGCGAACGACTACGAATACGCCCTCTGGAGCCTTTTCGCCGAAGAGGAACTCACGCAGGAATGCGGCGGACGCTACCCCTTCGACGCCTTCATCTTCTATGGGGGTAAGATCAGCCGGCAATACGACCGAACGCAGCAGAAGCAGGCTCTGGAGCAGTTCTGTTCCCGATTTAAGGGGAAAGCCGCAGCCCTGCTGGGACGGGAAGACTTGCTGGAGCTGCGCTTCCTGGAGCTTTCGCGCAGCCAGACAGCCCGTTCCGACGACTTCCTGGCCCTGCTGGAAGACTGCCGCCGTTTCGAACAGGATAAAGCCGCCTTCAAAGGTAGCGAAAAGCAGATCGCCGACTGCTGCGGCAAACCCGCCCTGCTCATGGAGCAACTCAACGAAAAACGTCTGTCCGCCCGGGCGGAAGACGGCGCCGTCACCCTGGCCCTGCAGAATATCGACAAAGTGAGCCTGCGCGTACTTCAGGACAAGAAGACCTGCTACGAAACCCTGCTCGAGAATCCGACGAAGAGCTTCTACAAGCCCGACACCCTGCGTCTCAACCTTCCGGCGCTCGACGACGGCGAGTACACCCTCGTCTGCTCTTCGGGCAAGGTGGAAGAACGCCTCGATTATAAGAAATACACCCTCTCGCTGGCCTGGCGGGAGAACAGCGACGGACCCGCCGTCTTTGTGGCCGATTTCCGCACGGGCGAACCCCTTTCCGAGGCGGAAGCCGAGTTGCTGAAAGACGGGAAGGTGTTTCGCAGCAGCGGACGTCTGAAACTCGATGCCTTCACCACCCTTCCCAAAGATTTCGCCGTGGCGGCCAGGCAACGCGGCGTTTCGATCCGGGTGCGACAGGGCACACGCCTTTCCCGCTCCCTTTCGGTCCCGGGCTACACCGCCCCCGACCTGAGCGAAAATCCCCTGGCCCGACACGCGCTCATCCTCACCGACCGGAGCGCCTTTACTCCCGACGAGACCGTGCATTTCAAGGCCCTGGTCTGGAACGGCATCAGGACCCTTCGCGCCGAGGGCGCGGGTCTGCCCGTGCAGATGACGCTCACCAATGCCAAGGGAGAGGAGTTGGCACGACAGAACCTCCGCACGAACGAGTTCGGTTCGGTCGACGGCTCGTTCATCCTCAAACGCGGGGAACGGAACGGGTATTACACCCTGAGCCTTTCCGCTGACGGCAAGCCCCTGGCGCGCAAACAAGTGCGGGTAGACGACTTCGTGCTGCCCAGCTACGACCTGGTGTTCGACTCCGACAGCCCGCACTACTTCCCGCTGGAAGAACTGCGTGTCGGCGGTACCGTCCAGAGTTACGCCGGACGGCCCCTCTCGGCCGCAACCATCACCTATACCGTGCAGCGGAGCGGCCTCCCGCACGCAGAAGGCGTTCTCCATCCAAAGACGGACGGGCGCTTTGAAATCGCCTTCCCCGTTGCCGGGAGCGCACAGAATTGGGACTGGTACAGCCTGGAAGTGAAGGTGACGGACCCCACCGGAGAGGTACAGACCTTCAGCAAGGGAATCAGCATCCGCAAGCGGCCCGAACCGGAAATCCGCCGGGAATACAGTTTCAAGGACCTGGAGGGGAACGACCCGGCCGTGGACGTGATGGCCGGACAAAAGCCCGCCTGGGTGGTAGCCGAACTGCACGGAGCGGGCAACGTGCTGCTCGCCCGGCGCCTGCTGCGGCTCACGCCCAGGGGCGGCACAGCGGCGCAGGAAGTGGTCCGATTCCCCTATGCCGCATCCTACCCCGATGCAGTGACCCTGAATGTCTTCTATTTCCAAAATAAACGCGCCTACAGCCATAGCGTCACGCGCCGGCGTCCGGTAACGGCCTATGAGCTTCCGCTGCGTTTCTCACGCTTCCTCGACACCACCAAACCCGGCTCCGACTATGAATTCACCATCGAGACCGCCCGGAACGTGGAATGTGCCGTGAGCATCTTCGACTGCAGCACCGAGCGGCTTATGCCCAATACCTGGAGCCACATCCGTCCCTCCGGCATCCCCGCGCCCTCGGTATCGCCCCGTTCCAGCCCTGGCGTGGACGGAAGCGAAGGCTGGGGTATTCCCATAACGACCCGCAGCCTCGGCGCCGTGAAGATGGCAAAAACTGATATGGTGCTCGCCGCGAACGCGACCCTGGAATCAGCCGTTATGGATGCCGCCAGCCCGGCCGCCGGAGATGAGGCCGCCGAGGACGCCGCGCCCGACGTGCCGCTGCGTGAGAACTTTGCCAACACCCTGGCCTGGGAGCCCTCGCTGCGCTCCGACGGGAGCGGCACCGTCCGCCTGCGTTTCCGCACGGCCGACAAACTCTCCAGCTACTGGGTGCAGCTTTTCGCCCACGACAAATGGATGCGCAACGAGACGCTGCGCGCCTGCACGATGGTCACCCTGCCTGTGCAGATCAGCCTGCTGGAACCGCAGTGCCTCTATGAAGGTGACCGCTGGCTCTGCCGCGTTGTGCTTTCGAACCGCCTCAGCAGGCCCGTCCGCGGCCGTTTCAGCCTCTCCTTCAGCGGGAGCGGCCAGGCTTCCGAACAGCAGTCGCTGAGCGTACCCGCCAGAGGGAGCCTCAACCTGGACATCCCGGTGACCACCGCCGCTGCGGGTGAACTGGAACTCACGGCCCGCTTCGTTCCCGACGAGCAGGCCCTTGCCTCCGACGGTATCCGCATCCGGGTGCCTGTCCAAAAGGCCGTCCAGACGCTTACGGAAGCCCACTCCGCCCTGCTGACCAGCGGCGCAGACCGCAGCCGGCTCGAAGCGGATCTTCGCGCCCGCTTTACCCTCAGTGACGGGAAAGACGCCCGCCTGAAGGAGATATCCATCATCGATATGATCCGGGAGGTCCTGCCCGAATGGATTGAACCCACGAGCGACAACGCCATCGCCCTGTCCAAAGCCCTGCTTGCGCAGGCCATCTGCCGGCGCCTCGGACACGAAGTCCGTTTCGACGGGGAGGCCGTGCTGCAGAAACTCCTTGCCTGTCGCTGCGAAGACGGGGGCTTCGCCTGGTTCGCGGGCATGAAATCCTCGCCCATCATAACCGCCCTGGTGCTCGAACGCACGCAGGGGCTCGGGCTCTTCGATGCGGAGCCGGCGCTGCGTTATCTCGACAAATACATCACAGACAAGCAGCAGCGCCCCGTCTGGTTTGGCGGACTGAGCCTGGAGCAATATCTCTCCGTGCGGGCGCGCTACGCTTCCGTCCCCTTTATGGAGAAGACCGATGCCAACTTCAAAAAACAGGTCCGGGGCGCCCTGGTGCCCGCTAAAGCGCGGGGTCTGAACGGGATGCCGCTCGCCAAGGCGCGGCGCATCGCCACCCTCGACGCCCTGCTCTCCGATTCCGAAGGGCCGGCCCTCGCCCGGCGGCTCGGCATCAAACTGGGCGCCTCGGCCAAAATGCGCAAGTCGCTTCAGAAAGACCTCATTTCGCTCTTGCAATACGCCCAACCGCATCCTTCCGGCGGCGTCTACTATCCCAATGCCGTTATGCCATGGCGGGGTCTGCTGGAGAGCGAACTCTACGCCCACAGCCTCATCTGCACATTGCTGAGCCGCTTTGGACACGCTGAGGAGGCCGACGGCATCCGTCTCTGGATGATGGTGCAGAAAGAAACCCAGGAATGGAAAGCCGATCCGGCCTGTCTCGAGGCCGTTGCCTCCGTCCTGGAAGGTTCCGACAAGGTCCTTTCCGCCCGGGTTCTCGCCCTCGAAAACGAAATCACGCTCCCCTTCTCCGACATCAAGGAAAGCGGCAACGGCTTCAGCCTGGCGCTTGTATCGGCGGAGCGGCTGGAGGGCAAGGACTACAAGGCGTTTGACGGCCCCCTGCATGTGGGCGACCGGATCCGGCTGCGCTGGCGTGTGCGGAGCGACGAGAACCGGAGTTTCGTCCGTCTCACCCTGCCCTTCGACGCCGGCCTGCGGCCCGAGGAACAGCTTTCCGGCTACCGGTACGGCAATTACCGCAACGTGCTGCGCGAGCGCATCGAACGCTGGTACGAAGTCTGCCCGGAAGAGGACACCGTGGTGGAAGAACAGTTCTACGTGGTACGCGCGGGTTCGTTCCAGTGTCCGGTGCCCGTGGTGGAGTCGCTCTACGCAACGCATTACCGGGCCAACACGGGTGCCTGCCCGAGGAGGGAGATCCAATGAATCCGCTCGTCATCCGGCCCGGTCTGCGCCTTTCGCGCAGCATCGACGACTACCCCGACGGCCTGGTCCTGCCCATCGACAAACCGTACCGCTGGACCTCGGCCGATGTCATCCGCAAAGTCAAATGGATGGCCATCAAGTGGTTCGGCAAGCGGAGCCTGAAGGTTGGCCATGCCGGCACGCTCGACCCGCTGGCCACGGGCGTACTGATTGTCTGCATTGGGAAAGCCACACGGCTGGCCGAATCTTTCCAGGCTGAAGCCAAGCAATACCTTGCGGGCGTTACTTTCGGCGCCACCACCGCGTCATACGATCTGGAAAAGGAAATTGACTCGACCTTCCCCACTGACGGCGTGAATGAAGACAGCCTGCGACGGCTTCTGGAGCACTCGCTGGGCGAACAGGACCAGATTGCGCCGCTGTTCAGCGCCAAGTCGGTAGACGGAGTGCGCGTCTATGAGACCGCCCGCAAACTCTATCGGGCGGCCTTGCGGGAAGGTCGGGCGTTCGACCCGGGTGAGGCGGGGGACCTGCTCCGCGCAAGCCACATCACCCTCTACAAACTGGAACTGCTGCGCTTCAGGGCTGTTCCGGAGGGGGTAGTGCCCCCCTGCGATCCTCCCCACTGCGTGGGTCCCCTCCCTTTTCGGGAGCCAACGTCGCCTGAGGACACCACCCCCTCCGGACGGATCCACGTGGCGGACATTTCGGGCTACGCACTGCCGCAGGCCGACATCCGCATCGACTGTTCCAAAGGCACTTATATCCGGGCCCTCGCCCGAGACTGGGGTGAAGCCCTGGGATCCGGAGCATTCCTTCATTCGTTGCGGCGCACAAAAAACGGCCCCTTCCGCGTAGAAGAGGCCTTGAACATGGAGGATATTCAAGCGCTGTTTCGACCATAATCAGCCGCGGCGCTTGTGATAGAGCTTTGCATAAGTCCCCTGATGGATGGGGACAAGGAAGGTTCCGAAACACTTCTTGAAATCGTTCAACCCTTTATATTTGCCACTTCTCAGATAGGCATAGGCCCCGCCTGTCTCAAAGAAACCGCTTTTGCCGAAACGCTCCCGCAACTGGCATATAATATTGAACAGTAGATACTTATTAACCCCAACCTCCAACTCATTCCTGGAATCGCCCCACCAATAGTAGGCTGTATTCTTATAGATGAGCACGGCTATGGCCGCCAGCACAAGACCGGAATCCCTTTCTTTCAGGAAGTAAACCTCACAGAATCCGGCGGGAATGAATTTATAGAAAATCGTTTCGTGATAAGAATCCGCCTTGATACCGCCTCGGCAATGGGTCCGGGTGTAGGTTTCCTTGTGCAGACCGATGAACGTCCTGCAATCTTCCTCACAAGGGCGCGCCTTCACTATCTCATACTTGCCTGAGGCCTCGATCTTACGGATGGCCTGCCGCGTAGTCTCCTCGCAATCGGCCAGCATCCTGTCATCGGGCTTCGACAGATCTACCACGTAGGTATACCTGATTCTCGGCGAGAAACTGAGAAAGATGGCCGGGTTTGGAGCATCCCGATGCTCTATGGCCCACTGCGACAAAGGCGCCAGGTCCATCGTGAAACGTTTGATGTGGTGATCCCAGATGTAGTCGTCGATATAAGCTTCATAACACGCTTTCACCTTCCGGAAATGCTTACCCGGAAGATTGTCCTTGATCACGAAGCCCCACCTTGAAGTAAGGCTTTCCCTGAACCTCCAGAATTTCGGGAGGAAGGGGTGATTGTTGGTCCGGTGCAGTTGCTGCACCAGAAGAATCTCGTCGTCATGGTCGCTGTCCACGATGGCAAAAGACAGGTTGGTGTAGGAAACATAGCGGTCCACGCCTATCTTCTCATAGAGGAAATAGGCCCAGCCCATTGAGTTGGCATACACGAATTCATCCCATTTCGCCGCATCCACCTGGGATTGCTGCCTGATTTCACAAGTCATGGTTCAATCACTCTCTGTTCGGATCAAACGATTCGGGGTTATCGGTAAGCACCAGTGCTTCATAGGCGTAGTCGCAGCCAATGGGCAGGCCCTTCAGCTGCAGGCGGTGACGGCCCGCTTCCAGTTGCCAGTCGTAGGTCATGGATTCCAGGTTGCCGCCCGGGGCGATCATGGTCCATGTAGGATACTTATAGTTCTGCTGGACGGACACGCCCTGCGTCTGGCCGTCCATGGACACTTCCAGCTGGGGTCGATAGCTCTTGCTTCCCTCTTTCCGGCTCTTTCCGTAAACCATCAGGTAGTACTGCCCTGCCCGGGGCACATCCAGGACCACTTCGCGGGTTTCGCCCGGAGCCAGGCTGAATCCGGGGGCATAGAGGGCGAAGTCACCCGGGCGCTCCGCATGCAGCGGCGGCACGTAGGAAGAAGTGGCATAGAGCGACACTGGACGCGAAAGGCCCTCCGGGGTACGCAGCAGGAACGCTCCGCGGTAATCGCGGCGCGCGTGCATCTTTTCGTCCAGGAAACGCACCGTGACGGAGTGGCCCGAAAGCGTGGCCTCAAACCAATCGAAGGCCTGGGGCTTCTCGATGCGCGTCCCCTCGGGCAGCGTCCCGGTGATGTCGATCACCACTGGCTCGCGCGAGCGCCCCACCGAAATGCGGGCCCTCGAAAGGGAGAAGGGAAGCGGCCGGCGCGGATAGCCAGGGTCGAGCTCCTGTTCGGGGAGCGTCAGCCCAAAACGGTTGTCCCATGCCTTGGAGGCCGGGGATTTTTCCAGGGCCTTGATCTTCTGGGAGCCAAAGAAACTGTTGTTCCAAGCCTCTAGCGCCAGATTCTCGCGCATCACGATTCCATTCCCGGGGCCCCAGAACAAATTATCATACACAAAACTGTGCGCTGTCTCCCCATGCCGTCCACCACCGGTCTTCACGGTCTGACCACACTGGCCATACTCGTCGCCCAGGCCGCTGAAGAGGTTGTCGAACACGTAGGACGGACCCACCATGCAGCCCTGCACCGAGACGCCGCAGAATGCGCCCTCGAAGCGGTTGCCCCAGCAGCGGATCTCGCGCTGGCCGCCGTCGAGCTCGATGCAGTCGTCGTCGGCAAAGATCATGAAATTGCCGCAGATGTCGGCGTCGCGGTTAAAGCCGCCGTCTGTATTGAAGTTGCCGGGACCCTCCACGGCGTCGTTCCAGCGGTGGGCATCGGAGCCCACGAAATCGTTCCAACGGAGCACGGTGGAATGGTCGGGGCCGGCCACGATCACCGCCTGGGGGCCCTTGGGATGGGAATAGTACCAGGCGTTGGAGCGCGACACGGGGTCGTGCATATAGCAACGCTCCACCACTACCTCCGAGGCTCCCTTGTCTATGCGGATGGCCCCGTCGTAGTCGATGGCCCTGCCTTTTGCGTCGATGTAGCGGCCATTTCCGGGTCCAAAGCGCTTGTCGCCGGTGAGGCGGGTGTAGTTGGGTTTGCCCTCACGCCCCCAGCCGGCAATGTCGCAGCCCAGCACGCGCACACCCGCACTCTTCTCAATGAAGATCACATTCTGCGCCCCGCGGGCACCGCGCAGCGTCATGCCGTCCAGCAGCACATAGCGGGCGCCGCGCACAATGAACGTGGGCTCCGAGCTGGGGTTCTCCAGCACGGCACCGCCCTTCACGGTGTAGCGCACCCATCCGTCCGGACTCCCCTGCGCGTCGATCACACAGGGTGCGCGGAACGAGGCGGGGTCGATCTCTATCGTGCGGGCCACGGGGACGTTGCTCTTCCAGGTGCGGAAACTGCCGCTCTCTATCGTCTTTCCGGAGCGAAGGATACGCAATTCGTAGGCCGTGTCTTCCCGGAGCCCGGTGAGGCTTCCGCGGAAGAAGTCCGGCCGCTCCCAGGCGCCGCCCGCCTGGCGGAACTCCACCGTTTCGTCTCCCTTCCATCCTTCCTGGGGATAGACGGAGCAGGAATTAAAACTGGGACGCAGCAGCAGGCCGGCGAGCAAGGTAAAAAGCAGGGTCATAGGACTGATTACTTTTTATTGAGGTAATGGATAATCGGCAATCTGCGCTTTGAGACGCAGTTTGAAGGCCTCCCCGATCAGGGTCTCCTGCGGCAGGCCCGCAGCAAAGGCAGGCAGGTTCACGCGGAGGTCGGAGAGGAACTGGGGCAGGCGCGCAGGGTCCTCACGGATGAAGTTGGGGCACTGCGACACCTTGAGGTAGGCCCGTGGCAGCATTTTGTAGCGGTCACCCAGGCCCTGTTCCATCTTGTAGGGTTCCGACATCTGCCGGCAACGGGAGAACAGGCCCGGAAGGCCGTAGAGCGAGCCCTCCGGGTGTGCGGAATCGAGCACGAGTTCCACTTCCAGCAGACGGTCCACCGGGCAGTCGGACAGATACACGGTGGGGGCCAGGGTGAGGGCCTCGTAGGTCCACTGCCCCGCGGAGGGGAAGCGGCTGTAGGGAAGCTCCCTGCCGTTCACCCGCACAGAAAGCGGCACCGCGGTGCAAGGAAAACGCAACTCGTAGGAACGCGTCGCAGGCGCTCCTTCATAGCTCCCCTGGCGGGGCTCTACCGTAAGGCGGATGGAGCCGCCGCTACGCTGCTGCCGCACCTGGGTGCGGGCAAAACGCTGCGGATACTGCTGGCTGTGGCCATCGTCCTCGTAGTAGGAAAGGCTGCCGTCGGCGCCGGGCACTGCGGTGAGCACCAGGGTGTCGCACGGGGTTTGGAGCGAACGCACGTGGGCAGGATTCAGGGGCAGGATGGCCCCGGCACGCACGTACCAGGGATTCTCGTCCAGGGTGTACTGCAGCCGATGCACTTCTCCGCCGCGGTGCAAGGCGCCAGTTGCCATATCGAACCAGTCGCTTCCCTGCGGGAACCAGACCGTCACATTGGACAGGCCGGTAGAAGGGTTGGCCGCAGACGACACGCAGGTAGCCAGGATGTCATCGCCCAGCATGTACTCCTGACGATAGTCATAGGCCTCGGGGGCCTCGGGCCAGTCGTAGTAGAGCGGATGGCACATAGCCACGCCCGTGTCGTAATTAGCCCGCGCCGCGTTGTAGAGGTAAGGCACCAGCGCATAACGCAGGTGGAAGGCCTCCACCATCCGGAAGAGCTGTTCCGGGAAAAGCCAGGGATAGCGCTCTATGTTGGGGTGCTTGGTGGGATGGATCTTGAAGAGCGGAGTGAACACGCCAAACTGCAGCCAGCGCAGGTAGCGCTCGGGGTTGGTGTGTTCGCTGGCGCTGGCAAACATATGCCCGCCCAGATCGTGCCCCCAGTAACCGTAGTTCACATTGGCCGAGGTGGCGGTGAACTCGGGCTGATAGGCCAGGGTCTCCCAGGCAATGTAGGTATCGCCCGAAAAGCCCAGCGGATAGCGGTGCGAGCCCAGTCCGCCCCAGCGGTGGTAGAGGAAGGGACGCTCGCCGGGATGGTTCTCCCGGGCGTAATTGAAGAACACATGGTTGAGCCAGAAGGTGTTCGACAGGCCCGGAGTCCACTTGGAGAGGGACCACTGCTGCCAGTCGAGCCACCAGAAGTCCACGCCGGCGCGCTCAAAGGGAGCCAGGACCGTCCGATAATAGCTCTGGGCCCACTTCTTTTCGTCGATCTTGAAGGGAACCGGCTCTCCGGGCTTGTCCCAGCCATAGTCGCGACAGAACGCGGGGTACGCCTCCTCGTTAGGCTGGATGCCCGAGGCCGGGTGCAGGTTGAGCGCCACTTTGAGGTTCAGGCGGTGCATGTCCTGCAGGAAATGGTCCGGCGCCGGGAAGAGTTCCTTCTGCCAGGTATATCCCGTCCAGCCTATGGCCTGGCCAAACGAATCCTTGGGACTCTTGTATTGCGAGAGCGTCCAGGTTTCGTGCCAGTCCATATCCACGATGAGCACATCTACCGGGATATCCACCGAGCGAAGGCGCGAGATGATGTCGCGGAATTCGCTGTCGGAGTACTGCCAGTAACGGCTCCACCAGTAGCCGAACACGTAGCGGGGCGGCATGGGCGCGGCGCCGGAGACCCGGGCGTAGTCGCGCAGGGCGCCCCGGTAATCGTGCCCGTAGGCAAAGAGGTACCAGTCCTGGCGTTCGCCTGCGGGACGGCAGACCACCCATTCCTGGCCGGGCGCGCCCTCCAGCAGATGGCGCTTGCTGTCATCTACAAGCGACCAGCCGTCGCGCGAGAGGATGCCCTTCTCCAGTTCGATGCCCTTGCCCAGTTCACGCCCGCGGGAGCGGTCCAGGGTACGGGCGGTACCCATGAGGTTGCCGCTGTCCGGGGAGCCGGGCGTCCAAACCACCTTCTTACCGTTCAGCAGGAACTCCACCCGGAGATTAGCCTCCGAGAAAGCGGTCCCGTCTGGCCGATAATCCAGGGTCAGAGCCTCGGTGCGGATACGCACCCGCCGGCCCGATCGGCTCGCCTTGAACGCGGGAACGGGCAGGTCACGGTTCACGAAGGTGAGGCTGGCGCGGTCTTCGAAAATCCCGTCGGCACTCCACTCCATGCGAACCAATTGCGGCGTGAGCACCGTGAACCGGGCATTTCCGGCAAGAACGACCGCCTTGTCGGATGCCCTGGGAGCAGCGACCGCCGCCAACGAAACGGTGACGGCGGTCGCGATGGTAAGGAGCCTCTTCATGAGGAGAAGGCTAGAAGTTACGTCCTTTGAGGTAGCGCTCCAGTTCTTCGAGCGACATGGGGAGTTTGCCCTTGTAGTTCTTCGCCCAGTCCATGAACATCTTGTTGATCTCGGGACTCCAGACGCTGTCCACCTGACCGGCGGTAAGCTTTCCGGAGTTCTGCATATCGGTAGCGAACTCGTCGGAAATGCCGGTGAACTCGGCGGTCAGCACGATGTGCTCCACGAGGTGGGCCGGGATGAAGAGGCAGGCGCCCCATTTGGCCAGGACCACGTCGCCCGGGATGACGGTCACCTTACCGATACGGATGGGGATGTTGTAGTGCACGAGCAGGGTCTGACGCATGTAGGAGGGGTCGTAGCCCTTGGTCCAGGCGTTGAAGCCCTCGATCTTGCGCAGGCCTTCGATGTCACGGACGTGGCCGTAGGTGATGAGACCGTTGCCGGTGCGGTTGTAGACGCCGCGGCCCAGGTTGGAGCCTACCACGGTGCCGAGCCACTCTTTGTCGTAGGTGTCGGCCACATACACGTCGCCCTTCTGCAGGCTGTTGATTACCCAGGAAACCGTACGCTTCTGCTGCCAGTCACGGCCTTCCTTCTTGCCCTGCTCAATCACAGCGTCCTCAAGGTCGGGACGCATGGGCATGAACTGGGCGGTGACCACACGGCCGGCCATGCAGGCGTTGGGATCGTCGTGGACCAGCTGCCACTCACCTTCATACTGATTGAGATAGCCGAGTTTCATAAGTTCGGCCCAGGCATCCTCGATGGCCACCTTCTTGAGGCGCTCGATGAGGTTGTCGGAGACCTTCGGACGGCCGTCGGGGAAACGCTCGCCCTCCCAGTGGGCGGTGAGGCTCTTGATGTACTCGGGGGTACCGGCCGTGCTCTGGGCGCGAACGGTAAGGGTAGATGCGACCAGCACGGCGGCTGCGCAGGTAAGAATGGATTTGAAGTTCATAATGGTAAATAATTGATATTGTTATTTCTTTTCGGGTTTCTCATGACGGTCGCCCTCGTTGGCACTGCCCATGGGGGCAGCGAGTTCCACGGTCTCGATGCCCAGCCGCAAGCCCTGTGCCAGGGCAAGCAGGACCGGGCCAAAGGCATGGTCTTCGTTGAAGTAGTAGGGCATTGCCTTGTAGTCTTCCTTGGTTCCCTTGCCCGGATTGAGACAGCCCTTGCAGGTGTGCCCCACGCTGCCGTCTGGATCGATATAGCTCATCAGACCCTGCAGGCCCTTGACAAAAGCCTTACGGTACTTCTTCTGGGGCAAGATGCCACATTCGATCGCCGTTCCCAGACCGGCCAGGATGAAGGCCGATCCGGAGGTCTCCGGGTAGGAACTGAAGTCTGTAACTTCCTGGTGCCAGAGGCCGTTCTTGTCCTGGAACTTCACGAGGGACTTGAAGAAGGAAGCACAGAAGGCTTCCATCTCGGCCCGCTGCGGATGATTGGCCGGAAGGTCCCTCATCAGGCACATCAGTGCGCGGGCAACCCAACCCTGGCCGCGGCTCCAGCAGTCTTCCGAAATATGGGCGGGATCGCCCCAGCCACGGGCCTGATGCACCAGGCCGGTAGATTTGTCATAGAGGACGTCCTTTAGCACGTAGAGCGTAGTCTTCACGGCATAATCCACATGCCCGGGCTCTCCGGCAAGCAGACCGCCATAGAGATTGGTGGGGGCGACGGTGGCCAGCATGTCCACAAAGATGCGGTTGTCCTTACGGTTGTGGATGGCGTTCATCACGCCGTCGCTCGAGCGGGGCTGGTTCTCCCACATATAGGCGTGGTTCGCCAGGACCTGGGGCTTGAGCACCTCACAACCGTGCCAGGCAAGCATATAGGCGCCAACGCCACCTGCCGGGGTATGCAGGAAATTATTGCGGGCATACATGGGGTATTCCCCGCGTCCTATCGCGAGCAGCTGCTCCACGAGGCGGTCCAGAATGGCCTTGTCGCCAGAAGCCAGGGCATACTCGGCAACCCCGGAATTAAACACGCCGCCCCGGTAGTTTCCCTGGACAATATAGCGCTCGCCGCAGCCCTTCACGGCCTGGGCCGTTTCACGCACGCTCACCGTCACCTTAGTCCGGCTAAAAGCGGGAACCAGGGTCAGGAAGCAGAAGAAGCAAAGAACGAGACGCCGCATACGCTATTGTTTCTTGACGGGTTTCTCCACGCGGTCACCCTCGTTGGCATAGCCCAGCGGACCGCAGATTTCTACCGACTCTATACCCAGCCGCAGAGCCTGGGCAAGCGCAAACATCACGGGGCCAAAGGAATGGTCTTCGTTGTAGTAGTAAGGCATGGCCTTGTAGTCTTCCTTGGTCCCCTCGCCCGGATTAAGGCAACCCTTGCAGGTGTGGCCCACGCTGCCGTCGGGATCGATATAACTCAGCATCCCCTGCAGGCCCTTCACAAAGGCCTTCCGGTACTTCTTGGCAGGCAGGATGCCTGTCTCAATGGCGGAGCCCAGGCCGCCCAGGATGAAGGCGGTGCCGGACACTTCGGGGTAAGAGCTGAGGTCGGTAATCTCCTGATGCCAGAGGCCCTTGCGGTCCTGGAACTTCACAAGGCTGGAGAAGAACGAAGCGCACAGGTCTTCCACCTCGGCGCGGCGCGGATGATCGGCGGGAAGGTCCTTCATGAGGCTCATCAGGGCCAGGGCGCCCCAGCCGTTGCCGCGGCTCCAGCAGTCCTCGGAGATGTGCTCCGGATCGCCATAGCCACGCGCCTGGTGGACCAGGCCCGTCGCATCGTCGTGCAGGATGTCGTAGAGGTAGAGCGTCACGTCCACCGCATAGTCGATCTTCTCGCGGTCTCCTTCCAGCAGGCCGCCGTAGAGGTTGGCGGGCGTCACGGAGGCCAGCATGTCAATGAACACGCGGTTGTTCTTCTGATTGTGGATGGCGTTCATCACGTTGTCGGTAGAACGGGGCTGCTCGGCCCACATCCTCGCATAGTTCTCCAGCACCTGGGCACGGAGCGTATCGCAACCCTGGAAGGCAAGCAGATAGGCGCCAATGCCGCCGGCGTCAAAATTGATGAAGTTGTTGCGGGCATACATTTCCACCTCGCCGCGACCGTAGGCAAGCAGACGCTCCACCAGGTCGTTGAAGTAGAGGCTGTCGCCCGACGCCAGGGCATACTCGGCCATGCCGTAGTGGAGGATACTGCCCCGGTAGTCACCGGGATTGGCTACGGCAAGACCCCGCTCGGTCACGATGGCGGCAAGGTCACGTACCGACACGGTGGTTTTCTGTTTTCCGCAGGAGAGCAGCGCCAGAAGGCAGGCTGCAAGAATAAGAATGCGTTTCATAACAGATTATGGTCGTTAGTGTGTAATTGTGCAAATATATAAAAAAAGACACCGAAACACAACCCGGTGTCTTAACTCGGTAGAAGATGTGTTAGATTTTGGCTACGGAGAGGCCCTCTTTCACAGGGCGGCAATCTCTTCCATCGAAAGACCAGTAGCCGTCGCTATGCTCTCGATGGGCAGGTTCATTTCCTTGAGATTTCTTGCGATGTCGATGCTGCGATTTCGTTCGCCTTCCTCCCGGGCGTAAGCGATTTGGTTTCGGATATCTCTTTCGGTGGTCATATCGTTTTCGTATCTGATTTGTTCTTCCGGCGTAAAGGTAGCAATATCCGCCGACTCAAACAAGAGCCGGAAGATTTCGGCCTCGAGACCCTCGGGTTTCCGCTCCAGGCGGGCCAGATTGTGCAGCGCCCAGCAGAAGTTTTCCAGCACGCTGCCATCAGGCCGGGGGTCTTCTCCTGCGTTGGGTAGTTCCAGAAAGATGTAGTGAAGACGGTCGGTCATCGGCTTGCCTCCCTCGTCACGTAGGCTGTAGCGATAGACCACCTGCGGCCCCTCGTGCAGGGAAAAATCCATCAGGCCGATAAAATAGACGGCTGGAAAACTGTAGTCCGTCGCCCCCTTTTTCATCTGCTCCTGGATGGCGAAGGTGGAATAGAACACGGCCCGCTCATAGAAGGCCGCCTGACGGGCGAGCTGGAGTTCCACGATGAAGCGGGTCCCGTCGGCATCGGTACATTCCACATCCACCCGAATATCCTTCTGCCCGGGCCAGGGGTTGGGATGCTCCTGCGGGGCGTAGGTGAGGGACTGGATGTCCCGTTCGGGGATGAGTTCGCGCAGGAACAGAAGCAGGAGCCTC
This sequence comes from Bacteroidales bacterium, assembly GCA_017453565.1. Taxonomy (GTDB): domain Bacteria; phylum Bacteroidota; class Bacteroidia; order Bacteroidales; family UBA932; genus Cryptobacteroides. The sequence goes on from JAFTEQ010000056.1 coordinate 39,017, forward strand.
TTTCGGGATTCGGTGCCGAAGGCGCGTTTGAACCAGTAATCGAGGAGGAGGTTGGCGTAGCGGCCCGCGAAGGGCCTGAAGTCGGTTTCGTTTGTCATAGCAAGTATAGTTTAAGCGAGCGCTAAACTACACCGTTCGATCCAATGAAACAAGAAACCGAAAGAAACATATCGGAGTTATTTCTGTTTTCGACGGTAAGCAATTATTTCTTTCAAGAAAGATTTATTTGTGCATCTATGTTGTCATTGGATGCAATAATCTGGCGGCGCCGGCCTTCCGTTAGGGGCGACTCTCACCCGCAGCAGACAAGTTCCCGCGCAGCGGGGACGCGGGATGCGAGAATGGAAGGAACCCCGGTGGAAGGCCGGGCCGCCGAACTGGGCGGGAAGCTACCCGATCTGTGCCCCGTTGGCGAGGACCTCCTGCGGGGTGATGAAGCGCATGCTGCCGTCGCCCTGCTTGGCCATCAGGATCATACCCTGCGACACGATGCCGCGGATGGTGCGGGGCGCCAGGTTGGCGAGGATGCAGATCTGCTTGCCCAGCATCTGCTCGGGCGAGTAATACTCGGCAATCCCCGAGACGATGGTGCGCCGGTCGATTCCGGTATCGATGGTGAGTTTAAGCAACTTGTCGGTCTTGGGCACACGTTCCGCCTCCAGCACGGTGGCGGTACGGATGTCCATGGCATCGAACTGCTCAAAACTGATCTCCGGCTTCTGGGGTGCTACCTGGCGGGCCTGCTCCGCAGCCGCTTCGGCCTCCTTCTCCGCACGGATGCGGGCCAGACGGTCGAGCTGCGCCTGGATGGCGTCGTCCTCGATCTTGGCGAAGAGCAGCTCGGGTTCGCCCAGCTGATGCCCCTCAGGCAGAATCTCAGCGGACCCCAGGGCGTCCCAATTCAGTTCCACATCCAGCATCTTCCGGAGCTTCGCCGCCGCAAAGGGCGTGAAGGGCTCGAAAGCGAGAGCGAGGTCTGCGCAGAGCTGCAGGCAGACATTGAGGATGGTGCCGGTGCGCGCCAGATCCTCTTTGGCCACCTTCCAGGGCTCGCTGTCGGAGATGTATTTGTTGCCCAGGCGGGCGATGGACATGGCATCGCGCTGCGCCTCCCGGAACTTGTATTCTTCGATATTGCGCGCAAGCGAAGCGGCGAGGGCCGGCACCTCCGCAAGGGTTTCCCGATCGGAATCCAGCAGCGTGCCAGGCGCAGGGACCCTGCCCCCGAAATACTTGTGGGTGAGCACAAGGGCCCGATTCACGAAGTTCCCGAAGATGGCCACAAGCTCGGAATTGTTGCGCGTCTGGAAATCTTTCCAAGAGAAGTCGTTGTCCTGCGTCTGCGGGGCGTTGGCCGTGAGCACGTAACGCATCACGTCCTCCTTGCCCGGAAAATCGTGCAGGTATTCATGCGCCCAGACCGCCCAGCCGCGCGAAGTGGAGATCTTATCGCCTTCCAGGTTCAGGAATTCGTTGGCTGGCACGTTCTCGGGCAGGATGTAACCGTCACCGTAGGCTTTGAGCATGGCCGGGAACACGATGCAGTGGAACACGATGTTGTCCTTGCCGATGAAATGCACCAGCTTGGTATCGGGCGACTTCCACCACTTTTCCCAGCTGTCGGGCAGGAGCTCCTGCGTATTGGAGATGTAACCGATGGGCGCGTCGAACCAGACGTAAAGGACCTTTCCCTCCGCTCCCTCGACGGGAACGGGAACGCCCCAGTCGAGGTCGCGCGTGACAGCACGGGGCTGGAGGCCTCCGTCGAGCCAGCTCTTCACCCGGCCGTAGACATTGGGCCGCCACTCCTTATGCCCTTCCAGGATCCATTCCCGGAGCCAGGGCTCGTAGTCCTGCAGGGGCAGATACCAGTGCGTGGTCTTCTTCTTCACCGGCTGTGCTCCGCTCAGTTTGCTGCGCGGGTCGATGAGTTCCTCGGGGCTGAGCGTGCTGCCGCATTTCTCGCATTGGTCGCCATAGGCTGCGGGATTGCCGCATTTGGGACAGGTGCCCACGATATAGCGGTCGGCAAGGAAGGTCTTCGCCTCGGGGTCGTAGTACTGCTCACTTTCCCGGGTAACGAACTTCCCCTCGTCGTAGAGTTTACGGAAGAAAGCCGAGGCATTGCGGCGATGCACCTCCGAACTGGTGCGTCCGTAGATGTCGAAGTGGATGCCGAGGGCCTCGAAACTGTCTTTTATGAGGGCATGGTACTTGTCCACGATATCCTGCGGACTGCATCCCTGCTGACGGGCCTTGATGGTGATGGGCACACCGTGCTCGTCGCTGCCGCAGACGTAAAGCACATCTTCCCCCCGCAGGCGCAGGTAGCGCACATAGATGTCGGCCGGCACATACACCCCGGCGAGATGCCCGATGTGCACCGGCCCGTTGGCATAGGGAAGGGCACAGGTAACAAGCGTCCGTTTGAATCTCTTATCTGTCATTCCTGAGTTTTTTGTATTTTTCCTGTAATTGTTTCTTGATTCTCTGAAGACGCAACAGCTTGGGGAGCTGCTCGTCGTCGTTCCCCTGCCCCAGCGTCCGCCGGACTGCATTCTCCATATCGACGATACGCCGCATCTGATAGGCGTACACCATTTCCGGGAGCCGGATGGCCAGCCACGACGCCGTCGTGGGCATCGATGCGATCAGGCTCTTGATGGAAAGCACATAGGGATCGGCCGCAAGCGAAGCACTGACATCGGCCACCGTACGGTCGGCTCCGTCAAGCAAACTGCGCACGATGCGGTCCTGGCTCATCTGGGAGTCGGCATCGTAAAGGGCCATGAAGGCATCGTAGGTAGCCCGGTAAACACTGTTGGCGAAGTGTTCGCCGCCGCCTTCCACCGCATCGCGGATGAAATCGGCCACCGTCACGGACGAACCGTCTTCCGAACGGAAAGGAGAGTCGCTCTCGAACTCCAGGGGACTCGTTCCGTGCTGGAGCAGGGTCTGCAGCAATTCCTTCTCGCTGGGCGCCAGGGTCCGGTTTTCAATGGGGAAGGCTTCCGCCGGAGCGGGCGCCTCTGGCGGCACCGAATCCGGCTCGGGCCCCTCAGGCGATTCCTGCCGGCGGCGGCGCAACTCGGCGCGGCGCTCTTCGTCGCGGGCGTCGGAGAGGATTTTCCCCCGCGTGCGGTTCACCCGTTCCTGCAGGATGGATTCTTCTATCTCAAAGCGACGGGCACAGCTGCGCACGTAGACCGAACGCTTCACCGCATCGGGAATCTGGGCGATGGTATCGGCGATGTCGTTGATGAGCGTGGCGCGCTTGAGCGGGTCGCCGGCCGCCTCGGAGAGAAGCAGGTCGGTCTTGAACTCAATGAAATCGCGTTCCCCGTCGCGGATATAGCTTTCCACCTCCTCGCGGGTATGTTTGCGGGCGTAGGAATCGGGATCCTCCCCCTCGGGCAGGAGGACGATCTTTACGTTCAGCCCTTCCGCGAGCACCAGGTCTATCCCGCGCAGCGCGGCGTGGATACCGGCCGGGTCACCGTCGTACATGATGGTGACATTCTCGGAGAACTTGCGCATGAGCCGCACCTGCTCCACGGTGAGGGAGGTCCCGCAGCTGGCCACCACGTTGGTGAGCCCCAGCTGATGGAGGGTGACCATGTCCACGTTGCCCTCCACGAGGATGCACTTGTCCTGACGGGCGATCTCCGATTTGGCGAAGTAGAGGCCGTAGAGATTGCGGCCCTTGATGTAGATTTCGGTTTCGGGCGAGTTGACGTACTTGGCCGGGTTGTCGGAACGCAGGGTGCGGCCGCTGAACGCGATGACGCGCCCGCTCACCGAATGGATGGGGAACATCGCGCGCTCGTGGAACTTGTCGGCGAGCGTCCCGTCCTCACGCTGCACGCAAAGGCCGGCGGCGAGCAGATATTCGTCCTTGTAACCGGCAGCCCGGGCCGCATCGAGCAGGGCCGTCCGGCCCGACGGGGCCCAGCCCAGCGAGAAATGCTCGATGGTAGCGTCTTCCAGGCCGCGCGAACGGAAGTACTGGTAGCCAACCGAATGGCCTTCCCCCGCCTTGAGGGACTCGGAAAAGAACTTGCAGGCAAACTCCGACACGAGCAGGAGGCTCTCATGGCGCTGACGCCGCTCGATCTCCTCGGCCGTCTGCTGTTCCTCCACGATCTCTATATGGTATCTGGCGGCCAGATAGCGCAGCGCCTCCACGTAACCCGCGTGTTCGTGCTCCATCACGAAACCCACGGCACTGCCCGACTTGCCGCAACCGAAACACTTGTAGATTCCCTTTGCGGGCGAGACGTAGAACGAAGGCGTCTTTTCGTTGTGGAAGGGACAGCAGGCCACATAGTTGGCTCCGCGGCGCTTCAGCGTCACGAAATCGCCCACCACCTCTTCGATGCGTGCGGTGTCGAGGATCTGGTCTACTGTCTCCTGCGGAATCATAAGGAAATCTCACAAAGGAACTTGATGCGCACCAGGCGCACTTCCATCTCGTCGTAATCGGGTTCCAGGTCGGCCAGGGCGTCCTCGAGCGAATCGGACTTGGCCTCGTTGCGGAAATAGTCGTAAATCTCGTCTACGATCTCGGGATCGAGCACCTCGGAAATGTAATAGTCGAGATTGAGCTTGAGGCCCGAAGAAACGATGGCCTCAATCTCGGTCATCAGTTCGGGCAGTTCCATCCCGCGCGCTTGCGCAATGTCTTCGAGCGACATCCTGCGGTCTATGCTCTGGATGATGGCCACCTTGCCCGCAGACTTGTTGGGGGCCGATTTCACCACGAAGTCGTCGGGCCGCACGATGTCGTTCTCCTCGACATAACGCTTGATGAGCTCGATGAACTCGGCGCCGAACTTGCGCGCCTTGCCCTCTCCCACGCCCTGACACTTCTGCAGTTCCTCGAAGGTCTCGGGGTAGAGGATGCTCATGTCTTCCAGGGCCGGGTCGCCGAAGAGGATCCAGGGCTGGAGTTTGAGCCGCCGGGCCAGGTCGCGCCGCAGGTCCTTGAGCATGGGGAGCAGTACCGGGTCTCCGCCCCCGCCCCGCGCCGCAGCGGCGGTAGCGGCAGCCGCTTCCTCGTCTTCCTCGTCGTCGGCGGAAGGTGCCGCGTCGAACACGCGGTCCTCCACCAGCTCGAGCCGCCAGGGATTCTGCACGAAGCGCTCCCCTTCCGGCGTTACGAAGATGAGGCCGTAGGTTTCTATCTCCTTGTCGAGCAGATGGCAGACCAGCCCCTGATGCATGACCATGCACCAGAAATGCTCGTCGTGCGCCTTCCCGGCTCCGAACAGGGGCAGTTCGTCGTGCCGGTACGACTTCACCAGCGCCCCTTCCGTGCCGGCGAGGATGCTGGCCAGGTGTTCGATCTTGAAATGCTCTGGAAGACTCTGGATGAGGCGGATGACCAGGTTCATCTCCTCGCGGCCATCGAAGACCGGACGGGGATGCACGCAGTTGTCGCACGAGCCGCAGCCCGATTGCGGATAATCCTCGCCGAAGTAGTTGAGCAGCAGTTTCCTGCGGCACTGTCCCGACTCGGCGTAGGCCACCACTTCGTTCAGGAGCTGGCGGTTGATTTCCTGCTCCGAAATGGGCTTGCCCTGCATGAACTTCTCGAGCTTCTGGATATCCTTGTAGCTGTAATAGGTAATGCAGAGGCCCTCTTCGCCGTCGCGGCCGGCGCGGCCGGTTTCCTGATAATAGCTTTCGATGCTCTTGGGGATGTCGTAGTGGATGACGAAGCGCACGTCGGGCTTGTCGATCCCCATCCCGAAAGCGATGGTGGCCACAATCACGTCGGCCTCCTCCATGAGGAACTTGTCCTGATTCTCGGCCCGCACCTTCGCCTCCAGTCCGGCATGATAAGGCAGGGCCCTGATCCCGTTGATGCACAGGAATTCCGCCATCTCCTCCACCTTCTTGCGGCTCAGGCAGTAGATGATGCCCGACTTGCCCGGATGCTGGCGGATGAAACGCACGATATCGCGCTCGGCGTCGTCCTTGGGACGGATCTCATAATAGAGGTTGGGCCTGTTGAACGAGGACTTGAAGATGGCGGCGTCGGGGATGCCCAGGTTCTTGAGGATATCGCTCTGCACCTTGGGCGTAGCCGTGGCGGTGAGGGCGATGATGGGCGCGCGCCCGATACTCTCCACCAGGCTGCGGATGCGCCGGTACTCCGGACGGAAGTCGTGCCCCCACTCGGAGATGCAATGCGCCTCGTCGATGGCGTAGAACGAGATCTTAAGCTCGCCCAGCAAGGAAATGTTCTCTTCCTTGGTGAGCGACTCAGGGGCCACGTACAGGATCTTGGTCTTGCCGGAAAGGAGATCCTGACGCACATCGTCCATCTGCTGCTTGGTGAGCGAGGAATTGAGGAAATGGGCGATGCTCTCGTCGCCGTCCACGAAACCCCTGATGGCATCGACCTGGTTCTTCATGAGGGCGATCAGCGGTGAAATCACAATGGCCGTCCCTTCAAGTACCAGGGCGGGCAGCTGATAGCAAAGCGATTTGCCGCCGCCGGTGGGCATGAGCACGAACGCGTCACCGCCACCGAGCAGATGGCTGATGACCCGCTCCTGGTCGCCCTTGAAGTTGTCGTAACCGAAGAAGTTCTTCAGGGTCTTGTGAATCAGTTCCGAATAGTCCTGCATGGTTCCGGGATTGGATCAGAATGTATGGATGGCCAGCCCCGAACGGAGCTTGGGTTCAAACCAGGTTGTCTTGGGCGGCATGATGAGGCCGTGGTCGGCGATGTCGGTGAGCTGTTGCATCGAAACGGGATAGAGGGCGAAGGCCACTTTCATCTCCCCGCTGTCGACGCGGCGGCTCAGTTCCCCAAGGCCGCGGATGCCTCCCACGAAATCGATCCGGCTGTCTGTGCGCAAATCCTTGATGCCAAGGATCTTGTCGAGCACGAGATGCGAGAGCACCTCCACGTCGAGCACGCCGATGGGGTCGCTGTCGTCGTAGCGGCCGGGCCGGGCCGTGAGCGAATACCACAGCCCGTCCAGATACATGGAAAAGTTGTGCAACCCCGTCGGGCGGAAGGGTTCGCGACCTTTCCGCTCCAGCACGAAGTCTTCTTCAAGCCGGGCGAGGAATTCGGCTTCCGACAGGCCGGCGAGGTCGCGCACCACGCGGTTGTAGTCGATGATGCGCAGTTCGCTCTCGGGGAAACAGACGGCCATGAACCAGTTGTACTCCTCTTCCCCGGTATGGGCGGGGTTCTGCGCGCGGCGCTCGGCCCCCACACGGGCGGCCGCAGCAGTGCGATGATGGCCGTCGGCCACGTAGAAGGCCTCCACACGGGTGGTGAAGCGTTCGGTCACCCGGGCCACCAGGGCGGGGTCGTCCATCACCCAGAAACTGTGGATGAAGCCGTTCTCGTCGGTAAAGCGGTATTCTGGTTCGCCCGCACAGACCTGCGAGACGGCAGCCGAAAGCAGTTCATCGTCCTTATAGGCGAAGAAGACAGGTTCGATGTTGGCCGACTGGATGCGCACGTGCACCATGCGGTCGTCTTCCTTGTCCTTGCGGGTGAGTTCATGCTTTTTGATGCGGCCGCTGGCATAGTCGTCGGTATGGGCGCAGAGCACCAGACCGTGCTGGGTGCGGCCCTCCATGGTCTGGGCGTAGACGTAATAGCAGGGAGCCGGATCGCGGCGCAGCCAGCCCCGTTCGCACCAGGCCTTGAAATTCTGCACGGCACGCTCGTACACGCGCGGGTCGTGGTCGGGCAGGATGGGATCGAAATCGATCTCAGGCTTGGTGATGTGCAGCAGCGACTTCTCACCCGCCATGGCCTTGGCTTCGGCGGAGTTGAGCACGTCGTAGGGCGGGGCCTGAACCTCTCCCACCAGTTCTCTGGGCGGCCGCAGGGCGGCAAAAGGCTTGACGCGTACCATATCTATTTGTTTACCTGGAAACGGACGTCGCCGCTCTCGAAATAAGACACGATCTGACGGGCCGCGGCGAGGCCGGCGTTCACGTTGGCTTCGGCGGTCTGGGCGCCCATTTTCTTGGGCGTGGCGAAGATGCGCAGGCCGAACTCTTCGCGCAGGGCGGCATAGCTGTCGGGCGCCACATCGGCCACGTAACGGAGGTCGGGCCGCTCCCTGAGCACGCGGGCGAGGCCGGCCTCGTCGATCACTTCCTTCCGGGCCGTGTTCACCAGCACGCCGCCTTTGGGCATACGGGCAAGCAGATCGTAGCCGATGGAGCCCACGGTCTGCGGCGTGGCAGGGATGTGCAGCGAAACGAAATCGCTGGAAGCGTAGAGTTCCTCGAGGCTGTGCACGGGTTCGGCGCCGCCGGCACGGATGGCCTCGTCGGAAAGGAAGGGATCGAGGGCGCGCACCTTCATCCCGAGGGCCGCGGCCTTGGCACCCACCAGGCGTCCCACGTTTCCGAAGGCCTGGATGCCCAGGGTCTTGCCCTGGATCTCGCTGCCCGTAGCGGGGGTGAACTGGGTGCGGTACATATAGATCATGAGCGCGATGGCCAGCTCGGCCACGGCGTTGGCGTTCTGTCCGGGGGTGTTCATCACCACCACGCCGCGACGGGTAGCGGCCTCGAGATCCACGTTGTCGTAGCCCGCACCGGCCCGCACCACCAACTTGAGCTGCGGCGCGGCCGCAAGGATCTGCTCCGTCACCTTGTCGGAACGGATGATGAGGGCGTTCACAGCGGCAACGGCGGCCGCGAACTCTTCCTGCGTTTCGTATTTCTCGAGCAGGGACACCTCGTGCCCGGCTTTTTCCAGAATGGAGCGGATGCCCTGCACGGCGGCGGGGGCGAAAGGCTTCTGGGTAGCGATCAGTACCTTCATTTCTTGAGCGATTCAAAGTCCTGCATAGCCTTCACCAGCGCTTCCACGTCTTCCTGGGTGCAGGCATTGTAGATGGATGCGCGGAATCCGCCCACGCTGCGGTGGCCCTTGATGCCCACCATGCCCCGCTCCTTGGCAAAAGCGAGGAACTCGTCCTGAAGGGCCTCGCGTCCGGGCGCCATTACGAAGCAGACGTTCATGATGGAACGGTCCTCCTTGTCGGCGGTGCCGGTGAAGAGGCTGTTGCGGTCGATCTCGGCATAGAGCGTCTCGGCCTTGCGGACGTCCCGTTCGTGGATGGCATCGAGCCCGCCCTGGGCCTTGAGCCACTTGAGCGTCTCGGTCATCACGAAGATGGAGAACACCGGCGGGGTGTTGAACATGGAACCCTTGTCTATGTGCACCCGGTAGTCGAGCATGGTGGGGATGTAGCGCGACACCTTGCCCAGCGCATCCTTCCGGATGATGGCGAAAGCCACGCCCGCAGGACCGGCGTTTTTCTGCGCGCCGCCGTAAATCATGGCATACTTGCTCACGTCGACCCGGCGGCTCAGGATATCGGACGACATGTCGGCGATGAGGGGCACGGGGCAGTCGATATCCTGTTTGATCTCGGTACCGTAGATGGTGTTATTGGTTGTGATGTGCAGGTAGTCGAGGTCGGACGGGATCTCGTAGCCTTTGGGGATATAGCAGTAGTTGCGGTCGGCCGACGAGGCCACGGCGTAGGCGTTGCCCAGACCCCGCGCCTCCTTGAGGGCCTTGGAAGCCCACACGCCCGTGTCGAGGTAGCCCGCCTTCTTCTCGAGGAAGTTCATGGCCACATAGAGGAACTGCAGGCTGGCACCCCCGCCCAGGAAGACCGTCTCGTAGTCGTCGGGGATGCAGAGCAGCTCCTTCCAGAGCGCACGGCATTCGTCCATCACGGACTCCCATTCCTTGGTACGGTGCGATATCGAGATCAGGGACACACCCGTGCCCTTGAAGTCCTTGAGCGCGGCAATGGCGTTGTCGATGGCCACCTGCGGCAGAAGGCAGGGACCGGCATTGAACACATGCACTGGTTTACTCATAGTCTTTCAATTTTATTCTTAAAGGTACCTATTTTTTTGATACGTTCCAAAAAATCTTGCTCCGAACGCAGGCGCACCCGCAATTCGAGGGTGCAGGACTCGGCGAAATCGCGGGCGAGCACCTCGAGTCCGAGGGCCTTTACGGCCTCCATCATGGCCGGCATCTGCGCGTAATCGAAGCCGATGCGCCAGCGGCGGGAGGCTGTTTTCTCCACGATCCGGGCCTGGGCGATGGCATCGGCCGTGGCCGTCCGATAAGCGTGGATGAGTCCGGGGACCCCCAGTTTGATGCCGCCGAAATAGCGCACCACCGCCACCAGAATGTCGCAGAGGCCCGCCGCATCGATCTGTCCCAGGATCTGCCGGCCCGCCGTACCGGAAGGTTCACCGTCGTCGTTCGCACGCCAGAGGGACTCCAGGTCGAGCTGCGGGCCGCCGGCCGAATCTCGCACGGACGCAAGCCGCCAGGCATAACAGATGTGACGGGCGTCGTGGTAGTCGCGGCGCAGACGGTCCAGCTCCGCACGGATGGCCGCCTCGTCGGAAACGGGGAAAGCCAGGGCGATGAAACGGCTGCCGGACTCCTTGTAGAGCCCTTCGGAAGGTGCCCCGATGCTGCAATAATTGTCGGACTCTTGCATCGCAAGTCAAATTTAGCGATATTTTTGTATCTTCGCAACGCAGGAGCTCATTTTTATCCTGTCTTTTTGACCTATGTATTACCGATACCGCGTCACCCTCGAGGGCATCAAAGGTTTCTACCGCGTCTATGTGGTCAGCGGGAGCAACTCCCTCTACACCTTCCACAAACAGCTCCGGAGCGACCTGGAGTTCCCGGTCGACCAGCCCATCCTGTTCAAGGCTTTCGACGAAAAGGGAGCCGTACTCGCGCGCTACGCCCTCATCGACCTGGGCTGCGGGACCGTCGACGAAATAAGCATCGAAGATACGGTGAAGGCGGGGATTGTGCGTTTTGTCTATTTCTACGACGTCACGTCCAAAAAGAGCGTTACCATCTGCCTTGAGGGCGAGTCCGAACTGCCTGTGACCCTCCCCACCATCGTGGAGAGCAAAGGCCCCGTCCCCTCTGAATTTGAAAACGGTTACGTGGCCTTCGAAGACCTGCCCGACAACAAGCGGAAACTCCCCACCGACGACGGCGAGGAAGACGACGAGGAAGACGATGATGATGAGGAAGAGGACGAGGAAGACGAGGACCGCGAAGAAGAGGAACTCCTCTACGACGCAGAGGAATAAGCTCCCTTATTTAGCTGCAGGGCCCTCCCAGACCGCCCGGACAGGGCGGCCGTATTCGCGGAGCAATCCGGTTCTGCGGTTCACCACACCGGCAAGCACATAAGTTCCCTCGGCAGCCGTACTGGAAAGGCGGTCCAGGCTGCGCGAGCAGTAGAAGCCGTAATTGTTTTCCAGCACCTTTTTTGCACCGTCTATCCCACCCGCCTTGGGCAGGAAGATGCTCCGGCCGTTGGGGCCCGTGATGAGAAAGCCGTTCACCCCCTTGTACTCGATTCCGCGCCATTTACAGCGGGAAATAAGTTCCAGCAGCTGCTCTTTGCTGGGCATGCGCCAGCCCTCGCCCCAGTGGACATGAGCCGCATCATCCTGAGGTTCCAGTTCCAGCAGGCCGTCCACCACGCCGTACTCGGGCTGGAAGCAGTATTTGGTGAGGGATTCGTAACTTCCCTTACAATACTTATAGGTATCCAGGTCGTACACCGCCTTGGTCTGCGTTTCGCCCCAGGCGTAGTAGTCGCCAAATTCCTGGGGAGCGCGGGCGCCCAGGTTATAACCCGCCCAGCAGACGCTCAAGCCCAGGTCCACCACCCGGGTGGTATCGGGCGCCTGACCCACCGCCAGCAGCGGCAGGAGGCCCAGAGCCAGTGTCAACAGTACTTTTTTCATTTCCCTTTCCTCCTTTTTTCTGCGATACGGATGCCGGCTTTGCGGCGCTGTTCCAACTGGTAGCGGTAGAGCGAGGCGGGCTCTACATGCCGCCCCTGCGAGACCCACACTCCGTCGGGGCGCTCTTCAAAGTCTTTCACATGTCCCGGATAATACCCATGACGCTTCATCCAGTACTCGTGGGCACCCTGGCCAAAGAAGCCGCAGCCTTTGTCTGCTATGCAGCCCACGGCATAATTGTGTGCCACGTCCCACTGGTCCTGGCAGGCAATGCTGCGCGCCTCGCAGTTCCAAAGCCAGATATTCACTCCGGCCCAGCCGTGGCCGTATCCGCCGCCGTCCCGGTCCTGGACGTTGAGTTCGCCGTCGGTGTGTACGCAGTCGTAAAGGGTACCCTGCGCAAGTTTGTAGTGGGGGCCCGCATCGTTGAGGGCACCCGTCATGGTGAAATCCAGAAATACGTTGGGGCCGCAGGTACGGGCCTGCGTCACGGGGCCGTGCCGGTCACGGTCGGAACTGCAGCTCTCCACCAGACAGAGTTCGCAGCGGTTGAGGCAGTAGCCGTAGCGGCGCTGGCCGCGCACGCGTGAAACGGGGTCCAGGTTGGTGCAGTCCTTGACCGTTATGTTCTTGGCTCCCTCGTGCAGATGCACCAGGCCGTAGCCAAAATGGAGGGCGGTGACGTTGCGGACCCAGCTGTGCTCCACTGCGTAGAAGCTCACCCCGGACCAGGCGTGGTTCTCGTCTATACAGCGCCCCTGGGCGTCCAGGATGGCAGGGTTGTAGCTGCAATCCAGCGTGAGCTGCTCCAGCCCGCACTCGCAGATGCGTTCCCGGCTGCCCTTGATGAGCCGCCCGCCGCCAAAACGCTTCTCCAGGGCCAGTACAACAGGATTGTCCAGCCAAATCCGATTGCCCTCCACCTTCATCACCTTGCGTTCCCAGTAGAGGTTGAACTCGGCGGGCTGCCACTGACGCACCACAATGCCCACATCGGCATGGTGCTGCTGCATCCGGTCGGCGCGGATGGCGTGGAGCCATTCCGGCGTGCCGGGACGGAACAGATAGACACAGTCCCCTTTCTGGAAGTGCTCGGAGTGGTCCACATCCACGAACATCTGGCCCACCGGCACGTAATCGCCCAGCACCCGGGCGCGAGCCTCCTTGTCCAGCATCCGCGGTTCGAGCTTTCCAAAAACCACCAGGTCGTATTGCGTGCGGGAACTGCCGTAAAGGATGGTCTTCCCTTCACCCTCCCCTCGGAGCACCACACCGCTCTTGCCAATCCGAACGGAACCGGACAGCTTCCAGGTACCCGCCCGCAGCAGGATGGCGCCGGGTCCCGTCATGGCATCTACGGCTTCCTGGATGAGCGGGGTGGCATCGGCCCCGTCTGCCGGCGGCGAGAGCTTCTTCACTACCTTCACCTTGGGCAGGGGGTCGTCCCCCCAGTGGTAACCCACCCGACTGAAATCGGGGACACAGTCCCCATTAGGCTGGCTGAGCGAGAGCAGCAGCGCTGCCGCAGAACTCTGCAAAAGAGCCGTCAGGAACATAGGCCTTAGCGTTTTTTAATGAGCATGAGGGCGTCGCAGCGCACGGGGTCTTCACTCCCGGCCTGGACTCGCACCCGAAGAGACCGCCCTTTCTGCAGGCGGAGGCTTCCCACCCGCCACCAGTCTCCCGCCGTCTGCCCCAGCACCTCGAAACCTTCGCCGTCAAAATCTGCCTCCAGTACGCTGCGATCACCATCCAGCACGCAGAAGCGCTTGCGCTGGGAAAGATTCTGGGGCAGGGCAGACGAAACGCCGTTACGGTCACTGAACTTCTGCTCGTAGGACCAGAGTTCGTAGTGGCCGCTGAGCGTATCGGGCAGGGCAAAGCACAGCTCGCCCGCTGCCGGATCACCCTCGTGCTGCAGGCAGGAGGGGCCATAGGAGGTGCGGGTATAGACCTGCGTCCAGCCGGAGTGGGAGATGGCTTCCGGGTCGTCCAGGATGATGTCCGGCGCCGTGCCGTCCAGGAAGGGATTGGCCTCTATGGCAGCGCGGATTTGTGCCGCCGGAACCTCCTGAACGGGAATGCCGGCATCCAGTGAGAAAGCGGCCGCCAGGCCTGCCACCTGGCCCAGTACCATAAAGCAAGGCTCCACCCGAAGCGAGCTGTAGGCAATATGGCTCGACGACAGGCAGACCGGCACCAGCAGGTTTTCGCACTCCTGCGCCTTGGGCACCAGGCAGCCATAGGAAATGGGATAGGGACGTTCCACATGCACGTTCAGGCTGCCTTCGTTCTTGACGATGGGGTGGCCCTCTTCATCCCGGACCACCACCCTGCGCACGGAATGGGAATCGAGCCCGTAAGAGCCGTAGGCTATGATGTCGCTGCGCTGGGTGCGAAGCAGGGCGTCGTGCATGGTCTGCACATAGGCACCCACCATCCGGCGGGCCTCCCGGATATAGAGCTGGCGGGGGAAGTTTCCGCAGTCGCCAAATTCATCCTTGCACCAGCCCCAGGTTGACATTTCTTCCCGAATGGACTGCGGAACGCGGGGATCCGAGGAATAGAACCAGAACAGGCCCTCCGTGTAGTCGCGGTGCGCCTGTTCAATCTGTTCACGGCGCGCCCGGTCTGCCTCCGGATAGTCTGTGTTAAGCCCCACCGCATCGGTAGAGAAGCCGCCGCGGTTGTTGAATTCGGTCTTGCCGCAAGGCATTCCGCGCATAATGAACAGGTTCTTGAGCGACCAGTCGGGGAAACGTTCCAGGATGCGCGCCGCCAGGGTATAATAAGTGGAATCGTAGTGGGCCGGGCGCGAGAAGGGAATGCGGTTGGCCTCGTCCTGCGTCAGGAAACAGCGGTAGCAGTAGGCCTGCGTCTTGTCGTCTGCCACCCCAAAGGGCCCGGGGTCGCCGGCTTCTATGCCGGGCAGCAGGCCGGAAGACGCATCGCCTTTGATCACATAGGGGTCGATCCCGTCCGGGAACTGCATCATCCGGGGGCCAACCTGGATCCCGGCAAAGGGTTCATCGTACGCATCGATCCCCTCTCGGCCAACAATGTACGACACGCCCGAGCGGGCCAGGAGGTCGCCGCAGTAGCTGCAATCTATGAAGCGTTCCGCTTGGATGGTAAGGGTATCTGCCCGGGGCGCCAGCGCCGCGATGCGGATGCTCCGGATCTGTTTTCCATCGCGTTCCAGGTCCAGCAGTTCATAGCCGCGCAACTGTCCCAGGCCGCGCACGCGAAGCATCTCTTCAAAGACCTGCTCGGCTACATGGGGCTCATAGGTGTATTGCTCCAGCCGGCCATAATGCTTGCCAATACGGCGATAGAACTCTTTGGAAAGGCCTTCAATGGCCTGCTTGTTCCCAATATCGGTATAGCCCAGGCCCCCGCTCACAATGCCGCCCACATGGCTTTCGGGCGAGACGAGCAGCACCCTCATCCCCTTCAGCGCCGCAGCGCGAGCGGCCGTCACGCCGGCGGGCGTAGACCCGTAGACGCAGACGTCATAGTCTTTCTGGTTCCGGCACGACGTGAGGGCCAGCAGGCCCAAAAGAAGGATGGCAGCGTGTTTCATTATGCGGTGGTCCTTTTCGGTTTTGTAAATTTAATCATTATTTTTGTACCGATAACCACAATCATTTATGAAAACACTCCGATTCTTTGCCTTCCTGGCTGCCGTGACCCTTCTGGCCGGCTGCCACGACATCGTGCGCGACAACGTCAAGAACGCCAAAATCCAGCTGGGCTCCCTTCTGGAGGTCTCCGAACAGGGCGACACCATCCGCATCCCCTCCAGTTTCGAGAAGGGTGAGATTCGTTTCACCCGCCGCGAAGGCTGGGTAAGCGGCTTCTTCGCCGGTTCACTCTGGTATATGTACGAACTCACCGGCGACGAGTTCTGGGCCGATCATGCCCGCCGGCACACCGAGAACCTCGATGAAATCAAGTACCTCACCCAGCACCATGACATAGGCTTCATGATTGGCGACAGCTATGGCAACGGCCTGAGACTCAAAGGAATTGAAGAGTACAAAGACGTTATCGTAACAGCTGCCAAGTCTCTCAGCACACGTTTCCGCCCCGGGGCCGGCATCATCCAGTCATGGAACACCGACAGAGGTTGGATTTCCAAGAGAGGGTGGACCTGCCCCGTCATCATCGACAACATGATGAACCTCGACCTGCTCTTCCAGGCTACCCGCCTGAGCGGCGATTCCACCTTCTTCAAGATTGCCGTCTCGCACGCCGATAAGACCATCGAGAACCACTTCCGTCCCAATTACAGCACCTTCCATGTGATCGATTACGATCCGGAAACGGGCGAAATCCTGCACCGCAACACAGCCCAGGGCTATGCCGACGGATCCGCTTGGGCGCGCGGACAGGCCTGGGGCCTCTACGGCTTCACCGAGACCTACCGCAACACCGGCTACGAGCGCTACCTCAAGCAGGCGCTGCTCATTGCGGAGTTCATCTTCAACAACCTCCACCTGCCGGAGGACCTCGTGCCCTATTGGGACTACGACGCGCCCGACATCCCCGACGCCTGCCGCGACGCATCGGCCGGAGCCATCATGGCCTCGGCCTGCTACGACCTCTTTGAGATTACGCAGAACCCCTTCTTCAAGGAGAAGGCCGACAAACTAGTGGAATCGCTCTCCTCGCCCGCATACCGGGCCGAACCCGGCACCAACGGCGGTTTCCTGCTCATGCATTCCGTGAGCAACTTCCCTGCCGGCGGCGGCGTGGACGTAGCCCTCAACTATGCCGACTACTATTTCCTGGAGGCGCTGGTGAAAAAGCATAATTTGGAGAAAAAATGATAAACAGACGAGATTTCCTCAAGCAGGCTGCCGCCAGTGCGGCCCTCTTGTCCCTTGGCGAGTTCGACCTGGGCGCTGCGCCCGCCAAAGCCCGTGTCCTGGGCGCAAATGAAATCATCCGCATTGGCGTCGCCGGTGTCAACTCCCGCGGCCGTGCTATCGCCCAGACCCTGTCCAAGATGCCGCTCTGCGAAGTGGTCTGCATTTGCGACTGCGACCTGAACGCCATGGCCCGGTGCCAGGAAACGGTAAGGAAGGTCAGCGGGAAGATGCCGCGCGGCGAGCAGGATTACCGGCGCATGCTTGAAGACAAAGACATCGATGCCGTGGCCATTGCCATGCCCGACCACTGGCATGCCACCGCAGCCATCATGGCCATGCAGGCAGGCAAGCATGTCTATCTGGAAAAACCCACTTCACACAACCCCGCAGAGAACGAGATGCTGCTCAAAGCGGCTGCAAAATACCACCGGTGTGTGGTGGCCGTGGGCACGCAGCGGCGTTCCTGGCCCAATGTAGTGGCCGCCATGGACGAGGTTCGCAGCGGCGCCCTGGGCGAAGTACACTTTGCTAAATCGTGGCTCACATCCAACCGCCCGTCAATCGGACGTGGCAAGGTGGTTCCGGTCCCCGCCCATCTCAACTGGGACTTCTGGCAGGGTCCGGCCGCTCGCGGGCCTGAATACAAGGACAACCTCGTCCACTACAACTGGCATTGGTTCTGGCATTGGGGCACCGGCGAGGCACTCAACAACGGCACCCACTTCATCGACCTGCTCCGCATGGGCCTGGGCCTCGACTACCCCACTGAGGTCACATCCGTGGGCGGCAGATACCATTTCCGGGACGACGACTGGGAGTGCCCCGACACCCAGCTCGTCACCTTCCAGTTCGCCGACAAGGCCACCCTGTCATGGGAAGGGCGCAGCTGCGACGGCACCCCCGTGGAGGGGCTCAAGAGCGGTGTCGCTTTCTACGGAGACAAGGGACTCACCCTGATTGTGTCGGGTGGCAACGCCTACCAGATCGTAGACCGACAGGGAAAGGTCGTCAAGGACGTGAAAAGCGAGCTTGAGTTCAAAGAAGGCGATACAGTCAACCCGTCCGAGCGGCTCGACATGTTCCATTTCCAGAACTGGTTCGATGTCATCCGCGGCAAAGAGACCAAGTTGAACGCTTCGCTCCGGGACGGCTGTATCAGTACGCAGCTCATGCAACTCGGCAACATCGCCCAGCGGGTCGGCCATTCCCTGAATGTCGACCCCGCCACCGGACGCATCATCGACGACAGCGCCGCCCAGAAACTCTGGTCGCGCGAGTACGATCCCAAGTGGGCCCCGAAGATCTAAATCAGTAGTCAGCCCGGCCGGCGGACAGTCGCCGGGCCGTCGTCGGGTCGTCGTCGGGCCGTCGTCGGGCCGGCAAACCGCATTTCAGGCCTTAAATGACGTTATCCCCCCGTTTTCAAGCGGAGGATAACTGCATTTTGGCCCCAAAATGACACCTGGCACGACAAAATATAGACGGTGTGTTATCCGCCGACTCAAACAAGAGTTGAAAGATTTCAGCCTCAAGACCCTTCCGGACCGCCGCTGTGGGGGGGCTCTGGGAAAGGCCCTCCTCGCGGCGGCCGGCACGGTGAGCAGGAAGGGCCGATTTGCTCACCGGGCACATCAATACGAACTGTCGGTGAGCAGGAGGATGTGTTTTGCTCACCGTGCTGGATCCCAGATGGCAGGTCTGCAAAAACACTTGCGGACCTGCAAAGGCGAAAGGCCACAGAAGGGCCTGCAGGGCACATCGGTATGGCAGGTGTGCAGCCTACAGAACAGACCTGCCATATTTGATGAGCGCGACTAGGTCCGGCGGCGCCGGCCTTCCGTTAGGGGCGACTCTCACCCGCAGCAGACAAGTTCCCGCGCAGCGGGAACGCGGGATGCGAGAATGGAAGGAGCCCCGGTGGAAGGCCGGGCCGCAGGATTCAAGACCACGGAGGTAGCGAACGGAGCGTCAGCGGAAGTGAGCGGGTAAGGGGGCAGCGCCCCATCAAAAAAGACCGGCCCGGGAAACGGGTCGGTCTTGTTGCTGCGGCATCAGCACGAAAACTGAGCCGGGAATGTGCGACGAGGTTTACTCCTCGGCGGGGACCTTGCCCACCTTGCTCACCTCGACGTCGAAGATGAGGGTGGAGTTGGGCTCGATGCCCTGGTTGCCCTGCTCACCGTAAGCGAGTTCGCTCGGGATAAAGAGCTTGATCTTACCGCCTTCGCCCACGAGCTGCAGACCTTCGGTCCAGCCCTTGATGACGCGGCTGAGCTGCATCTGGATGGGCTCGGCACCCTCCGGAGTCTCGTCGAACACGGAACCGTCGAGGAGCGTGCCCTTGTAGTTCACCCACACGGTGTCGGCCGGACCGGCTTTCACGTCGTTACCGGGCTCCACGATGATGTACTGCAGACCGCTCTCGCTCACCTGGACGCCTTCCTTCTTGGCATTCTCGGCCAGGAATTTCTCGCCGGCTTCCTTGTTGATGAGGAGCTTCTGGTTGCGACGGCCCTCGAGATAGTTGTTGAAGAGGTCGTTCATGAGCTCGGGATCGATCTTGAACTGCTTGTTGAACTCGGGATCGCGGAAGTTGCCCTTCGCCTTCACGAAGTCGCTGATACCCTTCTTGATCTGGGCATAGTTGAGATCGCCGAAATCATAACCCTTGATGAAAGAACCGAAGTTGATGCCAACAAGGTACGAAACGGAATCGATCGTGGCCTTGCTGGCCTGATAGTCTTTGGCCGTCTTGACGGCTTCCTCACCCTCAGCGACCGGAGCGCTCTTGGGGCCGCAAGCCACCACGGCTGCGCCAATCAGGAGTGCTGCAAAAAATTTGTTGGTTTTCATTTGTTTATTGAATTTGTTAAAGATTATTCTACAATTCCCAGGCCAGGGCCGATGCGCCCAGGATGGCGGCGTCAGACTCCTTGAGCTGGGAGAACACGATCTTCACCTTGTCACGCCAGATCTGGAGCACGTTCTCGTTCATGGCCTTGAGCATGGGTTCATAGAGGAACTCCTTGGCCCGGGCCAGACCGCCGAAGAGCACGATGGCCTCGGGGGCGCTGAAGGCGATGAAGTCGGCGAAGGCCTCGCCGAGCAGGGTGGCGGTGTATTGGAACACGCGGAGCGCCACGGCGTCGCCCTGTTTGGCGGCGTCGTACACATCCTTGGAAGTGATGTTGAGGCAGTCGCGCAGCAGGGACGGTTCGTCCGATACCTCCAGCCATTCGCGGGCCGTGCGGGCCACGCCGATGGCGGAGCAATAGGCCTCGAGACAGCCCGAACGTCCGCAGCCGCAGAGGCGGCCGTTGTGACGCACCACGATGGTGTGGCCGAGTTCGCCGGCGAACCCGTCGTGGCCGTAGACCACCTTGCCGTCGATGACGATCCCGCTGCCCACACCCGTACCAAGAGTGATCATGATGAAGTTCTTCATGCCCTTGGCGGCACCGTAGGTCATTTCGCCCACGGCGGCGGCGTTGGCGTCATTGGTGAGGTTCACCGGCATACCGCCCAGGCTGGCGGAAAGCTTTTTCGCGAACGGCACGGCGCTTTTAGCCGCCCAGGCGAGGTTGGGTGCGAAGGCCACCTCACCGGTGTAGTAGTTGCCGTTGGGGGCGCCCACGCCCACGCCGCGGATCTGTCCTTCCTTCCCGGCTTTCTTCACACAGTCCTTTACGGCTGCGGCCAGGGCGGAAATGAAGGCGTCGGCGTCCTCGCCGAACTCGTCGGAACGGATGACGGTCTGCGCCAGCACGTCGCCCTTGGCGTCCACGACGCCGATCTTGGAGGTCTGTCCTCCTACGTCGATACCGACTACGTAATCCTTAGCCATATCAGTCCACTTTGATGTCCTTGTTCACGTTCTTGCTCCCGATCACGGCGTAGTACACCAGATAGGCGAGGCAGGCGACGAGCAGCCAGTAGCTCTGCATGGAGCCCACCTTGTCGGCGATGGCGTTCTGCACGAAGGGGATGATGCCGCCGCCGCAGACCAGGGTCATGAAGATACCCGAAGCGGCTGCGGTGTACTTGCCCAGACCCTCGACCGAGAGGTTGAAGATGGCGCCCCACATGATGGAAGTGCAGAGACCGCAGAGCACGAGCAGAAGCAGGCTCACCGGAATGACCTTACCCAGGAGGGCGACCTTGATTTCGGGGATGAACATGGCGCCCAGGATGAGGCAGATGGCCACGATGGAGGTGAACAGAACCATGCTCTTGCTGGAGAACTTGCTGCCGACGGCTCCGCCCACGAGACGGCCGATGAGCATGCAGAACCAGTACACGCCGATGAAGGTGCCGGTCACGGCGGGACCTACCCACTCAAGGCCGGAGAAATAGACGTTGGCCGTGTTGGGGATACCCACCTCGATACCCACATAGAAGAAAATGGCGATGGCGCCCAGCACGAAATGACGGAACGACAGCGGGCTGTGCGGGTCTTTCACCGCGGATCCCGACAGGCGGGCCGCCTTCTCTTCTGCGGTCTCCATGTGCGGTTCGGGAATCTGGGTGAACCAGATCACGAGGAAAGCGATGGCGAAGATGGCCATGGCGATGATCATCACGGGAGCGGCCTTGGCCACGGTAGCATCCTTGATGCTGCCGCCCACGAGCCAACCCACGAAGATGGGGGCGATGGTGCCGCCGATGGAGTTGCAGCTGCCACCCCACTGGATGAGCTGGTTACCCTTGTTACCGCCACCGCCGAGGGTGTTCAGCATGGGGTTCACCACAATGTTGAGCATACACATGGAGAAACCGGCCACAAAGGCGCCCGTCACGTAGATGGCGAACGACTCCATGTAACCGGAGAGGAACTGGATGGCCACGCCCACGAGGCCCACGGTAACGGCCGCCAGGGCGGTTACCTTGTAGCCCTTACGCTTGAGGATGAGACCGGCGGGGATACCCATGCAGGCATAGGCAATGAAGTTGGCGAGCGAGCCCAGCTGGGAGAGGGCCTTGGAGGCGCCGAACTGATTGGTAACGATGACGCCCATGGAACCGGCGAGGTTCGTCACGAAGGCAATCATGAAAAAGAGAGCAAACATCACCACGATGGCGGGGGTGTAGCTCTTTGCATTGGTTTTCTGGTCCATTTGCTATTGTTGTTTTAGTGATTGGCTAAAGGGATGCGAGGTTCTTCTCGTTCAGGATGTTCTTGCCCTCGGCCGTGTAGGCGTAGGCCATACGGTCAGCGTAATGCTCCTCAACCTTGCGGCGCACCATCTTCATGGTGGAGTTGAGCATCTGGTTGGCAATGGTGAAGGGCTCGTCGCAGATCACCACCGCGGCGGGAAGCCAGCGGTCGGGATAGAGGTCGGCGTGCGGGCCGCCCGTCTTGTAGCTGTCGATCTCGGCCTGGATCTTCTGCAGCATCGCTTCCTTGCCCTCGCGGCTGGCGGGATCAAGTCCCTGCTGACGCACGAAGTCGGCGAGCGCCTCCTTCTCGGGCACGATGAGGGCGATGGTATAGGGATCCTGGTTGTTGTGCAGCACGGCCGCGGCCACATACTTCGACACCTCGGGAAGGCTGTCCTCGAAGGCCTCGGGCGAGTACTTCTCGCCGTCGGACGAGATGAGGAGCGACTTGAAGCGGCCCACCACATAGAGGAAGTCGTGGTCGAAGGGGCAGATGTAGCCCATATCGCCCGTATGCAGCCATCCGTCGATGATGGTGGAGGCGGTCGCCTCGGGATTCTTCCAGTATCCGGCCATGACGTTTTCGCCGCGGATCACGATCTCACCCTTCTCTCCGATGGGCACTTCCTTGCCCTCGTCATTGCAGATGATGCAATCCATGGGACGGACGATACGGCCCGAAGAGCCGAAGATGGCGTGGCCCGCGGAGTTGGCGCAGATGATGGGCGTGGCCTCGGTGAGGCCGTAGCCCTGGAACATGGGCATACCCACGGCGCAGAAGAAACGCTGCAGCTCGATATCGAGCAGGGCGCCGCCGCCCACGAAGAACTTCATGCGGCCGCCGAAACTCTCACGCACCTTCTTGAAGATGAGCTTGTCGAAGAGCCACATCAGGGGCGCGCGCCAGCAGTTCAGGATGCCTCCGCGGTTGTAGTACTCCTTGTTGTAGGCGATGGCGTTCTTCACGGCAAAATTGAATAGTTTCTCCGTGAACGGACCCTTGGCCTTGATGCCGCTCTCGATGTTCTTCTTGAAATTGCGGGCCAGCGCAGGCACCGAGAGCATCACGTGCGGACGCGTCTCCCGGATGGCCACAGGGATGTTCTTGAGCGTGGCGAGGGCGTTCTTCCCGATGGGCACGAACGCGATGCTGCCCCCGTAGATCATCATGGTGTACATACCCGCCACGTGGGCGAAGCAGTGGTCGAGCGGGAGGATGATGAGCATCACGTTCCCTTCCTCGAGGCTGATGACCGAATTGCCCTGCGCCACGTTGGCCGTGTAGTTGCGGTGCGTGAGCAGGATGCCTTTCGGGTCGGCGGTGGTGCCGGAGGTATAGGAGATGTTGGCGTAGTCGTCGGGACCCACCGACTTGTAGCGGGCCTCGAACTGATCGCGTTTCTCGGCAAGGAACGCATCGCCCAGGGCCTGCACCTCGGACATCCGGATTTCGCGGTCTTCGAGGCTGTCGTAGTCGAACGCGGTGTCGTCGAACACGATCACCTTCTGCACCTGCGGGCACTCGGACAGGATGGCGCGGATCTTGGGCAGATGGTTGCCCGACACCAGGATCCACTTCGAGTCGGAGTGATTGATGCGGAAAATGAGGTCTGCACCCGAACCCAGGTTGACGGAAAGGGGCACGTCGGTGGCTCCGGCGTACATAGCGCCGAGTTCGGCCAGGATCCACATAGCGCGGCTTTCGGACAGGAGGGCGATCTTGTCGCCTTTCTCCAGCCCCAGCGCCATAAGGCCGGCGCCGATCCGGTAGGCCTGCTCACGGGTCTGTCCCTGCGTAATCTCCTTCCACGTCCCGTTCACCTTCTCGCGAAGGTAGGTCGAGTTCTCGTATTTGCGGGAATACTGCTCGACGAAATCGATGATGGTGGTTCTTTTATTTTCTGCCATAACCCTGTTGTCTGGAAACTAAAACTCTTTTTTCGGAGTGAAAAGACCGTAGAGCTGCGCGTCGATCATCTCGGTGACCTTCTCGAAATCTTCGGGCTTGTTGCCGAACTTGATGTTGTCGGCGTCCACGATGAGCAGGTTGCCCGTATAGTCCTTGATCCAGTTCTCATACTTTTCATTGAGACCGGTGAGGTAGTCGATGCGGATGCTGCGCTCGTACTCGCGCCCGCGCTTCTGGATCTGCGCGATGAGGTTGGGAATGCTCGAACGCAGGTAGATGAGCAGGTCGGGATTGCCCACCAGGCTCATCATGAGGTCGAAGAGATCGGAGTAGTTCTCGAAGTCGCGGGTGCTCATGAGGCCCATGTCGTGGAGGTTGGGCGCGAAGATGCGCGCATCCTCGTAGATGGTGCGGTCCTGGATGACCACGTCGTCCATCCGGGCGATCTCCACCACATCCTTGAAACGCTTGTTGAGGAAGTAGATCTGCAGATTGAACGACCAGCGCTCCATATCCTCGTAGAAGTCGGCCAGATAGGGATTGTAGTCGACCGACTCGAATTTGGGAATCCAGCCGTAGTGGGCGGCCAGCATCTTGGTGAGCGTGGTTTTTCCGCTTCCGATATTTCCTGCGATGGCGATGTGCATAGTGCGGGTGCTTTAATCTTACAAATGTAGTAATTTTATTGGAAAAGGCCGTACAGTTCGGCGTCTACCTTGTCTGTGATGAGGGCGAAATCGTCGGGATTGTTCTTGAAATCGAGGTTGTCGGCCTCGATGACGAGCAGACGGCCCTTGTAGGAGCCGATCCACTCCTCGTAACGGTGGTTGAGCCCCGAAAGGTACTCGATGCTCATCCCCTGCTCGTAGTCGCGTCCGCGCTTCTGGATGTTGGCGACCAGATGCTCGATGCTCGATTTCAGATAGATGAGCAGGTCGGGCGGGGAAGCCATCTTCATCATCAGTTCAAAGAGCTCCATATAGGTGTTGTAGTCGCGCTCCGACAGGTTGCCCATATCGCGGTTGTTGGCCACGAAGATGTAGACCCCTTCGAAAAGGGTGCGGTCCTGGATGATGACCTGGTCCGACTCGGCGATCTCGAGCACGTCCTTGAAACGCTGGGCCAGGAAATAGGTCTCGAGGTTGTACGACCAGCGCGGAATATCCTTGTAGTAGTCTTCCAGATAGGGGTTGTAGGTAACCGATTCGAACTTGGGGACCCAGCCGTAATGCTCGGCAAGCATCCGGGTTAGGGTGGTCTTGCCGCTGCCGATATTTCCTGCTACACCAATGTGCATCTGACTCTGTTTTGCAACTCTACAAATTTAACATAAGTTTTGTAATTTAGCACCATGAAATTGCACCTCCTGCGCTTCAATTCCTTCGAGGAGAACTGTTACGTCCTGCACGCGGACGGGACGGACCGCTGCCTGCTGGCCGACCCGGGCTGCTGCGGCCCTGAAGAGACCAACGCGCTCCTCGCCCTGCTGGAGCGGGAAAGGCTACAGCCCGAGGGAATCGTACTCACGCACGCCCACCCCGACCACATCTACGGCGTCCGCACCCTGCAAGACCGCTTCGGCGGCCTCCCCGTGTGGATGCACCCCGCCGACGAGGCCCTCTTCCCCTGGGTAGATCGCTTTGCGGCCCTGTTCGGCACTCCGAAGGCCGATACTTCCTTCACGAGCAAGCCCGTTTCAGACGGCATGGTGCTGCGGCTGGGGGGACTGCAATGGGAGGTGATCGAGACGCCCGGCCACAGCCCGGGCGGCGTCTGCTACCTGGAGCGGAGCGAGGGCGTGCTGCTCACGGGCGATACCCTCTTCGCGGGCGCCATCGGCCGCACCGACCTTCCGGGCGGCGACTACGACAAACTCATCGTCTCCATCATGGACCGCCTGATGGGACTTCCCTTCGATACACGCATCCTGCCCGGCCACGGACCGGAGTCCGACATTGGCCGGGAACGCACCCACAACCCCTTCCTGGAGCCCTGGGGCGAGGTGGAAGAGGACGATTACAGCGTCTGACCGCCGATAAACTCCCGCATGATGGAAGTGGGCGGGATGGCGGCGATCTCGGCAGGCTTGAGCGCGATGACCGGTTCTATGAAGCGCAGCAGGGACTGCGCTTTTTCGTAGGCGGGCGACGCCTCCGTAACCCCGTAGAGCAGCGGCTCGGCGTAGTACTTGAGCAGCGGCAGGTCGTAGAGGGTGGAGGAGTTGAACACCACGCGGGCGTTGTCTTCGAAGGGGAAGATGTTGCGGGTCTCGCCCCGGCGTACGCTGGGCCAGCGGAGAATGTTGTCCTCGGGACTGATGCCGCGCGTGCGGTTGTCGCGCACGATCCTGCGCAGCAGGCGTTTATCGGTGGTGGAACCGTGTTCCTTGGTGCCGCCCGGCAGGGCCGACAGGGCCGAGATATAGATGTTGTAGATGCGGCTGCGGTCCACCTCCGGCGTGAGGGCGGGGTTCAGGGCGTGGATGCCCTCCATGAAGAGCATATCGTTCTCCTCGAGGCGCATGCGGCGGCTCTCGTCGAAAACGGCCCGCCCCTCCTTGAAATCAAACTTGGGGATCACCACCTCGCGCCCTGCGATGAGGTCGTTGAGGTTGTCGTTCAACAGATCCACATTCATGGCGCCCAGGCTCTCGAAGTCGTACTCGCCCTTCTCGTCGCGCGGGGTGTGCTCACGGTCCACGAAATAGTTGTCGAGTTCGATCACCTTGGGGCTGAGACCCAGCACGGCGCACTGCTGGGCGATGCGCAGCGAACTGCTCGTCTTGCCGCTCGAAGAAGGGCCCGACATCATCACGATGCGGGTTTTCTTCTTATGCCAGAAGATCTGGTTGGCAATCTCGGCGTACTTGCGTTCCTGACGGGCCTCGCAGAGGTTGATGAGCCGGATGGCCTGCCCGTCGGCAAGGACGGAATTCAGTTTTTCAATGGTGTCGATGCCCACGGCCGAGCACCAGTCGGCATACTCGCGGCGCGCCGCTTCGATCTTGCTGATGTTTTCGTTCATAAGAGTGCTTTCAAATAACGGCCCGTGACGGAGGCGGGGTCGGCGGCCAGTTGTTCCGGCGTGCCCTGCGACACGACCAGACCGCCCCTGCGGCCTCCTTCCGGACCCATATCGATAATCCAGTCGACGCTCTTGAGCACGTCGAGATTGTGTTCTATGATGATGATGGTATTGCCCTGGTCGACCAGACGTCCCAGCACTTCGAGCAGGGAACGGATGTCTTCGAAATGCAGGCCCGTGGTGGGCTCGTCGAGCACATAGAGCGTATTGCCCGTGGCCTTGCGGAAGAGTTCCGCGGCCAGTTTGAGCCGCTGGCTCTCCCCGCCCGAAAGACTCACGGAAGACTGCCCCAGATGCACGTAGCCCAGGCCCACGTCGAGCAGGGCCTTGAGTTTGGGGGCGATTTTGGCGTTGGAGCGGAAGAATTCCCAGGCCTCCGCCACCGACATATCGAGCACCTCGCTGATATTCTTCCCCTTGTAGCGCACTGCCAGGGTATCTTCCTTGTAGCGCCTGCCCCCGCAGGCCTCGCAAGGCACGGAGACCGAAGGCAGGAAGTTCATCTCTATGAGTTTGAGGCCCGCACCCTTGCACTCTTCACAGCGGCCGCCCGCCACGTTGAACGAGAAACGGCCCGCCTTGAAACCGCGCACCTTAGCGTCGGGCGTCTCTCCGAACAGCGCACGGATGTCGTCGAACACCCCGGTAAAGGTGGCCGGGTTGGAGCGGGGGCTGCGCCCGATGGGGCTCTGGTCCACTTCAATCACCTTGTCCACGTGCTCCAGCCCCACAATCCGCTCGTAGGGCAGAGCCTTCTGTTTGCTGCGCTGCAGGCGGGCCCGGAGGGCGGGCATGAGGGTTTCGCTCACCAGCGACGACTTGCCGCTGCCGCTCACCCCGCTCACGCCGATGAGGCACCCCAGTGGGAAATCCACGTCAAGCTTGCGCAGATTGTTCCCCGTTGCGCCGCGAACCCCCAGCACGAAGCCGTTCCCCCTGCGCCGTTCGGCGGGGACGGGAATCCGCTCTTCCCCCCTGAGGTAACGGAGCGTGAGGCTGTCGCCCTCGGGCGGAACGGGTCCGTCGTAACAGATCCGGCCTCCCTCCGCCCCGGCACCCGGTCCCACGTCGACCAGATGGTCGGCGCTGCGCATGGTCTCCTCGTCGTGTTCCACCACCACCACGGTATTGCCCTCGTCGCGCAGGGCCTTCAGCGAAGCGAGCAGTTTGCGGTTGTCGCGCTGATGCAGGCCGATGCTGGGCTCGTCGAGGATATAGGTGACGCCCACCAGCTTGGAGCCGATCTGCGTGGCCAGGCGGATGCGCTGGCTCTCCCCGCCCGAAAGCGAGGCGGTGGCCCGGTCGAGGGTGAGGTATTCGAGTCCCACGTCGAGCAGGAACCGCACGCGGTCGGACAGTTCCTTGAGGATGTCGCGGGCGATGGTGGCGTTGCGGGCAGACAGGCGGTCCGGCAATACGGCGAGCCAGTCGCGCAGTTCCGTAATCTCCATGGCGCATACCTCGGAGATGGTTTTTCCGTCTATGCGGAAGCATTCGGCCTCGGCGCGCAGGCGCGTGCCGTGACAGACGGGACACACGATCTTGTCTTCAATGTCGCCCACGATGCCCGGCCAGGTCACCATCTCCGAAAGATTGCCTTCCCCCACGCGGAAATAGTCGTCGGAGCCGAAAACCAGCAGCGACACCACTTCGTCGGGCAGGGCCGCGATGGGATCGTAGAGCGAGAAATCGAATTTCCGGGCGATGGAGCGAACCACGTCGAACTTACGGCTCTCACGCACCCGGCCCAGGGGGACGATACCGCCCTCGGCGACCGACTTGCTCCGGTCGGGGATGATGCTGTCGATGTTCACGTCGACCACGCTCCCCAGGCCCTTGCAATGGGGGCAGTAGCCTTCGGGGGAATTGAAGGAGAAACTGTGCGGGGCCGGTTCCTGCAGCGACAGGCCGGTGGCCGGATCGATGAGGTGCTTGGAGAAATGGCGCAGTTCCCCCGTCTCGAAATCGAGCAGCGCGAGCGAGCCTTTTCCCACGCCCAAGGCCGTCATCACCGAGTCGCGGACGCGTTTGGCGTCGCCCTCTCCCGGTTTGAGTTTGTCAACCACCAGCTCGATGAAATGGGCCTTGTAGCGGTCGACCGACTCCACGTCGGCCAGGTCTTGCACTTCGCCGTCGATGCGGATCTGGGTGTACCCCCGCCGGCGCATCTGTTCGAACAGTTCACGGTAATGGCCCTTGCGGCCCCGGATGAGCGGGGCGAGCAGCAGGCACTTTCGGCCGTCGAACTCCCGCAGGATGAGGTCTACGATCTGCTCGTCGGTATAGCGCACCATTTCCTGCCCCGTGGCAGGCGACCAGGCGGTGGAGGCGCGGGCGTAAAGCAGGCGCAGGAAATCGGAGATCTCGGTGATGGTACCTACCGTGGAGCGGGGATTGCTGCCGGTGGTCTTCTGCTCAATGGCGATGATGGGCGTAAGTCCGTCGATGCGTTCCACCTGCGGCTTCTCCAGGATGCCCATGAAGTGACGGGCATAGGGAGAGAGCGTATTCATATAGCGGCGCTGACCTTCGGCATAGAGCGTGTCGAAGGCGAGCGAAGACTTGCCGCTGCCGCTCAGCCCGGTGATTACGGTGAACTTCCCGCGCGGGATGTCCACGTCGACCCCCTGCAGGTTGTGCGCCCGGGCACCCCGGATGCTGATGCACGCATCTTTCCCCATAGGAAGGCAAATTTACGAAAATTATGTAACTTTGAAGCCGCACAGACGCACGATATGTGGCTTTGGATGGCATTGGCTTCCGCAGTCCTTCTGGGACTGTATGACGTGGCGAAAAAACACGCGCTCGCCCGCAACGACGTTTATTATGTCCTGCTGGGAGCGACCCTGTTCACCGTGCTGTTCCTGAGTCCCTGGGTGAGCGCCGGCACGCCCCGGCAGCATCTGATGCTCGCCTTCAAGGCCGTGCTCGTGACCGTTTCCTGGGTTTCGGGTATGATCGGCCTCAAACTCCTCCCCATTACTACTGTAAGCACCATCAAGGCCTCCCGCCCCATGTTCGTGGTGCTGTTTTCCATCCTGCTGTTCGGGGAGCGGCTGGGGCTGCTGCAGTGGGCCGGAGTAGCGGTCATGCTCACGGCGCTCTGGCTGCTGAGCCGCTCGAGCGAGGCCGAAGGCATCTCCTTCCGCCACAACCGGGGCATCTGGGCTATGGGCCTTTCGGTGCTGGCGGGCGTGGCGAGCGCCCTCTACGACAAGCACATCGTGTCGGGCCTTCAGATGGAGCCCCTGTTCGTGCAGTTCTGGTGCAATGTCTACATTGCCCTGCTGCTCGGCGCCGTTTTGGCGTACAAAGCCTTCCTGCGCGGCGCACGCCTGCCCCATCCGAGCTGGGACTGGACCATCGTGCTCATCGCCGTGCTCATCACCTGCGCCGATGCGCTCTACTTCTTCTCGCTTCGGGAAGAGGGGGCCCTGCTGTCGGTCATCTCCATGCTGCGCCGCGCCTCGGTGGTGGTTACCTTCGTCCTGGGGGCCCTGCTCTTCCGCGAACGCAAGCTTCGCGGAAAGGCCGTCAGCCTGGCCCTGCTGCTCGCAGGCATGGCCCTCCTCCTCTATGGAACTGTATAACATTAATCCATAAATAATTATCAAGATGAAAAAGCTGATAACCGCTCTTCTCTTCGCCGCCCTCTCGCTTGCGGCGTTCGCCCAGGACAAGCCCGCCCTGAGCTTCACGGAAGCCACCGACCTCACCATCGTGGGCAAGGTCTTCCCCAACACCCCCAACCCCTACCAGCGTATGGACTTCACCAAATACGGCGGCTGGGACAAGAAAGACATCAACCTGCTGGAGATGCCGACCGGTATCATTGTGTCGTTCAAGACCAACTCGAGCGCCATCTACGTGAACGCCGACTTCGAAACCATCTCGAACGGCGCGCCCGCGGGCTGGGCCTCCAGGGGCTTCGACCTCTACATCAAGAAAGACGGGAAATGGCTCTGGGCCGGCGTGGCCGCCGCGGGCACCAACGTCAAGACCGAGAAAGACTACAACCGGAAGCTGGTGGAAGATATGGACGACAGTATGAAGGACTGCATCCTTTACCTGCCCACCTACAGCAAACTCAAATCGGTACGCATCGGCGTTGTGGAGGGCAGCAAGATCAAGAAAGGAGATGTTCCCTTCCGCCACCGCATCTGCCTGCACGGCTCCAGCTTTATGCACGGCGCCAGCACCACCCGCGCCGGCCTCACCGTTCCGGGTTATCTCACCCGTATGACGGGCCTGCAGTTCTGCAGCCTTGGCGTGAGCGGAGACTGCCGTATGCAGCCCCAGTTCGCCAACGCCCTCAAAGATGCCCCGGTAGAGGCTTTTGTCTTCGACGCGTTCTCCAACGGATCGGCTTCCTCGGTGGAAAAGAGCCTGTTCAAGTTTATTGAAACCATCCAGTCGGGCAAACCGGGCGTACCGCTCATCTTTATGAAGACCATCTGGCGCGAACGCCGCAACTTCAACCAGAAAGTCGACGAGGCCGAGCGCCTGAAGGAAGAGATGGCCGACAAACTTATGAAAGAGGCCGTGCAGAAGTATAAGGACGTGTACTACATCGAATGCACCAACGCCACGTCCGAGATGCACGACACCACCGCCGACGGCACGCACCCCGGCGACTACGGCTACTACCTCTGGGCCGCCTCGGTGAAGGACGCCATTCTGGAGATCCTCGCCAAGTACGGCATCAAATAGACTCAGAATTCGAGTTCGTGGGTGAGGTTCCCGTCAGGGCTGTAGGTCCTGATGCGGAACCTCTTCCCGTCTGCCTCGAAGTCGAGGCGCTCGCATTTGTTGTTGACCACGATGGGATAGGGATTCCCTTCCGCGCCCACCGGAACATAGATATATTTGTGGTGGTGGCCGCTCAGCATCAGCTGCACGCCGGCTTCGGCCAGGACGGGCATAAAGTGGTCGGCAACCCAGTCCTGGGCGTGCCAGGCACCCGCGAACTTGCGGGTGGCGATGTGGATGATGCAGACTTTCTGCGGGGCCGACGCGAACTGCGGATCCTTTACGGCCTCACGGAGCCAGGCAAGCTCTTCCAGACGGTAGGCGTCGTATTCGGCGTAATGTGAATACTCCGTTGAGTTGTCTGGTTTGTCTTCACCGGCATCGAGCACGATGAACCCCACCGGGCCCTGGCGGAAGGTGTAGTAGAACTTGCCCGTGGGGGTGCGCATCAGCCTGGAGACGGCCTGGAAGGCCCTTCCCCGGTTCTCGTGGTTGCCCCGGGCGATCACCACGGGATAGTTGGCCACCGTCGATGCGACCGGGCCGAAATAATAGTCGGCCACCTCCTCGAAGGAGTTGCAGTGCGAGACGATATCGCCGTTCAGTACCACGAAATCGGGATCGGCCTTGGGTACGTCCTTGAACAGGGCGGCATAGGCCTCCTTCTCGAAATGGATATCGTTCACCATGGAGAACCGGCAGCTTGCGGCCTTGGAATCAAGGGTTTTGACCGTCCACGAAGGCTCGAAGGGCCAGGAACTCGGGGCCGTCTGCCAGGAACCGTAGTGGATGTCGTAGGCGTTCTTGTCGTTGCGGATCTCACGCCCGCCCAGACGGTAGCAGTAGCGCGTACCGGGCTCAAGGCCGGTCACCCTTATGGCGTGGAAGGTCCCGGCGACGCGGCGGCCGTCTTCCACCTCATAAAAGCGGGTGCGGGCGCACTTGTTCCAGGCCTTGCCGTCGTCGGGCGCCACTTCCACCCAGGCGAGCAGCGAGTCGGCCGAAGTCCAGAGGACGGTGAAGGAGTGTTCATCTACCTGCTGCAGCCAGGGGCCGCAGTTGATCTTCATGTCCTTTGCTTGAAGGAAGAGACTGCCCAGCAGCAAGGCAAGCGATACAAGTACTTTTTTCATCGGTGTGCGGTTTTACGTCTGCAAAGATAATAAAAAAAGGACCCCCACGATTGCTCGTGAGGGTCCCGAAGAACGGCAGCTTCCTACTCTCCCACCTGGTGGGGCAGTACCATCGGCGCCGGCGCGTTTAACTTCTCTGTTCGGAATGGGAAGAGGTGGGGC
>JAFTEQ010000057.1 GCA_017453565.1 Bacteroidales bacterium
CCTGTCGGTGCTCATCGAGACCATGCGTCGCGAGGGCTTCGAGCTCCAGGTGGGGCAGCCCAAGGTGCTCGACAAGACCGTCGGCGGACAGCGCTGCGAGCCCATCGAGGAACTCACCATCGAGGTCCCCGAGGAGTTCGTGGGTGCCGCCATCGAGATTTCCACCCGCCGCAAGGGTGCGCTCGTGCACATGGAGCCGCGCGGCGACCGGACGCTGCTGGAATTCGAGATTCCCACCCGGGGACTCA
The DNA here is from genome assembly GCA_017453565.1 of Bacteroidales bacterium. GTDB lineage: Bacteria > Bacteroidota > Bacteroidia > Bacteroidales > UBA932 > Cryptobacteroides. The sequence continues at coordinate 249 of JAFTEQ010000057.1, forward strand.
TGGGCCTGCGCAGCAACCTGCTCACGGCCAGTCAGGGTGAGGCCATCGTGGCCCACCGCTTCAAGGAGTATCAACCCTTCAAGGGGGAGATCGAGCACCGCGGCAACGGCTCGCTCGTGTCGCTCGAGACGGGCGACGCCATCGCCTACTCCATGAACAAACTCCTTGACCGCGGCCGTTTCTTCGTGGAACCGGGCGAAGAGATCTATGCCGGACAGGTGGTGGGCGAGCACACGCGTGAGCGCGACCTCAACATCAATATCTGCAAGACGAAGAAACTCACCAACGTGCGTGCGGCCGGATCGGACGAGAAGATCATCCTTCCGCCCGCCATCAAGTTCTCGCTCGAGGAGGCGTTGGAGTATATCCAGGAAGATGAGATGGTGGAGGTGACACCGCATTTCATGCGTCTGCGCAAGATTCTGCTCGACCCGCTGGCACGCAAAAGAAATAGCGACAACGAGGATTGACAAAAGAAAAAAAATTATTACCTGTGCAACCCTTTGTTATACCAGTAAGTGGCCTGACACAAGGATGCACCCGGTTTGACTGGTGTGCAGACAGAGCGTTCTTTGGCAGTTTTGAGCATTCAGAGATTCTTTCGGCCCGGCTGGACGTGGGCGTGCAGGTAGAGAAAACCGGCCGCGAGACGCTGGTGGACGGGACGATAGAAGGCACTGTGACGGTGGTCTGTGACCGCTGCCTGGAAGACCTGGAGCTTCCGGTGCAGACTCGCTTCCTGTTGCGCGTCACCCAGGGTGGCGCCCCGGCGGCGGATGAGACTGACGGGCGCGAGACGGTCCGGCTTCCCGAGGAGGAGGACGAACTCGACCTCAGCCAGGTGGTCTACGACTACGTCAACATCGCGCTGCCCCTGCGCCGCGTGCACCCCGAAGGGGGCTGCAATCCGCAGGTGCTGAAGTATCTGGGTGATCGGAACGAAGCGGCTCCGGAGGCGGCAGACAGCCCCTTCGCCGCGCTGAAGAGCCTCCTGAACGATAATAACAATGTAAAAAGATAGAACCATGGCACATCCTAAACACAAACTCTCCAAGCAGAGAAGGGACAAGCGTCGTACGCACGACTTTGCACCGGTCCCCACCCTGGCCAGCTGCCCGAACTGCGGCGCCACCGTCCTGTATCATCGCGTTTGCCCTGAGTGCGGCTACTATCGCGGCCGTCAGATCATCGTCAAGAACGCCGAGTAATAGAATAAGGTATCAGGCCTCTTAGTTCAACGGATAGAACGGAGGTTTCCTAAACCTTTGATACAGGTTCGATTCCTGTAGAGGCTACGAAAATTGCCAGCCAAGCGGCTGGCATTTTTCGTTTAACGCCTCTACAGGAATCCGGCGCGATGCGCCGATTCCGTCTTAACCCCCTGTCGCTGCGCGACATCCCCCTGCCAGGGGGAATGCGGCCTCCACTGATGTTCTGGCCGGTGCTGGCCGCCCATGCCCGTGCCGTGGAAGTTGCTGCCCGAGTCTGCCGGGCACACGGGGCTATCGTGCCGGTAGGGAACTGCCTTTAGGAAGCGGATCAAAGAGCTCCGGCAGGTGGGGCCGGGCATAATCGAATCCATCGTTGTAGCGCTGCTTGCTGGGTAGGCAGCGGGTTTTCCCGTCGTGCGGGGAGAGCAGGATCCTGCGGGAATAGACCTTCCCGCCCTGCGCCTGTACCCAGAGGCGTTTGTCGCCGGAGATCCAGACCCGCTCGGCCGCTTCGTCCCCGGGAAGGGGGAGGATAAAGTCGGGCAGGCCGTTGGAATTGATGGTCTGTACCCCCAACTGGGTAGCGGCAAACAGGCGGTCGTCGCGGCTCACGCAAAGGTCTTCGCAGCCCACCCGGCAAATGTCGTGCGCCTCGTGGATGGGAGCCAGCTTGTACAGCTGCGCTCCGTCTGCAGCCGGGGCTCCCTGGGCGTCGAGGGTGAGGGCATAGACAAAGCGGCGCCCGCTGCAGGCAAGGTAGAGCCGCCAGAGGTCGGAAGACAGGGCCAGGGCCGAGACGGCGCCGGGCGTGCCAATCGAGAGGCGTTTTCCTTTCTTGGGAAGGAAGGTGAGCGCGCCGTCGCGAGAGAGCTGGTAGCGGCCTGCCGGCACCTGGAGCCGGGTCGTTTTGTCCGGGAGCGCGGCGGCCTCTTCTTTCCAGAACGAATCGGCGGGGATGATTTTAGCCAACCGGGCGCAGGGAGTGGGCTTTTCTACCCGCTCGGGGGCGAAGAGCCAGCGCATCATCCGGTCCCAGAGTTCGGGGTCGGTACGTGCGTAGCCGTGTGTCCCCTGGGCAAAGAGTTCGGAACGGACCGCGTAGCCCGCATATTCCAGGGCCGAAACGGCACCCAGGGCCGCGAGAAAAGAGTCTCCAAAGTAGTAATCGGGCTCCACCGTGCCTGCGGTGATGTACACCCTGATGGGCCGGGGTTCGGTTTTGCGTACCAGCACCATGGGCTCCTCGCCTCCGCGCATGGCGCTGAAGGTGGGGCTACTCAGGAAGCCGCGGCGGAAGAAGTCGTTGCGGTACCACAGTCCGTACCAGGCCAGGGCTCCGCCCGATGAGGCTCCGTACACGAAATGCCGGTCCGGGTTGGGGGAGATCCCAATCCCCTCGGAGCGGGCCACGTGCGGGATGAGCTCTTCTATGATGAGGTTGGTGAATTCCACCCCGTTCTGGTCGAATTCCTCGGGCCGCATGTTCCGGGCGCGGGCAAAGTCCTCTTCTCCCTCGGGCAGGGCCGGGGCGGGCAGCGTGCCGGCGTTTACAAGCAGAAACAGCCCTCCGGGGATGACGCCCTCGCGCACGAGCCCTTCGAGCTTGGGGAGCAGTTGGGGCTTGGCTTCATAGAGCACATAGACCGCATTGTCTCCGGCTGCAGCTCCGGGAGAAAGATAATAGCAGTAAGGCACCACGGAACCCGGCTCATAGCGCTGCCCGGTCCATTTCTGGTCTTCCACAAACTTCCCTTCCAGCGTTGCGGCGAGGCACGGCGCTGCCCAGAGCACTGCTCCCGCAGCAAGGATGAGCAGAATAACGATTCTTCGCATAATGGTAACCCTGTTTGGTTACCCTAAAGATACGGATTATTTGGATAATCAATAATAATGTATATCTTTGTAGTAACATTATAATGTGACTTTTACTATGAGGCTTTATCACGGTTCAGACAAGATGGTGGAAACACCGAGCTATGGCGTAGGCAATCCCCACAACGACTACGGGCTTGGCTTTTATTGCACGCAGCAGAAGGATCTTGCGGGCGAGTGGGCCTGCTCGGAATCAACTGACGGATTTGTAAACGAGTACGAGTTGGACCTTGAGGACCTGACTGTCCTTTATCTGAATGATGGCCGGCACTCCATTCTCAACTGGCTTTCCATCCTTCTGGAAAACCGCAGGTTCGACCTCTCAACTCCGGTGGCCGTCCAGGCACGGGATTATATACTCGGAAACTATTTGCCCCAATACAAAGATTTTGATGTTATTATTGGTTACCGGGCAGATGATTCGTATTTTTCTTTTGCCAGGGCTTTCCTGGCAAACGGTATTACTCTGGAGCAGTTGGGCCGGGCAATGAAACTGGGCAAACTGGGGGAGCAGGTGGTTGTCATGAGCGAAAAGGCGTTTTCCTCCTTGCATTTTGTGGCCGCGACTCCGGTAGAGAGCAGGATCTTTTATCCGCGCCGCGTGGTTCGGGACAGGAATGCCAGAAACGATTATCTGTCCATCCTGTCCGAGCCGCTGCCGGCCACTGCTGTATATGTGTCAGATCTGATCAATGGAAAGAGCTTACGATAAAGTTTATCTGGAAGACGCCATGTCTGCCGTAGGGGCCATGCTGGATTATTCGGTCAACACCTGCGGTGAGGACTTGGCTGTGTTTTACGACCGCTTTTTAGCAAGCGGCGTGGCGAGCTTTATTTATGAAGCCAACCCAAGGTATCTGGGCGGCAGCTCGGGGATAGACCTCGCCCATATAGTAGCGCAGCAGACTGGAAGGCCCCTCGCCGGGGGACGGGACCTTATTGATATGGGTAGCCCCGAGTACTGGACGGGATGGACGCTGGCTTATCTTTCCTGGTATTTGAACATGGATTTCCGCACCATGAAGGAGCGTGGCCTGGGCGCAGCAGAGATCTTTATAAGGTATCCGGCCCTTCACGAAGCAGACCTGTCAAAGAGTGTAGGCTTTGCCTGTAAACAACTGTCTGCTGCGGAAAAGGCTTCCAATCCGCTCAAACTGGCCAGGAAGAATGCCGGGATGACGCAGCGCGCTCTTGCTGCGGCGTCCGGTGTGACGCTCAGGTCTATCCGGGCCTATGAGCAGGGGGCGCTAAGTCTTCGGAATGCCGAGTTTGAGTCTGTGCTGAGCCTCAGCCGGGCGCTGGCATGCCCGCCAGAGAGGCTTACTTGAGCGGACGGAGGAGGTTGATGCCGTCTTTGGCGCCGGCAACGTAGGCGGGGAGTTTCTTGCCGTCCCGCGATGCGCTGGTGGACGGGACGATAGAAGGCACTGTGACGGTGGTCTGTGACCGCTGCCTGGAAGACCTGGAGCTTCCGGTGCAGACTCGCTTCCTGTTGCGCGTCACCCAGGCTGGCGCAAGCCGGCCAATGCCGAAGTGCAGGAGCTTTTCTATGCCAGCGACCGTCAGTGGACATACGGTATTGGAAGCGATGTTTATTTCTATACGAGTGACACTTATGAGTATACCGGGAGCTATCCGCATATCGTTCAAAAATGGGCGATCATAAGCGGTTCCGGTACAGGTCTCACATTCTCTTATTCGAATTGCGACAGTAAGAATTATTACTATTACAACCAGGTTGCTATGCGTCTAGTTTGCGATTATTAGAGCAAGGTTATCCTGGATGATCAATCCCGTCGTCTCACTTTGAGGTGGCGGGATATTTTTGTATATTTGAATCCATGAAGAAAAAACATATGTTTTTGTCATCCCTGATCCTGGCGGCCATAGTGTTCTGCACGTCCTGCGGCGGAAGCCAGCCGGTGGAGAACCTGGGCCTCGAGTGCCCGCAGTGGGAGGCGCAGTGGATTGCAGCGCCCTGGGAGGGCGACCGTTTCGACGTGGAAACCTATGACAAGGCGGCGGCGAACATCCTGGCCGGTGCGGTCGACACCACGGTGGCCGCGCCGGAATTCCGGACCGTCGCCGTGCTGAAGAAGCGCGTCCGGAAGGCCACGGCCTATTTCTGCGGCCTCGGTTTCGGCGAACTGTTCATCGGCGGGAAAAAGGTCGGGACCGACCTGCTCAGCCCGAACCTGACCTCCTACTGTTACAGGGACTCGATCGGCGGAAGCGAGCTTCTGGACGGGACGCATTTCCGTGATTACCGCATCCTGTACCTCAGTTATGACGTGAGCCGCCTGCTCCACAGGGGCCGAAACGAGATCGGTGCCCTGGTGGGCTGCGGCTTCTATGCCAAGAATTACGCCGGGTACGCCGCTTTCGGTACAAGACGCATGATCTGCCAGATCGATGTGGAATTCGCCGACGGAAGCACGCAGCGGATCTGCAGCGGGCCCGACTGGCAGGTGCGGCGTTCAGGCATCCTCCTGGATGACTTGTTCCGGGGCGAGGTGTTCGATGCGCGTTACTCCGGCCCCTGGCAGGACGTGGCGGTGAAGGAGCCGCACAGATCGCATTTCATGCCTCAGGATGGGCCTACCGATAAGGTGATGGAACTGCTCGCTCCGCAAACGATTGAAAAGCTCGAGGACGGCAGCTGGCGGGTCGATTTCGGGGATTACATTACCGGATCCGTGGCGTTGAAGGGCTTCAAGGCCCCGGCCGGCATCGAAATAGAGATTGTCCACGAATGTGAGACGAGAGGGAACGGCACCTGGCGCTACATTTCCGACGGACAGACCCGCGATTATGCGCCCCGCTTCACCTGGTACGCCTTCCGGACCGCGGTCGTGAAAGGCTGGCCGGGCGAATTGAAAGCCGGGGACCTCGAGGCCCGGGTCATCTATTCCAATATGAAGACCACCGGCCGTTTCGAATGCTCCAACCCGCTGCTCAACAGGATCTTCCGGATCTGGTGGCGCACGCAGGCCGACAATATGCACCTGGGCACTGCCTCAGACTGCCCGCACAGGGAAAAGCGCCCTTATACCGGAGACGGGGAGGTCTCCTGCGTGACGGTGATGCACACCTTCGATGCACAGGCCTTTTACCGCAAATGGATCCGCGACATGCGCGACAGCCAGGATACCCTTTCGGGTTATGTGCCCAACGTGGCGCCCTGGCTCGGTGGCGGCGGTGGCGTCCCCTGGGGCTCGGCCATCTGCATCATGCCCTGGGAGCATTACCTGCATTATGGCGACAAGGGCATCCTGGAAGAGAATTATGAGGCCATGAAGGAGTATCTGCGCTGGCTCTCCGTCTGGCAGTACCCCGACGGAACCATCCACCAGAAGAAATGCCGCCTGGGTGAAGACAAGCCCTTCTATTGGTTCAATCTCGGGGAATGGTGCCCGCCTTACGGCCTGGTCGGAGAGAATCTTATCCACAGCTGGTACTGGTGGCGTTGCGCAAGCATCACTGCATCCTGTGCGGCGGTGCTGGGCCTCGAAGAGGAAGGGGCTGCGTATGCCGCCCTGGCCGAAAGGATCAAGGCGGCCTTCCACGCCAAATTCTGGAATCCGCTTTCCGGAAGTTACGAGAGTGGCAGCGGCATCCGGGACCGGAGCGGCTACGGCACCGGAGACGCCGAAGGCATGGGCAACGGCTCCAATATCTTCGCGCTGGCGATGGGTGTGCCGGAAGACCGGCTCGACCGGGTGCTGGAAACGGTGAAAGCGGAATTCGAGGCGAACGGAGGGCACTTGAACACCGGCATTTTCGGCACCAGCCTGCTGGGCGAGACCCTTTGCCGCTACGGCCTCGACGAATATGTCTACACGGCCATGACCAAGACGGATTTCCCCAGCTTCGGCTACTGGATTGAACAGGGGGCCGACACTTTCTGGGAACAGTGGAGCGGGAAGGCCTCCAGAAACCACCCCATGTTCGGTGGTGCACTGACCTGGCTGTTCCGCTGCCTGGCAGGCATCAACACCGATGAGGCGGAGCCGGGATACCGGCACGTCATCATCAGTCCCCGTCCGGTGGGCGACCTGAAGTGGGTCGACTGCTCCGTAGCTACGCCCGGCGGCATGGTTTCCGTGAAATGGGAACGTTCCGAAGACGGTTTGTTCGGCATCGACCTTGAGATTCCGCCGACTTGCCGCGCCACCCTCATCCTTCCTGGAAGCGGGGAAGGGATCGACGCGGTTTCCGGCCATTATTCCTGTGCAATTGAGAAATAATCATTATATTTGAAGCATACTAATAATCGATACGCGATGCGTTGTTTTTCTTTCCTGATGCTTGCGGCCGCAGTGCTTCTGACCCCGGCCTGCTCTTCCGCTCCCCGTACGCTGGGTGTTCGTACCGATGCGCTTGACGAGGCGGCCTGGGCCCGGTCGCAGTGGATCTCCGCGGCCGATGCGCCCGTCTTCGAGGGCGCCGTGCAGGGTAATTCCCGTGCGGCCGACGGAGCCAGCTGGTTCGTGTCTTCCTTCACGAACGAGAAGAAACTCGTTTCGGCCCGATGGATGGCCAGCGGCCTGGGGGTCTTCGACCTCTACGTGAACGGGCAGCTCATCGGGGCCGAGGTGCTCAAGCCCGGCTTCACGCACAATGCCAAGACTAAATACGCCTTCACCTACGACATCAGCGAGGCCGTTCGCAAGGCCGTCGGTGTGGAAAACCAGTTCTCGGCGCAGCTGACCCCCGGCTGGTGGGCCGACAAAATCGTGAGTCCGTCGGGCCACGACGGAATGGTCGGGCGCAAGTGCGCCTTCCGCGGCGTGGTGGAGCTTGTCTATGCCGACGGCAGCAAGGTCCTGCTGGGCACCGATACCGAGCACTGGAAGGCCGGAATCGCCGGCCCGGTGAAACATGCGGCCATTTATGACGGCGAGACCTACGACGCCCGTGAACTTCCCGGTTGGGCTTTGCCGGAAAAGCTTTCCCGTCCCGAGTACAACACCGAGTTCACCGGAGAGGTCCTGCCTTCCTGTGGCGCAGAGGTCTACCGTCGTGAAGACCTGGCGCTCGAGCCCGTGCAGGCTTATGTGTGGAAAGGTGTTGAGGGCGCCGACGAGAGCCATCACGGCAAGGTGGTGGTACTCCGCAATTACAAGGCCGGGCAGGAAATACTGCTCGAACCCGAGGAAACCCTGGTGGTCGACTTCGGGCAGAATGCGGCCGCCGTGCCCGCCTTCGAGTTCAGGTCGGTGGAAGGCACGGTGCTCACCTGTCTGCCCGCCGAAATCCTGAATGACGGCAACGGCGCCTTCGATCGCGGTATGGACGGTCCTGAAGGGAGCTGTCACCGGCTCAACTTGCGCATCCCCAAGGAGGGGTTCCGGCTCGAATACATCTTCGGTCCCTCCAAAGGCTATGACAGATACAGCCCCCGCTGCACCTTCTTCGGCTATCGTTACCTGTCCATTACGGCCAGCGCCAAAGTGCGCATCCGTTCTATTCGTTCCATTCCCGTTACCTCTATTGCCGAGTCTCTGGAAACGGGCGTGCTGAGTACGGGCGACGAGAGCGTGAACCGGCTCATCGCCAATACCGTGTGGGGCCAGCGTTCCAACTATCTGTCGGTGCCTACCGACTGCCCGCAGCGCAATGAGCGCCTGGGCTGGACGGCCGACACGCAGGTCTTTGCCGAGGCGGGCTCCTTCTTTGCCAACACCGACGCCTTCCTGCACAAGTGGATGCGTGACATGCGCGACTCCCAATCCGAAACGGGCGGCTTCCCGGGTGTGGCCCCCACGGCCCAGTACGGTGGTCCCGCCATGCGTGTAGGCTGGGCCGATGCCGGCGTAATCGTGCCCTGGATTGTGTGGAAGCAGTTCGGCGACACGGCCATCATTGAGGAGAACTGGACGGCCATGGAGCGCTTCATGCAGCACGTCCGGGAAACCAAATACGACCACAGGACCCTTGCCTCTGAAAACGAAAACAGCCAGTGGGCTGACTGGGTGAGTTACGAACCCCTGGAAAGCAATGGCGGCGGCGCCTACATCAAGCGCGACGGAAAGCGCATTCCGCTGCCCGAAGCGATCGTGTACTGGAACTACTTGAGCGCCTGCTACTGGCTCACGGATGCGGAGATGATGCGCGACATGGCCGTCGCTACCGGCCGCGACGCTACCGGCTATGTGGCCATGATCGGCGAGGCCCGCAGTTTCCTGCAGCAGACCTTCCTGGACGGGAAGGGCGGTTTCAAGCTCCCCATCCTGAATACGATGCAGACCCCGGCCCTGTTCGCGCTCCGCACCGGCCTGGTGGAGGGCGCGGCGAAGGAGGCCCTGAAAGAGCGGCTGCGCGCGAACTTCGCGGAGCATGGCGGCTGCCTGCAGACGGGCTTCCTGGGCACGTCCATCCTCATGCAGACGCTGACCGACAACGGCATGGCCGACCTTGCCTGGGATCTGCTTTTCCAGCGCAAGAACCCCAGCTGGCTCTATTCGGTGGACAACGGCGCCACGACCATCTGGGAGCGATGGAACAGCTACACGCACGAGAAGGGCATGGGGCCGAAGGGTATGAACAGCTTCAACCACTATGCCTACGGCTGCGTCTGCCAGTGGATCTGGGAGACGGCGGCGGGCATTGCGGCCGATGTGGCTGAGCCGGGCTTCCGGCACATCGTAATGCGTCCCGTGCCCGACAAGCGTCTGGGCCGGCTCGACGCCGAGTACCGTTCGGCGGCTGGCCTCATCACCAGTTCCTGGAAGTATGAGGGCGACAAATGGATCTGGACCTTCTCCATTCCGGAGGGCGCCAGCGCCTCGGTGACCCTGCCGGGCTCCAGTGAGACGAAAAAGTATGGCCCTGGTAGTTATATCATTGAACAATAAATCATTGTCAGTATGTCGACTTTTCTTACTACACTTTTTGCCATCGCCGTTGCGGCGCTGCCGGTGGACATCCCCTTCGAGCGGGGCGACCGGATGCCCGATTTCAGCCGGGTAGGTTACCGCTGGGGCGATGTGGAGATTCCCACGGTGAAAGTGGTGAAAAAACTCAAAGCCCCCAAGGACGGGTCGGACGCCACGGCCCTCATTCAGGATGCCATCGACGGCATGAAGAAACCGGGCGCCATCCTGCTCACGGCGGGCACCTACAATGTGGGCGGTCCCATCAACATCAAGAAGAGCGGTGTGGTGCTGCGCGGAGAAGGCCAGGACAAAACCATCCTGGTATGTACCGGCACTGCCCAGCGGACGTTCATCAACATCGATTCCGGAGCGAACCGGGCCCTCGACGAGAAACACCGGGCCAAGGTGACCGACGCGTACGTGCCTTTCGGAGCCCTGAGTTTCAATGTCGACAATCCCTGGCAGTTCCGGGTGGGCGACCGCGTGGTGGTGCGCCGGCCCAGTACCAAGAAGTGGCTGCACGACATCCGCATGGACCAGATTCCGCAGTTCTTCGACACCTATGGCATTGTGGTGCGTCAGTGGCAGCCCGGACAGGTGGACATCCTCTTTGAACGCACCATCAGCGGAATCGAGGGCAACACGATCTTCCTGGACAACCCCGTCACCTATGCGCTCGACGCCCAGTACGGCGGAGGCGAGGTGATCCGCTGTCGCTTCGACCGGCTGCAGGAATGCGGGGTGGAGAACCTCAAGTTGGTGTCGGAATTCGACGACAGCAAGAAGTCGCACGTCACCTATCAGGGGAAGGTGGAGGAATATTTCAGCGACGAGCAGCACGGCTGGATCGCCATCCGTTTTGCCCGGGCCGAACACTGCTGGGTGCGGAACGTGACCACCCAGTATTTCGGGTATTCGCATACCGCGATGGGTATTTATGCCAAGAACATTACGGTGAAGGACTGCACCTGCCTCGACCCGGTGAGCCGCCTGCACGGTTCGCGCCGCTACGCTTTCGCCACTGCGGGCTGTGAACTCTGCCTGGTGAAAGACTGTGTCATGGACAAGGACCGCCACGGCTGCGTGACCAACGGCCGCACGCCCGGTCCCAACGTGTATACGCGCTGCCGGGTGACGCACGCCTACAGCGATTCCGGTCCGCACAACCGTCTGGGTATCTGCACGCTCTACGACGCGCTGTACATCGAGGGGTCCCTGGACGTGCAGGACCGCGCGGGCAGCGGCCACGGTCACGGTTGGGCCGGCGCCAACATGGTGTTCTGGAACTGCGACTGCCGCGACATCGTGTGCCAGGGCCTCTGGGCCTCGGCCACCAACTACTGCATCGGCTGCACCGGCAAAAAGCGGAGCGGCTGGTTCGGACAGGGCTCGCACGAGGAGTATAAGGGCCGTTTTGTGGGTGGTCTCGATCCGGGCTTCGAAGAGCGCCCGGACGGCGTGTGGGTCTCGCACGGAAAGCACGTGGAGCCCGAATCGCTCTACGACTGGCAGTATGCGCAGCGTAAGGCGGCCGGCGAAAAGGCCGTGCCCGAACCGTGTTACAAGAGTATCTGGAACAAATAAAGGACAAGCGATATGAAACATCTTGCAATGGTCCTCGTGGCCCTCACCGCCGCAGCGTTCGCGGCTTCCGCGCAGGAAATCAGCCGGGAACAGCTGGTAGACCTGGGTCTCAGCGTGAAATGGTCGGGCTGGAACCTGGGCGCCAACGCCCCGGAAGAACTGGGCGGCCTCTATGCCTGGGGCGAACTCGAAGAAAAGGAAGTGTACGACCTGAGCACCTACAAATGGTGCAAGGGTTCCTACAGGACCATGACCAAATACTGCACCGACGAGCAGTGGGGTGTGAATGACGGCAAGACCGAACTCGATCCCGAAGACGATGTGGTGCGCGTGAAGTGGGGCGGAAAATGGCGCATGCCCACCAATGCTGAAATGGACGAACTCCTGGTGAAGGCCAAGTGGACGGGCACCGTCTACAAGGGCGTGAACGGCTTCAAGGTGGTGGGACCCAACGGCAAGGCCATCTTCTTCCCCTTTGCCGGCGACCGTTATAACAAGAAACTGGACCTGGTGAACATGGCGGGCATCTACTGGACGAGTTCCATCGATCGCATCAGCCCCTACACCACGGCGGGTATGTACATCCTGTCGGGCCGCACCAACCGGGGCATCGGCCTGCTGCGCGAGTTCGGCCATTCCATCCGTCCCGTAAGTGATTAATAACGGAACCATATGAAATTGATTTGTTTGCTTGTATCCCTGCTGGCGGCGGCGCTGCCGGTGGAGATCCCCTTCCAGCGGGGCGACCAGATGCCTGATTTCAGCCGGGTTGGCTACCGCTGGGGCGACGTGGAGATTCCCACCGTTCCGGTGGTGAAGACCCTCAAGGCTCCCAAGGACGGAGCCGACGCCACAGCTCTCATCCAGAAGGCCATCGACGGCCTCAAGAAACCCGGCGCCATCCTGCTCACGGCGGGCACCTACAACATTGAGGGCACGCTTTACATCCGCCGCGACGGCGTGGTGCTACGCGGCGAAGGTCAGGACAAGACCATCCTTTTCTGCAAGGGGCAGCCGCAGCGCAACCTCATTGAGATCGGTTACGCGGAAACCACCCGGACCCTTTCGAAGGAGGCCAACTCCAAGATCGTAGACCCTTACGTGCCTTTCGGCGCGCTGAGCGTGGCGGTGGCCCGTCCCCAACTGTTTAAGCCGGGCGACCACGTGTGCGTGTTCCGTCCCGCCACCAAGGAATGGCTGCACGACATCCGCATGGACCGCATTGCGCAGCACGTCGACCCCATCGGGCGCATCGTGCACCAGTGGACGCGCAAGGATTTCAGTCTTTACTATGAGCGCATCGTAACCGCCGTGGACGGGAACCGGATCTGGCTCGACAACCCGGTGGTGCTGGCCATCGACCGCGACAAATACGGAGAAGGGCGCCTCATCGGCTGCAGCCTCAAGCGTGTGAGCGAGTGCGGGGTGGAGAATCTGCGCATGGTGTCCGATTTCGATCCTTCCGTGAAACGGGAGTACGGCGGGAAAGAGTATTGCAGCGACGAGAACCACGGCTGGAAGGCGGTGGTGTTCCGCGCCGCTGAGCATTGCTGGGTGCGTGACGTCACCTCCGAGCATTTCGGCTATGCCCTTTCTTCCATGGAGAAGGGCAGCCTCTGCATTACGGCCCTGCGCTGCAGCAGCCTTGAACCGGTTTCGGTCCTCATCGGCGCGCGGCGCTACTGCTTCAACATCAACGGCGGCGAGTGCTGCCTGGTGAAGGACTGTCTGGCCCAGAAGTCCCGCCACGGTTTCGTGACCAACGGCACGGTCTGCGGGCCCAACGTCTACACAAACGGAGAGATGCGTGAGTCCTATACCGATGCCGGCCCGCACAACCGCTGGACCACCGGCACGCTCTACGACTGCATCAAGACCAATACGCAGATCGACGTGCAGGACCGCGGCGGCAGCGGCACGGGTCACGGCTGGGCCGGCGGCAACATCGTGATGTGGAACTGCGAAGCAAGCAGCATCATTGCCCAGAGCGTCTGGCATGTGGTGGAGAACTACGTGATCGGATGCATTGCCGCAAAAAGGCCGGGCTGGTACGGTACGGGTTCGCACGATTTCTACAAGGGGAAGTTCGTGGGCGGTGTGGACGCCGACTTTGAAGAGCGCCCCGACGGCGTGTGGATTTCGCACGGCAAACACGTGGAACCCCGTTCCCTCTATGACTGGCAGATGGAGCAGCGCAAGGCGGCCGGTATCAAGGCTGCGCCCGCAAAGTGCTACAAAAACGTTTGGAAATGAAAACGATCAGATTATTCATAGCGGCCTTTGCGGCCTGCCTTCTGACCCTTCCGCTCGCCGCCCAGACGGTGAGTACGGAACAGGTGGTCGACCTGGGTCTTTCCGTGAAGTGGGCCGGTTACAACATCGGTGCCTCTTCGCCCGACCAGCTCGGCGACTTCTATGCCTGGGGCGAAATCGAGCCCAAGGAAGAATATCTCAACGACAACTACAAATGGTACCACGACGGAAAGATTGAAGCCGTCGTGAAGTACTGTGCCGACGACTTCGGTTTCGAGGGTTTCCGTGACGGCAAGAAAGTACTCGACCCCGAGGACGATATTGCCAGCGTGAAGTGGGGCGGCTCCTGGCGGATGCCCACCTATGAGGAGTGGAGGGAGTTGATCAGCAAGTGTACCGTCACCTTCGTTACCCTCAAGGAGATGGACGGATTCTGCTTCACCGGACCCAGCGGCAAGAGCATTTTCCTGCCCAACGGCGGGGTGAAGTCGAAGGCCGGTTATCCCAACGGGGGGCGCATCGGATCCTACAACTCCTCCAGCCTGTTCGGGCTCTATTCCTACGGCTGCTGGGGCGTCTATTTCTATGCAGGGATGGCCAAGCCCAGCCTGACCGGCCTGCAGCGTGCCTGCGGCCGTCCGGTTCGGGCCGTCTGCAAATAATCGCGACTATGAGAAAGATTCGTTTGTTCCTTTGTGCTTCGGCGGCGCTGTTCGGCTGCTCCCTTTCCCTTCGCGGTCAGGAGATTGAGACCACCCAGGTGGTCGATCTGGGGCTGAGCGTGAAATGGGCGGGCTACAACATCGACGCTTCCGCGCCCGAACAGTTCGGGGGCTACTACGCCTGGGGCGAGATTGAGGAAAAGGGTGACAAGGATTATGTGATCGCCAATTACAAGTGGTGCAAGGGGACCAAGGATACGCTCACCAAGTACTGTTACGACGAGTACGGCCTGGACGGCTTCCGCGACGACAAGCGGGTGCTCGACCCCGAGGACGACGTGGCCCACGTGAAGTGGGGCGGCAGCTGGCATATCCCCACCCAGGCCCAGTGGACAGAACTCTACCAGAAGGCCAAATGGAAATATCTCACCTACAACGGTACGGAAGGTTATCGGATCACAGGTCCCAGCGGAAAGTCCATCTTCCTGCCGTCGGGTGGCGTGAAAACTATGCTGGGCTATCTGCGTCAGGGTTTTGCCGGGAGTTATTACGCTTCCACGCTCGATGAAATCTCGTCCTACGGCTGTTTCGGCTATTATTTCTACGCCGGCATGCGCAGGCCGACGATCGTGGGCCTGCTGCGTGAATGCGGCCGGACGGTGCGTGCCGTATGCGACTGAGGCCACTGTATCTGCTGTCGGGGCTTGTCCTGTGTTTTTTCTCCGCCTGCGGCCGGAAAGCCGGGGCGGAGTTGCCGCCTTTGCTGTACACGGTCTCTTCGCGGGCCGTTTCGGTGGGCTGCCTGCCCCGCGGCGCGGCGGACCTTTCCTTCGTATGTGACTCCCTGCACCTCTTCCGCCGGCTCGATTACGGGCCCTTCAAGCACGCGCCGATGATGTTTTCGCAGGAGTATGGCGGCAGCCTGGTCGATGTGCTCTCCATTGAGATCGGCCGCAGCGTGGGCGATACGTCCGCGCGGGTGAGCGCCCTTGCGCAGCGGGCCTCGGAGCTCGGGCTCAAATGGTCCCTTGCCGAAGGCTTCGCGCCTTCGGGCCATAGGGCTGCGTTGCTGCTCAGCCGCTCCGAAACGGCCCTGCGGGAGGCTGTGGGGCACATTGCCACGGGCAGTTCCATTCTCGACGCGTCCGGATTCCGGGAAGCCGCGTCCAGGATGGACGCATCGGTGCCCTCGCTGCTGCTCCGCACCGACGCGGCTGCGCGCTGGCTTCCCGCCCGCCTGCCGGACGGCCCCTTCACGCGCCGGTCCCTGGCCGCGTTCCTGGGCCGCTTCTGCCGCTGGCTCTGCATTGCTTTTCCCTCGGAGGACGAGCGCCTTCTCTATCCGCTGGGCGACGACCCCGCGTTCTATGCGCCCGTGCTGGCCTCGCTCCCGCCGGCGAAAAGCCGTCTGGAGCCGCTGCTTCCCGAGGGGGTGTCGTTCGTAGCTTGCCTCGCGCTGGACGACTGGCGTGCCTTCTATGAGCGCCGCCGCGACTGGCTCGATGCCCGGAGCCTGCTGCAGCGCCACGATGCGGCCTGCCGTCAGTTGGCGTCGGCGTCGGGCCTGCGTCCCCGTGACTGGGCCGCTGCGCTCGATGTCAAGGAAATCGCCCGGCTCCGGTGGGACGGGCACGAAGTGCTGCTCATCCGCCCCGGAAAGGGGAAAGTGGACGAAAAAATGCACGATTATTCCGGCGCAGGTTTTGCAGGAGAAATATTTGGTAGTATCTTTGTCTTGGAAGACGAGACCTGCTGCGCCGGGCGTTCCGGCTATCTGGTCATCGGTTCCCGAGACGATGTCGCATCGCTGCTGGAGGCGCTCTGCGCCACCGGCCAGGTACGCTGGCCCGCACGTTGCCGCTTTGCGCTGATGCTGCCGGGCCTGCTGCTCTCCGACCGCGATGACGGCATTGGCTGCAGATTGTACTAAAACCTGATTTATGGAGTTTCAATCGGTTAACAAACTCCTCGAAAAGAGTTTCAAGGAACATTGGGATCGGCCCGCCCTTTCCAATTACAACGGGATTACCCTCAGTTATCGCGACATAGCCAAGCGCATCGCCCTCATCCATCTGGGCTTTGAGCAGTGCGGCCTGCAACGTGGCGACAAGGTGGCTCTCTGTTCGCGCAACCAGGTGAACTGGGGCGTGTGTTTCCTGGCCGCCCTCACGTACGGTGCGGTACCCGTACCCATCCTGCATGAGTTCAAACCCGCCAACATCGAGTATCTGGTGAACCACTGTGACGCCAAGGCCCTCTTCGTCGACGACGTCATCTGGGAAGGGCTTTCGGAACTGCAGATGCCCGGCCTGCACGTGGTGGCGCAGATGAACACCCTGCGCTATTTCTACGCCAAGGACGCCACCATGACCGAGGTGCGCGACCGCCTCTTCTCCACCTTCAACCGGATGTACCCCGACGACTATCATCCCGAGCATCTCAATTTCTATGAGGACAGTGCGGACGACCTGGCCGTCATCAACTACACTTCCGGCACTTCCGGTTTCTCGAAGGGGGTGATGCTGCCTTACCGCTCGCTCTACACCAATATCGTCTTTGCCACCCATACCGCCGAGCCGCAGATGGACTGCAATTCGGAGATGGTGGCCATGCTCCCTTCCGCCCACATGTACGGAATGATGTTCGAGTTCCTCTTTGAGATGACCATCGGGGCCCACGTGCATTTCCTCACGCGCGTGCCCAGCCCCAAGATCATCATGAACGCGTTCCAAA
Organism: Bacteroidales bacterium; assembly: GCA_017453565.1. GTDB lineage: Bacteria > Bacteroidota > Bacteroidia > Bacteroidales > UBA932 > Cryptobacteroides. Next base: position 17,442 of record JAFTEQ010000057.1, read on the forward strand.
GCATCCACCCCGACGTGATCATCGCCGTACCGCTCATCATCGAGAAGGTGTACAAGATGCAGCTCAAGCCCGTGGTGGAGAAGACGAGGGGGTATCTGCGCATTCCCATCCTGGGAAAGAGCATCCAGAAGAAGATCCGTACGGGCCTCATAGATGCTTTCGGCGGCCGTTTCGAGGAGGTGATCCTGGGCGGCGCGCCCTTCAATCCCGAGGTGGAGGCGTTCTTCCGCACCATCAAATTCCCCTTCACGGTGGGCTATGGCATGACGGAATGCGGTCCCATCATCACCTACGAAAAGTGGAACAAGACGCGCAAGGGATCCTGCGGCCGGGCCATTCCGGGCTGCGAGATCCGGGTCGATTCCCCCAATCCGGCCAAGATTCCGGGCGAGGTGCAGGTGAAGGGCGGCAACGTGTTCCTGGGCTACTACAAGAACCGCGCAGCCACGAAGGAGTCGTTCACCAATGACGGCTGGTTCAAGACCGGCGACATGGGCGTGATCGACTCGGACGGCTACCTCTACCTGCGCGGCCGTTCCAAATGCATGATCCTGGGTCCTTCCGGGCAGAACATCTATCCCGAGGAACTGGAGGCCTGCATCAACAACTTCTCCTATGTGGTGGATTCGCTGGTCATCGAGGACGGGGGCGGACTTACGGCCCTCATCGTGCCCGACTATCCGCAGGGCGCCCTGGATGGGCTCGACCGCGAACAGCTGGGGGCGCACCTCATTGGGTATCTGCCCGAAATCAACCGGATCCTGCCCGCCTACGCGCAGATCCGCAAGATCGAGCTCATGCCCGAAGACTTTGAGCGTACGCCCAAGAAGAGTATCAAACGTTATCTGTATCAACGAGGCAAGTAATGGGTAAATTCGACCGGCGATATCTTGAAATGGCGGCCCTCTGGGCCAAGAATTCCTATTGCAAGCGGCGTCAGGTGGGCGCCCTTCTGGTGCGGGACAGGATGATTATCTCCGACGGCTACAACGGCACCCCGAGCGGCTTCGAGAACATCTGCGAAGATGAGAACGGGGTGACCAAGCCCTATGTCCTGCATGCCGAAGCCAACGCCATCACCAAGGTGGCCCAGTCCGGGAACAGCTCGCAGGGTGCCACCCTGTATGTGACGGCATCGCCCTGCGTGGAGTGCGCCAAACTCATTATCCAGGCGGGCATCACCCGTGTGGTCTACAGTGACGAATACCGTCTCACCGACGGGATTGACCTGCTTCGCCGCGCCGGTATCGAAGTAGAAAAACTGGAAATCTAGGATGCGGCGTTTTTCTTCGGTCTGGGTGGCCCTTCTGGGCGTAGCCGTGGGGGTGCTTACCGTCCTCACGATCCAGCGGCTCGGGGAGAACCGGCGCCGCTTGCAGACCGAATATTCCGACTGGCGCAAACTCAACCTCATCCTGCGCAGCATAGACGAGAACTATGTGGACAGCGTGGATCGGAAGAAGCTCACCGATGCGGCCGTGACCGCGGCCCTCGGCCAGCTCGACCCGCATTCGGTCTACATGCCGCCTACCGTACTGGAGGAGGCCGAGACCGAGCTGGCGGCCAATTTCGAGGGGATCGGCATCCAGTTCAACGTGCCCAACGACACTGCCATCGTGCTGGAAGTGATCCCGGGCGGCCCATCCGAGAAGATCGGCCTGCAGCCGGGCGACCGCATCCTGCAGGTCGACGACCAGGTCATCGCCGGGGTGAAATATCCCCAGGACAGCATGGTCCGGCGCATGAAAGGTCCGGCAGGGACCAAGGTGCGCGTGCTCGTGGGGCGTGACGGGGCGCAGGTTCCCTTCGACATCACGCGCGGGAAGATTCCCATGCACAGCGTGGACGCCGCCTTCATGGTGAACGACACCACGGCCTACCTGCGGCTGAGCAAATTCTCCCGCACCACCAGCCAGGAAGTTTCGGACGCGGCCTCGAGCCTGCTCGCCCAGGGCATGAAGAAACTCATCCTCGACCTGCGCGACAACACGGGCGGTTTCTTCGACCAGGCCCTGCTGCTGGGCAACATGTTCCTTCCCCGCGGTGCACTCATCGTGTATATGGAAGGACGGCAGCGCAGTCGCGATTCGTACAGGGCCGACGGGCGCGGGATCCTGCGTGACGTGGCCCTCAGCGTGCTCATCGACGAGGGTTCCGCTTCCTCGAGCGAAATCCTTGCGGGGGCCATCCAGGACAACGACCGGGGCACCATCGTGGGCCGGCGCTCTTTCGGGAAGGGCCTGGTGCAGGAACCCGTCTATTTCTCGGACGGTTCGGGCATCCGCCTCACCGTGGCCCGCTTCTATACGCCTTCGGGCCGTTGCATCCAGAAGCCCTATTCGGGTGACGGGGAATACAATTACGACATCCTCAAGCGCTACCGCGACGGGGAGATGCTGGCCGCCGACAGCATTAAGGTGGATCAGTCGAATGCCTACCGCACCGTGGGCGGGCGCATCGTGTACGGCGGCGGGGGCATCATCCCCGACGTGTTCGTGCCTGTAGATACCACGCATGTGTCGCGGTTCTACCAGGAGTGCAGCCGTCGGGCCACCCCCATGCGTTTCGCCTCCGACTGGTTCGACGGCCACCGCGCCGAACTCCAGGCCATCTCGGACTATGATGCGCTGCTGCGTTACCTCGACGCCTCCGCGCTCGAGCGGCATTTCCTGGCCTTCGCCGCCGCGAAGGACGGCCTGCGGCCCGAATCGTCCGGGGTGTGGGCTTCCGAGCGGCCCTATCTCATGACCCAGGTGCGGGCCCTCGTGGGCCGCTACTCGCGTCTGGGCGACAACGCCTTCTATCATCTGTACCTTGCCATCGACGACGGCTTTGCAGCCGCCCTAAAACAGTAGAATATGAAAAGAATTGTTATCCTGATCGCTGCGCTGATCGTTGCGCTGCCGGTTTTCGCCGAGAAGAAGACGCCGGTGGGCGTGCGAATGGAGGTGGCTTCCGCCTCCCAAGACGACAACGAATACGAACTTTTTTCCTATAAGGACAAAGACGGGACCTTCGGTTACTATCTGTCCCTCGGGCGCGTGTACCGGCTGGTAGAAGTCGTCACCCCCAACAGCAACAGCAGTTTCGACCATGTGGACGAGATCTGCATCGGCCTGGGATCCACTCCCGACGAGGTGTTCACCAGCCTGGACGCCCTGCTGGGCCTGCTCGAGAAGGATCTGGGAACCGTCCTTACCTTCCCGGCCCGTGTGCCTACGGTCATCGGTCTTGGAGAAGCCGGAACGGCCACCTGCATTGTGGTGAAACGCCCGCTGCAGGGCAAGCGTCTCTGCTTCCAATTCCCGGTGCGCCGCCGCGTAGCCGAGACCGACCTCACCAAGTCGGCCATCAACAACCTGCGCCGGAGTTTTAAGTTCTACCTGAAACTGCACCCGGTCAAGTAAGCGTACGGAGCCATGGCATTCAGTTTCTTCCAGAAGATTTCGCGCGCGGTGGTCGGCCGGTCCACGGTCGACGACGACACGCTCGACGCCATTGAGGAAGCTCTCGTGGAGTCGGACATGGGCGTAGACACCACGCTCAAGATCATCGATGCCCTTGAGGAACGTGTCCGACGCGACAAATACATGTCGCAGGACGAACTCGTGGGGCAGCTTCGGGAAGAGATTGCCGCCCTCATGGACGCCGGATTCGCCGATGCGTCCGATCCTGACGCCCTGCCGGGTCATCCGCACGTGAAACTCATCGTGGGCGTGAACGGGGTGGGGAAGACCACCACCATCGGCAAGCTCGCGGCGCGTTACAAGGCCCAGGGCAAGAAGGTGCTGCTGGGCGCTGCCGACACCTTCCGCGCGGCCGCCGTGGACCAGCTGGTCATCTGGGCGGAGCGCGCCGGGGTGGACATCGTGCGGCAGGAAATGGGTTCAGACCCCTCGTCGGTGGCCTTCGATACCGTGAAGGCGGCCGTGGCCCGCGGGGCCGACGTGGTGCTCATCGATACGGCGGGCCGCTTGCACAACCGGGTAGACCTTATGAACGAACTCACCAAGATGCGGAATGTGGTGCGCAAGGTGGTGCCTGACGCTCCGCACGACGTGATGCTGGTGCTCGACGCCTCCACGGGCCAGAACGCGTTCCAGCAGGCGCGCGAGTTCGCCCGGGCCACCGACATCACCTCGCTCATGGTGACCAAGCTCGACGGTACGGCCAAGGGCGGCGTTGTGGTGGGGCTTAGCGACCAGTTCAAGGTGCCCGTACGGTACATAGGAACGGGGGAAGGGATCGGCGACCTGCAGCCTTTCGACCGCACGGCTTTCGTGGACGCCCTGTTCCGTGCAGAAGATATCAAAAAGAAGTAATACAAGGATATGAAGCTTTCTTACAACTGGCTCAAAGATTATCTGTCCTGCGACCTGACTCCGGCCGAGGTGGCGGAAGCCATGACTTCGATCGGCATCGAGGTCGACGGCGTTGAGGAACAGGAAGAGATTCCCGGCGGACTGGCCGGGGTAGTGGTGGCCGAGGTGCTGACCTGCGAACCGCATCCCGATTCGGACCATCTGCACATTACCACCGTGAACGACGGTTCTCCCGAACCGCTCCAGGTGGTGTGCGGCGCGCCCAACGTGGCGGCGGGGCAGAAGGTGCTCTTCGCCCGCATCGGCTCCGTCCTTCCGGGCGACTTCAAGATCAAGAAGTCGAAGATCCGGGGTGTGGAGTCGCTGGGCATGATCTGCGCCGAGGACGAACTGGGCGTGGGTATGAGCCACGAGGGCATCATGGTGCTCCCCGCCGAAGCGGTTCCGGGCACGCCTGCAAAGGATTATCTGGGGCTCAAGACCGAGGCCGTGATAGAATATGAGATTACGGCCAATCGCGTGGACGCCGCCTCGCATTACGGCGTGGCGCGCGACCTCTATGCCTGGCTCCGTCATAACGGGCGCCCCTGCAGCCTGCGGCTGCCCGACGTCTCCGCGTTCCGCGAAGGCGCCGGCGAGGGCCTCCCCGTGCGGGTCGAGGCCCCCGACGGGGCGCCCCGTTACTGCGGCGTCACCGTGAAGGGCGTGCAGGTGGGTCCTTCGCCCGAATGGCTGCAGAAGAAACTGCTCGCCATCGGCCTTCGTCCCATCGACAACATCGTGGACGTGTCGAACTACATCCTCTTCGAACTGGGCCAGCCGCTTCATACCTTCGACGCCGACCAGGTGCGGGGCGGTACGGTCATCGTGCGCCGGGCCCGTGCGGGTGAACCCATCCGCACCCTCGACGGGGTGGAGCGCAAACTCAGCGCTTCCGACCTGGTGATCGCGAACGCGGAGGGTCCCATGTGCATCGCCGGCGTGTTCGGCGGCGAGGAGAGCGGCGTGTCGGAAAAGACGCGCAACGTCTTCATCGAGAGCGCATGGTTCGATCCCGCGTCCATCCGCAAGACAGCCCGCAGTCAGGGCCTGCAGACCGACGCTTCGTTCCGTTTCGAACGGGGGGCCGACGTGGAGATCCTGCCCTACGCCCTCAAGCGTGCCGCCTTGCTCATCTGTGAGATTGCTGGCGGTGAGATTGTGGGCAAGGTGCAGGAGTTCTATCCAGAAGAGCGGCCGCGCAAGCGCATCGAGCTGGACTGGGCCCGCATCGAATCGTTCGTGGGCCAGCCCCTGGGACGCGAAGTGATGGAAGGCATCCTGGAGGCGCTGAACTACCGTTTTGTCAGCCGTGACGAACACGGCGCCGTGGTGGAAGCGCCCTCCTACATGGTGGACGTGTACCGCGAGGCCGACGTGGTGGAGGAGATCCTCCGCATCTACGGCTACAACAACATCGCCCTGCCGCAGCATATGAAGATGTCGGTGGGCGCGAGTCCCTCGCCCCAGCCGGAGGCCATCCGCAACCAGATTTCCAATTTCCTGGCGGCCAACGGCTTCACGGAGACTATGAACAACTCGCTCACCAAGGCCGAGTATTACGACCGTCTGGTCACTTTCCCGCCCGAGGCCTGCGTGCACATTGTGAATCCGCTGAGTTCCGACCTCAACGTGATGCGCCAGACGCTCATCCTGAACGCGCTGGAGGTGGTGGCCTACAACCTCAACCGCCAGATCGGGACCCTGCGCATCTTCGAATACGGCTCGGTCTACCGCCGTCTGCCCGATACCTCCGGCGAGACGCTCGAGGGCTATGAGGAGCATCCCTGCTTCTGCTTGGCTATGACCGGGAGTTCCGAGAAATTCTGGCGCGGAGAGCCGCGCAAGGGCGATTTCTTCCGCCTGAAAGGCTATCTGGAACTCCTGCTGCGCCGCTACGGGGCCAATCTGTACCAGATGGAGTCGGGCGCCGCGCCTGCGGATATCTTCTCGGAGGGCTGCGTCTACAGCCTGCCCGGCGGCAGGAAGCAGCTGGCCGTCCTGGGTGTGGTGCGCCCCGACCTGGCCCGCCGCTTCGGTGTGAAACAGCCGGTGGTGGCGGCCGAGATTGACTGGCGCGCGCTCTTCGAACTGGTCCGTCGCGACAAGGTGGCGTTTACCGAGATGCCCCGTTTCCCCGAGGTGCGTCGCGACCTGGCCCTGCTGCTCGACGAGCAGGTCTCCTATGCCGCCCTGCGTGCCTCCGCGTTCAAGAATGCCCGCCACCTGCTGCGCGGGATGTCACTCTTCGACGTGTACCGGGGCGACAAGATTCCCGCCGGCAAGAAACAGTACGCCCTGAGTTTCGTCCTGCAGGATCTGGAAAAGACCCTCACCGACCAGGATGTGGAACGGGTGATGGCCCGCCTGCTCGAGGTGTTCGGAAAAGAGTTCGGAGCTGTATTGCGTTAGGGGATGCGTCGTCTGCTTCCATATCTGGAGTGTCTTGTGCTGCTGCTCGCTGTGGCGGGCTGCGGCCGTCGGGCGCGGATCATCCCGCGCGACCGCCTCGCCGACATCTATGTGGATATGTTCCTGGCCGACGAATGGATCAAAGACCATCCCGAAGCGCGGCGCATCGCCGATACGACCTTTTTCTATGAACCCATATTCCGGAAACACGGTTATCGTTTCGCCGACTATGACGCGAGCGTTACCTATTACCTGCGCGACCCGGCACGCTTCTCCAAGATCCTGACCGTCGCCTCCGAAAAGCTTAAGAAGCGTGCGAAGGCCCTGGAGAAAGAAGATGATCTGGAGGAGGCCATCCGTGCCTTTGAAAAGACGCTGGAGGGTTATGTGCGGCGCGATTTCCGCCTCGAGGGAATCTTGCGGGACAGCCTTGCCCTCTGGCCGAAGCCCGACTCGCTCGCCGTCCGGGACTCGCTTCCGGCTCCCGATTCGCTCGCAGTCCCCGATTCATCCGCCGTGGCAGTCGACAGCCTGGCTGCGCCGGAGAGAGTCGATACGACGGCGGTCCAAGCCCCGGTAAGGGAGCCTGCAGCGGCGAAAACAGCCGCCCCTGCCGTTCCCGACCGTCCCGTCATTCAGCCGGGCGAATTGCATACGCTGCCCACACCTCGGGAATTGAACCACCCCAGACGCCGTCCGGCTTCGGACCGAAAGTAAGATGCTGCGCGAAAAAGTTGTATTCGGACCCATTTTCAGCCGCCGGCTGGGACAGTCTCTGGGGGTGAATCTCCTGCCGGAGAACGGGAAACTGTGCAACTTCGACTGCATTTACTGCGAATGCGGATGGAACCGCGATGGCCGCAGCGCCGAGCCCCTGCCGTCGGCCGAAACCGTGCGCCGGGCGCTGGAAGAAAAGCTGCAGGCCTGCGTTGAGGCGGGTACGGCCATCGATTCCATTACCTTTTCGGGCGACGGGGAGCCCACGCTCAATCCCGAATTCCCCCGTATCGTGCGCGATACCCTGCGGCTGCGCGACCGCTTCTGCCCGCAGGCCCGTGTGTCGGTGCTCAGCAACGCCACACGGCTCGACCGCGACGAGATTGTGGAAGCCCTGCGTCTGGTAGACAATCCCATTCTCAAACTGGACGCCCCCACCACGGCCCTGGCACGTCTGGTGAACCAGCCCGCCGGCGACTACGATGTGGAGCGGGTGATAGCGGGGATGGAGCGTTTCAAGGGTGGGTTCGTGCTGCAGACCATGTTCCTGAAGGGTGCCGGTTTCGACTGGGCCGACCCGGCCGTTCTGGAACCCTGGATGGAGATCGTGCGACGTCTGCGGCCGCGTGAAGTGATGGTCTACACCCTCGACCGGCCCGCCCCTCAGGCTGGACTGGAAAAGTATAGTGAAGAGCAGATGCGTGCCCTCGTGCAGCCTCTGCTCGATGATGGATTCTCGATACAAATCAAAGCATAATAACCCTATGAATTACCTTAGAAAGTACGGGTACAATCCCGACGCGGAGTCGATTGCGGCCAGCATCCAGAGCATTGTCGCCAATGTGGACAAACTCTCTTCACCGGCCGTGCTCAAGCAGTGTTTCTCCATGATGGACCTGACCACCCTGCAGACCCAGGACACGCCGGAGTCGGTGTCGCGCCTGGTAGACAAGGTGAACGGACTCGACGAGGCCTTCCCCGGCTATCCCAAGCCTGCCTCCATCTGTGTCTATCCCAATTTTGCGGCGCTGGTGCGCAGCCGTCTCGTTTCGGAGCAGGTGCACGTGACCACCGTGGCCAGTTGTTTCCCCTCGGCGCAGAGTTTCCTGGAGGTGAAGGTGCGCGAGTGCGAGCTGGCGGTGGAGAACGGTGCCGACGAGATTGACATCGTGTTGGCGCTCAATTCGTTCCTTGCCGGCGACGAAGAGGCAGCCGCGGCCGAGATCCGTGCCATGAAGCAGGCGATCGACGCCACCGCCGCGCGCAAGGGCCGCACGGTCGTGTTCAAGGTGATCCTGGAAACGGGCCTGCTCGTGACGCCCGAGCTGATCGCCGAGGCTTCGTTCCTGGCCATGGAGGCGGGGGCCGACTTCATCAAGACCTCTACGGGAAAGGTTTCGGTGAACGCCACGCCCACGGCGGCCTACGTGATGTGCGAATGCATCCGCGCCTTCCACGAGAAAACGGGCCGGAAGGTGGGCTTCAAGGCGGCGGGCGGCATCTCTACCGCCAAGGACGCACTCTGCTACTACTATATCGGCGCGCAGGTGCTCGGGCCCGACTGGCTCAACAAAGACTGTTTCCGTTTCGGCGTGAGCCGCCTCGGAAACAGCCTCATCAGTGCGGTGGAAGAGAAGACGGTATCGTACTTCTAGTCTGCGATGCGCCTGAGGAAATAGGAGCGCAGATCGGACCATTTATAATAGGGCCCGCTGAAGGAGGGGACGGCAGCGATGCGCGTCTCCTCTTCGTTTCTGAGGACCTTCACGAGCACTTCGCCTTTGGGCTTGCGGTAAAAGATCAGCTGCAGGTTGGAACCCATGGGGATGTATTTCCAGCCAGGCCACCAGTTGACGGCTTCCGCCATGGGGCCGTCGGCATCATAGCCTTCCACCGCCATGATGCTCAACAGGGGACCGATGCCCGAGTCGTGCCCGAAGCGGAAGTCGGCGCAACGTCCGTTGCCGCGCAGGGCTTCGTCGGCTTTCTCTACGAAATCGCGCAGGAGCGGTGCGCCCGTGACCCGGTCGACGATGCGGCCCGTTTCTCGGCTGTGGCAGTAGAGCGGAGCTATCTGGGCGTTCTTGATTTTGGCGAAGACGGCCAGCTCATCCAGCGTGAAATGGGATAAAGGATCGGCCTGGGGGGCATCGAGACAACGGGCAATATTGCCCATGGAGAAGCAATCGTAGAGGAATTCCTGCAGTTTCTGCTCTCCGCCCAGTTTCTCACGCACTTTCGACGGATCCGTGAAGAGCCGCGCGGCGGTTTTTCCGGTGCGTACGTCGGCATGGATGAGTGAATCGGAAATGTGCTTCATGGTGCTCCGGACTGCGGCGGAGTTGTGGTCACCATGTGCGATGTAGGCCATGTAACGCTGTCCGGTGCGGAGTTCTATGTCCAGCCCGGGGGCTTTGGCCTTGATGGCAAAGTTGAAGTTGGCCGCGCTCTGCAGGCAGCGGTGCACCGGAGAGGAGACAACGAGCACCTGCCTGCGGTCGCGCTGCGAGAATACACCGGGGACGCGCCGGTAGAGGCGTTCGGCGATGCCCTGATGCTCCTTGCTGCCCAGCTGCGTGAGAATCCCGTAGAGGTCATCCGAGGCGTCCCGCATCAAGTGTAGGTCGGCGCAGAGCGCTTTCCCTTCAGCGGTCAGCAGACCCGCGTCACGCAGGCTGTCAAGCAGGTCGACGCCGGCAAAATAGGCGTCCCGGGTGTGGTATCGGCTGCCGTGCCGGCCGTAGTGGCTCACGTAAAAAGGCTTGTACCCTTTGGGCGCGGGCGTGTCGCGGAATTCGGGGACGATGTAGGGATGATGGTTGGCCGATGCGAGGTAGGGGTCAGCCTTGAGCGCCTCGCGCAGGTCCTGGGCGCCTGCGGGTGAAAGGAGGAGCAGAAACAGGGAAAAGCAGGAGAGAAGGTTTTTCATTTCCGGGAAAATTGATTTCCTCAAAGGTAAAAAGAATTGCGCGCAAGTGCAAGCAGGGCCCATCCGTGCACTTATCCGTTTTTTTGCCGCGAACACGTTTTTATTCGTCCGACCTTTGTCCCGACCAAAGACGAAAAACCATGAAAAACCGCTCAGCCCTTCTGCTCGCCGCGGTGGCGGCGCTTGCCTGCAACCCGGGGCATTATTTTGAAAAGTACAGCGAAAACATTGACACTCAGGAGGAAGTGCTCTCGCACGGAATGATCGTGCTGGGCGACCAGCTGGAAGACCCCTATTCGGTCGACAACATCACCCGGGCCCTGCAGGCCCTCTATCCCACGCGGGCGGCTGACACCCCGGTGGAGACGACCGACTATTACGTGCGTTTCCTGCCCGAGAACGACGCCCAATTCGAGCGTCTCGTGGCCCTGGGCCTGGAACTGAGCGACCATCCGGTCGATTACGAGATCGTATGCGACGGTGATTATTACCACGACCCCGCCCTGCCCGAAGACCGGATTACCTGGCAGTACGCCGTGGTGCCGGCCCATTTCGAGTATCCGCAGGACATCCGTTACGAGGTGCTGGACCGGGTGCATATCGCCGAACACAAGGTGGTGACCCGTGCCGACGGGATAGACTGGACCGAGGTGGAACGGGAGTCGTTCCGGCTCACGGGCAACGGGGCTATGCTCGAACCGGCCACCCGGGCGTCGGACAGTCCGTCGGGCCGCATTTCCATCGTGGATGAGCGGCTCGACAGCGAACCCATCGGCGTGGCGGGCGTGCGTGTGACGGCCAACGTGTTCGTGAAGATATCGAGCGCCTACACCGACGAGGAAGGCTATTACCATCTGAGCCGGTCGTTCTCGGCCCAGCCCCGGTACCGTCTGGTGTTCAAGAACCGGAAGGGCTTCTGCCTGGGGGTGAACCTCATCCTGGTGCCGGCGTCTACCTCCACGCTTGGACGCCACTCCAACGAGGGGGTGAGCGTAGTGGTGCGCGCGTCGTCCGACCGCAAGCTCTTTACCCGCTGCGTGGTGAACAATGCGGGCTACAATTACTTCGAGTCCTGCGACGGGGGCGACATGCGCATCAAGCGGCCGCCCTCCAACCTGCGCGTATGGCTGTTCCGCAACATGACGGGGAGCAGCTGTCTCATGCTCCAGCAGGGCGCGGGCATCGACAACACCCTGGTGGGCAAATTCCTGGGCGAGTACGCGACGGTCGTGAAGCGCTTCCTTCCCGACATCACGCTGGGCCTCAAGAACAAGGAAGACTACGCCACCATCTACGCTTCCGCCGTGCACGAATTCGCGCATGCGAGCCACTACATGCAGGTGGGCAACGAATACTGGGACAAACTGATGGAGTTCGTACTCACTTCGTTCATCACTTCGGGCGGCGTTACTTACGGGGCGGGCACCGAGAAGAACCACGGATACTGCGAGGTGGGGGAGATGTGGGCCTACTACATGCAGACACGTTTTTTCCGCGACCGCTATCCCGACACCGCCGCGTCTTTCGGCACCTCGTTCTGGTTCTCACCGCAGATCTTCTACTACCTCGACGAACGCGGTCTCAACCGCTTCCGCATCTTTGCGGCGCTCACTTCCGACGTGCACGACCGCGAAACCCTGCAGCAGCGTCTGCTCAACCTTTATCCGGAGTACAAGAATGTCATCAATCAAGCTTTCAGCCGCTATTGAGCCGAGGCGTTCCACGGTCCTGCGCCGGCTGCCCGTCTGCTGTGCCTTGCTGCTTTGCCTCTTGCTGCCGGCCCGGGCGCAACAGTACGCCGTGGCCACCAACCTGGCCGATTACGCGGCGGGCGGCACCTTCAACCTGGAGGGTTCCTGGGGACCCGCCCGGCATTGGACCCTGGGCGCAGGGGTCAAGTACAATCCTTTCGAACGCAAACAGCGGCAGGTTTCGGCTTCGGCGCGTTGGTGGCCCTGGCACATCTATTCAGGCTGGTGGCTGGCCGGGCGCGTGCTGGCGCAGGAGTACCGGAACGCGCCTCCTTCCGGGGAGAGCCGGGAGGGAGACCGGCTGGGCGCGGGCTTTTCGGGCGGTTATGCCCGGATGCTCTCGACGCGTTTCAATCTCGACCTGGGTGCGGGTCTCTGGGCGGGCCGGGACCGCTATGTGACCTATGCCTGCCCGCGCTGCGGACGCCGCACGGGAACGGGCAACGAGCTGTTTTTCCTACCCGGAGAGATAAATGTCTCGATTAGTTTTATTTTCTGAAAAATTTGTATATTTGCAGTCCTCAATGCGCGGGTGGCGGAATGGTAGACGCGCTAGTTTCAGGAGCTAGTGTCAATTGCGACGTGTGAGTTCGAGTCTCATCTCGCGCACAGAGAAAAAGCCGACGGAAATGATTCCGTCGGCTTTTTTGTGCTTTCCGTGGAGCATAGGGGATACGAAAATCTTGTAAAACCTGTCATAGAGGACTGTAGAAATCATTATTTTAATGTGTTATATTGCGGGTAAAGGTATTGGAATTTACAGAAAATTGTCACATTTTTGCAAAGCGAAACGGTTTAATCGTGTGACAAAATGATTCTGAAATACCAGATTGCCTTCAAACTCCGCCCCTATGGAAAGGAAAAGAGCCTTTTCCAAATCCAGCAA
>JAFTEQ010000058.1 GCA_017453565.1 Bacteroidales bacterium
CGCCCGCTCCCGCCACCAGCACGCTGGCGGCGGCGAGCCGCGCTGCGCCCTCGTCACCGAGGAGCAGCGCCGTGCGCTCCTGCCACTTCGCGGGGCCTTCCGCCATCAGATGCTGAAATTATGATAATGAGGGCCGAAACGCTCGTAGGCCGCCCGGTCCAGGGCCTCCCGGTCGTCGGGATGGGCAATGGACGTGAGGAGTTTGGCCCGCTCCTGCAGCGACTTGCCGTAAAGGTCCACGGCGCCCCATTCGGTCACCACCCAGTGGGCGTCGGCCCGCGGCGTCACCACGCCCGCACCCGGATTGAGTTCGGGCACGATCTTGGGCTTTCCCTTGTTGGTACGCGAGGCGAAGGCCGTGATGCTCTTGCCCCCCTCCGACATGGACGCACCCCGCACGAATTCGAGCTGTCCGCCCGTGCCCGAGAAGATGCGCGTACCGATGCTGTCGGCGCTGATCTGCCCGGTAAAATCGACCTCCGTAGCCGAATTGATGGCCTTCATATGCGGGTTCTGAGCAATCACGAAGGGGTCGTTGGTATACTTGATGTCGCGCATCTGTACCTGCGGGTTGTGGTCTATGAAAGAATAGACATCCTGCGAACCCAGCAGGAACGAAGCCACCACCTGGCCGGTATCGATCTTCTTCCGGCTCCCGTCGATGACACCGCTGCGGATGAGCTTCAGGAGCCCGTCGGCGAACATCTCGGTGTGCAGGCCCAGGTGCTTGTGGCCGCTCAGTTGAGCCGCCAGCGCATTGGGCAGGGCCCCGATCCCCATCTGGATGCAGTCGCCGTCTTCCACAAGCGCCGCGCAGTTCTTCCCGATGAGCACTTCGGTGGGCGTAGGCTCCGCGAAATCGGCCGTCACCAGCGGGGTGTCGTCCTGTACCAGATAGTCGAAGCGGTCGAGCGACACCAGGTCGCCATAGGCAAAGGGGACGTTGGGATTCACCACCCCGATCACCAGCTTGGCGCTCTCCACGGCCGCCACCGAACAGTCCACGCTCGTACCCAGCGACACGCGTCCCTGCTCGTCGGGCAGGGAAACCTGCACCAGGGCCGCCCCAAGCGGGATGAAACCGCTGCGGTAGAGTTTCTGGCTCTCGCCCAGATGCACGGGCAGGTAGTCGGCATAGCCCGCATTCACGTTCGCCCGCACGTTGGGCCCCACGAAGAAACCCTGCTCGAAGAAAACGCCCTCGTAGCGGGGTTCGGAATAGGGTGCGGGCCCCTCGGTATGGAAATGATGGAACTGCAGGCCCCGGACGTCGCCCGCATCGGCCCTGCGGCAGAGCGCGGCCACCAGGCAGTGGGGCACGCTCGCCACGCTGCTCAGGTGCACGTGGCAGTTGGAGGGGATGTGGCTGACAGCCTCGTCCGCGCTGACGAACTTTATCTCTTTCATCTTTTTTTTCTTACTTTTGCCTGCAAATTTAACAATTATTCCGATGCACAGCAGAGAAGAAAAACTGGAAGCCTTCGGCAGGGCCCTGGATGTGATGGATACCCTCCGGGAAAAATGCCCGTGGAACGGGTCCCAGACCAACGAAAGCCTGCGTCCGCTCACCATAGAAGAGGTCTACGAACTCTCCGACGCGGTGCTTGGCGGAGATGCCCGGGAAATCTGCAAGGAAGTCGGCGACCTGGCCCTCCATGTGCTGTTCTACGCAAAGGTAGCCGAAGAAAAGGATCAGTACGATATTGCCGATGTGCTGGAGGGAATGTGCCGGAAGATGATTTTCCGCCACCCGCACGTATTCGGCGACGGCTCGGGCACCCCCATGAGCGCGGAAGAGGTGGCAAAGGCCTGGGAACTTCGCAAGAAAAAGGAACGCGAAGGGAAGACCATTCTGGAAGGTGTACCCCGCAGCTGTGAACCGCTGCGCAAAGCCTTCATCATGCAGGACAAGGCATCCGCCGTGGGTTTTGACTGGGATTCCCCCGCCGACGTGTGGCCCAAGGTGGACGAGGAACTGGGCGAGGCGAAAGAGGCCGTGGGACTCGCCGTCAAAAAGGCGCCGGGACGCAGCGGGAGCCCGTCTGAAGTGAGCGCGGAGCACGCCGAAGAGGAGTTCGGCGACGCCCTCTTCGCCCTGGTGAATGCCTGCCGGCTCTATGGGGTCGATCCTTCCGTAGCGCTCGGAAAGGCCTGCGACAAATTCAAGAGGCGTTTTACCTATATGGAAACCGAGGCCGGAGCACGCGGGCTCGACCTCGGTAAAATGTCGCTCGCCGAGATGGACGCCATCTGGGACGAGGGAAAAGCGAAAGGCTTATAAAGCGTCAGTCGTAGATGTGTTCCTTCACGAACTGAATGAACTTTTCGTGCAGTTCGATGCTCTTGTCACAGTTCGTACTCGTCAGACTGTGACCATAATACTGATAGATATGGGTCTCAACGGTCTTCTGGCCGGCCTTTTTGAGTGCTTTCTCAAAATTGAGCGCCTGGGTGTAATGCACCAGGCCGTCACAGGTCCCCTGGAACTGCTGGACCGCCACCTGACGCTTTTTGGGGACCAGGTAAACGGGTGAGCAGCTGCGCATTTTCCGGGCATCGCCGTCATAGAAGTAGTGCGTCATCTTCGGATCCTTTCCGCCCGCCCAGTATTCCAATTCCGTTTCGATTTCCGTGGGCCCCGACCAGTTCGACACCACCTTTGCGTCGGGTTCGGTCATGCCCATCATGCAAGACAGATGCCCGCCTGCGGAATGACCGACAAAAGCGAGACGCTTCGTATCCAGGTTGTACTCGGCCGCATGGTCGCGCAGGAACTGCACTGCATCATGCAGGTCCTGAAGGGAGACGGCGATGGTCGCCCCCTCCTGGCCCGCCAGCGAATACTGGATGCTCACGGCTGCGAGGCCGGTGTATTTTGCGATTTGCCGGATGAAGGGTATGTACGACTTCGGATTGCCGCGCTGCCAGCCGCCGCCATGGATGTAGCACACCACCGGAGTGGGCGCCGTGGCACCGACGGCCTTGCTGATGTAGAGGACAAGTTTCCTGTCCGGATAGGTCTTGTAGACCACTTCTTCGTAGGGGACGTCCTCGAGCTCGAATTGGGAGTAGAAGGAAACGCCCTTGTAAGGCTCGAAGAAGCCCTCGGGACGGGCGCCGTCCAGCAGGGACATAGTCCTTGCGTTCGCGGTAAAACTGCCATCGGCCTGCTTGTAGATGGAGAGGCCGTAACGGTTGACGTATTTCTTTTTCGCAGCCTGGCCGGATGCGAACGGGGCCACCATTAAAATGACCAGAAGGAGGGAAAGGAGTCTTTTCATCGTTTGTTGGATTTAAGCAACATATAAATAAGGATACTGCACGCGAAAACGCCGGTCATCACCCAGGGAATGATGCTCTGGGGCAGATGGAAACCGATTTTGTCTACACAAATATAGGTGATGCAGATGCCCGTCATAAAGGCGGCCGGCAGCAGCGTCACCAGGACCTTGGCGCCCTTGCCCGAGCGCGTGAGCCAGGCCGTGGCCGTCCAGAGGGCGAAGCAGGCCAGGGTTTGGTTGGCCCAGCCGAAGTAGCGCCAGATGGTGTTGAACCCGTCCTTGTCGGCAATGTTGTACCACAGCAGAAGGGCCGCCACCGCGAAGAGCGGAACGGCGATGAGCAGGCGTTTACCCTTGTTCTTCTGCTCCATATGGAAGAAGTCGGCCACGATGAGCCGCGCGCTGCGGAAAGCGGTGTCGCCACTGGTGATGGGGGCCGCTACCACGCCGAGGATGGCGAGGATGCCGCCCAGCAGGCCGAGCCAGTGTTTGGAAACGGCCGTGACCACACCCGGCGCCTGGGTCGTGGTGTCGAGGCCCATTTCAGCCGCGCCGCCGTCGAAGAAGAAATAGCTCGACACGGCCGCCCAGATGAGGGCGACGATGCCCTCGGTGATCATGGCCCCGTAGAAGATGGGCCGGCCGAGGCGTTCGTTCTGTACACAGCGCGCCATGAGCGGACTCTGCGTGGCATGGAAGCCCGAGATGGCGCCGCAGGCGATGGTGATGAAGAGACAGGGCAGGATGGGCTGACCCTTCAGCAGGCCCTTTTCGGCGCCCAGGTTGCCCAGACCGTCCCAGAACTCAGGAAGGGAAGGCCATTTGGCGAAGAGGCAGACGCAAAGCGCCAGCGCCATGAAGAGCAGGGCGAAGGCGAAGAGCGGATAGATGCGCCCGATGAGTTTGTCGATGGGCAGGAGCGTGGCGATGAGGTAATAGACGAAGATGACGCCCACCCAGAGCATGATGGCACGCGAAGTGCCGTCGCCCGCGATGTCACCCAGGATCAGGGCCGGACTGAACACGAACACGGTGCCCACCAGCAGGAGCAGCACGATCGAGAAGACCAGCAGCACGGCGCTGGTGCCCTTGCCCAGATAGCGCTGCACCAGGGCGGGCAGGCCTGCGCCCTCGTTGCGGATGGAGAGCATTCCGGTGAAGTAATCGTGCACCGCACCCGCGAAGATGCAGCCCAGCACGATCCAGAGGTAGCTGGACGGTCCGAACTTGGCGCCCATGATGGCGCCGAAGATGGGCCCCGTGCCCGCAATGTTGAGGAACTGGATCATATATACCTTCCAGCTGGGCATCGGCACGAAATCCACGCCGTCCGCCTTGGCGACGGCGGGCGTGGTGCGCGACGGATCGGGTCCGAACACCCGTTCCACGAACTTTCCGTACAGCAGGTAGCCCAAAACCAGGGCCAGCATACTCAGAATGAATGACAGCATAATCCGATACTATTTACGTTCAAAGAAACTGAAGTGCACGCGGCCGTAGTTGCGTTCCTTCAGGAAAAAAGGATGTTCCGTAAAGCTGTGCTCCCCGCCGTGTTCGAGAATGAACCAGGCGCCGGGATGCAGGATATCGCAGGCGAAGACCTTGTCGGGCAGGCCGTCCAGCCCCTCCAGGGCATAGGGCGGGTCTGCGAACACCAGGTCGAACTTCTCGTGGCAGAGGGGCAGGAAGTCGAAGACGTTGGCGCGCACCATCGTAACAGCGTCGAGCCCCAGGCGCTGCGCTTCGCGCTTGATGAAACTGGCGTTCTCGCGCGCCATCTCCACGCAGTACACGCGGGCCGCCCCCCTCGAAGCGAATTCAAAGGAAACGGCGCCCGTACCTCCGAAAAGGTCGAGCACCTGAAGGCCTTCGAATTCGTAACTGTTGTCGAGAATGTTGAACAGGCCCTCGCGGGCGAAGTCGGTGGTGGGCCGGGCGGCATATCCGGCCGGCGGGTTGACGCTGCGTCCCTTGAGTCTGCCGCCGATGATCCGCATAGACCCCTCCTATAATTGTTCCACCGATTTGAAATAGCGGTAGAGCGACAACTCCTCCTCGGGCCCGATGGACCGGCGCCAGCAGACGGTCGACACCTCGGGATTGAGTTGAAGCGATTTCATGGCAAGGAAGAGGTAGTACTGGGCCGTAGTGAAGTCGGGCGCCTCGTACACGTTGCAGAGCAGCAGGCTTCCGCCCTGCGCGATGGCCAGGTACAGCCATCCCTCCGTCCAGGAAGCGAGGATCTTGTTGTATTCGGGCAGGGAGGGCAGGTCGCGCAGAATAAAGAACATCTCGGGCGGAACCCCTGAAGGTTCACCCGAGACGTTTTCTTCTGCGTAGATGAGGACGGCGTCGTACTGCGGCACCTCCATGTGCCGGACGGTCTCGCCCCCCCGGAGGGTCACTACCTCACTGAGCAGTTCTTCGGCCCGACCGGGCGAGAAGAAATGCGCCGGCACCAGCGTGCACTTCGCAGTGAGGAGCGATGCATCCACAAGGCACTACTCCCAGTTGCCGGCGTTGTTGTTCGGCGCGGAGATACTGCCCACCTGGAGCCCTTCGTAACGGTTCTGGTCCATCTTCTCGTGGTCCAGGTTGATGCGGAGCTGGTTGTCGAGCCCCTTGAGCAGGCTCCTGTAGGGCATCTTGGCCTCAAACAGGGGCACCTGCACACCCGAGACCATCTTAGTCACCGCCTCCATGAGCACTTCGTCGCCGCCGGAGAAGGGGATGTACTTGAGCGAGTCGACCACAAAGTCGGTACGGCTGCGGAAGAGGGTGTCACGCACCGGAATCTTGCTCTCCACGGAGAAGACCAGGAGTTTGTCGCCGGCCAGATAGAGCTTGTAGAGGTCGGCGCCCGTGAGTTTGCGGTTGCCGCGCTTCACCTTCTCGGTGTGGGCCACGGCCACGGAATCGTCCATGGAGCCCACCTGCATGACCACGGCCATCTGCCCGTTCTCATAGAACTGCTTGAGCGAGTCAACGGTGGAGGTGAAACGGCCGTTCACACTCTTGAAAGCCACCTGCAGCGTACGGATGTCCTTGAGGCGCTGAATGGCCACGGACTCGCGGTAGGCGCGCTGCTTGTTGAAATTCACCGGTTTCATGATGCTCTTCACAATCAGGTTCACCAGGAACACGATGGCGACGAGGAGCAGAATCTCGACGATGATCTTGACGGATTTCTTCATATCTGTTTTGTTGTTTGTTTCTAAACTTGGCAAATTTATACATTTCCTTCGGCAAATGCAATAATTCTTCTTAAATTTGCTAGCCTGAAAGAAGCTATATGCGCTGCATCACGCCCGCTAAGACTCTGGAACTCGAGCGTCTGCTCGACTCCACCGGAACCGTTTCGGTGGTGGTACACACCCATCCCGACGGCGATGCAGCGGGCAGCGGACTGGCCCTCTGCAGCTTCCTTTCCCACTTCCGCGCGCTTGACTGCCGCCTCATCCTGCCCGACGCCACCCCTTCCTCGCTCGACTTCCTCACCGCAGGAGCTCCCGTCCTGGATGCCTCCGTCCGCCCCGATGAAGCCCGTCGGCGCATCGAAGCGAGCGACCTGCTTTTCCTGCTCGACCTGAGCCGGCTCGACCGCAGCGGCGCGCTGGAAGAGAGCCTGCGCCGCTCCCCCGCCCCCAAGGTGCTGATAGACCATCATCCGGGCCCCGAGGAAGGCATCTTTTCGCTCGCTTTTTCCGAAACGGAGTGTTCTTCCACCTGCGAAGTCCTCTTCTACCTGCTGCTCTCCCTGAAAGACTGCGACGGAGACGCCGGCAAGCTGCCCCAAGCCTGCCGCGAGGCGCTGCTCACCGGACTCACCACCGATACCAACAACTTCGCCAACTCGGTCTTTCCCGACACGCTGCGCATGGTTTCCGCGCTGCTGGAAGCGGGGACCGACCGCGACGCCATCCTGGAACAACTCTACCGGAAAGACCGGGAAGAACGCGTCCGCGCCTTCGCCTGGCTCATTTCCGAACGCCTCTTCATTACCCCGGAAGGAGTGGCCTGCATCATCGTTGACGCCGCCACGCGCGACCGGCTCGACCTGCGCGACGGCGAGACGGAAGGCCTGGTGAACATCCCGCTTCAGATCGACCGGGTGAAACTGAGCCTGCTGCTGCGGGAAGAAGAAGGACAGTTCCGCGTTTCGGCCCGTTCCAAACGGGGCTGGTCGGCCCGGAAACTCGCCCAGGACTCCTTCAATGGGGGCGGGCACGAGATGGCGGCGGGCGGAAAACTCCGCTGGCCGGAAGACATCGCCTCCCCCGCGGAGGCGGAAAGCTATGTGCGCCGCGTTACGGCAAGGTTCTTGCACGAAGCGGACGCCGGACAACCTTAGAATATGAACAAACGCCTCATACCCCTCATGCTCGGATGCGCCCTCCTCCTGCCGGCCTGTTCAAAAACGACGTCGGAAGAGGCCAACGCATCGGCCTATCTTTATTTTGAAAGCTGGGTGACCGCCCATTATCCCAACGCCGCACGCACGGAACTGGGCTCCTGCATCCTTTCGGAGACCCCGGGTTCCGGCACCGCGCTGGGTGACGGAAACGACATCCCCTGCGTGCTGGTAGACTACACCATCCGCGACCTCGACCGCAACGTGGAGCGCACCACCGACGAATCGCTCGCCCGGCAGGTGGGCGGATACGACCGGCGTTACCACTATGCGCCCCAGGTCTGGCACCGCGGCCAGAACTTCCTCTTCGCCGGGCTCGACGACGTCCTTTCCCGCATGAAGGTGGGCGGATCGGTAACGGTGGCCATCCCAGGCTGGCTCTTTACCTATGCCCGCTACGACGGCGCAAAGGCCTACCGCGAGAACGCCACCGGCTCGGACGCCATCTATGAGATTCATGTACACGAGGCCATTCCGGACATCGAGCAATGGGAACAGGACACGCTGCGCCGCTATTTCAAGCGCGTGCAGCCCGATGTTGACCCCGACGGGGCCATGACCGAAACGGGCTGGTATTACGTGCAGAAGGGCGCGCCCACCTCGGAGATCGCCTTTTCGAGCAACCAGAAAATCTACCTCAACTACACCGCCCGCAGGCCCGACGGCCAGGTGTTCGACACCACCGAAGCCGATACCGCCTATGTGCATGGCATCTACGACCCTTCCAAAAAGTACGAGCCCGTCTTCTTCCACTGGAACTCTGACCCGGAGGAAGTCACCATGGGCAGCGATGAATCCAGCGTCATCGAAGGCTTCGCGAAGGCCATCTCTTCCATGCACCGCGGCGAAAAGGGACGCTGCTTTTTCTGGTCGACGCTCGGCTACAACGTATCCGGAACGGGATACACCACCGGCATAGGCTATCTGGTCCCGCCCTACAGCCCCCTGCAGTTCGACATTGAGATAACCACCACGGAATAATGGCGGAGCGAGGAGGCGCGGCACCCACCGAACTCGGCACCCGGAGCATCGCAGCCCTGCTGCGCTCCTATGCCGTGCCCGGTATCGTGGCCATGACAGCCAGTTCGCTCTACAACATGGTGGACAGCATTTTCATCGGGCACATTCCCGGCGTGGGTGCGCTGGCCATCTCGGGCCTCGCCGTCACCTTCCCCATCATGAATCTGGGCGCGGCCGTAGGTACGCTCGTGGGCGTGGGCGCATCGACCATGGTATCGGTCCTGCTGGGCCAGCGCAACTATGAAGGAGCCCGCAAGGTCCTGTCAAACGTTGTCACCCTCAACACCGTACTGGGTTTTCTGTTCTGTGCGGGCATACTCGTCTTCCTCGACCCCATACTCCGCTTTTTCGGCGCCAGCGCCGACACCCTCCCCTTCGCCCGCGACTACATGATGGTGATCATGGCGGGCAACATCATCACCCACCTCTATTTCGGCCTCAACAGTCTCATCCGCGCCTCGGGCCATCCGCGCACGGCTATGGGGCTCACCCTTTTCACGGTCACAAGCAACGCCCTGCTCGACCCGCTCTTCATCTACGTATTCGGGCTCGGCATCAAGGGCGCCGCCCTGGCCACCGTCCTCTGCCAGACCCTCGCCCTCGTCTACACCTTCCGCTTCTTCCTCGACAAATCGCGGCTCCTGCATTTTCCCAAACGGGTGTTCGACTTTGACGGACGCATTGCCCGCACTTCCCTCTCCATCGGGATGGGCCCCTTCCTCATGAACTGCGCCTCCTGCGTGGTGGCCCTTTTCATCAACCAGCAGCTGCTCCGGTACGGGGGCGACCTGGCCATCGGGGCCTACGGCATCATGAACCGCATCTGTTTCTTCTTCATCATGATCGTAATGGGGTTCAACCAGGGCATGCAACCCATTGCGGGTTACAACTACGGTGCCCGTAAATACAGCCGCGTGCGCAAGGTCTATCTGCTCACGGCCCTCTGCGCCACCGTGGTCACGACCCTGGGCTTCGTGGTCGCGGAAGCCTTTCCGGGCGCCGCCGTGCGGCTCTTCACCGACGACCCGGTCCTGCACGGCCTGGCGGTCCACGCCCTGCGCTGCGGCTGCCTCGTCCTGCCGCTGGTGGGCATGCAGATGGTCTCCACCAACTTCTTCCAGTGCCTCGGCATGGTGCGGAAGAGCATCTTCCTGTCGCTGTCGCGCCAGCTGCTTTTCCTGGTTCCGTTGCTCTACACCCTTCCCGGACTGATGGGCGTGGAGGGCGTGTGGTACAGCCTGCCGCTCTCCGACCTCGTTTCCTTCACGGTCACGCTCGTGATGGTCCTTTCCCTTTTCCGCAAATTCAGCCGGCTCGACGACGGACAGGAACCCGCCGGGCTGGGCAGTTCCCTGCAATGATACGGCCATGAACCACACCCTCATCAACATCGGACGACAGTTCGGAAGTGGCGGCAAGAGCATCGCCACAGCCGTGGGAAAAGCCCTCGGCATTGCGGTCTACGACCATGAACTCATCGTGCAGGCCGCGGTAAGGAGCGGCTTCAGCCGCGAACTCTTCGAACGCGGCGACGAGCACAGCGGACTCTTCGGACTGGCCGGTTTCTTCTCCTCGGGGCGATTCGGCCTGAGCCGCAATTACCTGGGCAGCGACCACGTCTTCGAAATCCAGAGCCAGGTCATCCGCGAGTTGGCCGAAAAGGAAGCGGCCGTCTTCGTAGGACGGGCCTCCGACTACATCCTGCGCGACTTCGACTGCCTCGACGTCTTCATCTGCGCCCCGCTCGAAGACCGCATCCGCCGCGTCTGTGAACGAACGGGACTCGACCCCGACAAGGCGGAAGAAAAGATCCTGCACACAGACCGCTCCCGGGCCGACTTCTACAACAGTTTCACTCTGGGTGACTGGGGCGTCGCTTCCAATTACGACCTCTGCATCGACTCCTCGCTGCTGGGCATCGAAGGCTCGGCGCAGACCATCATCGAATTCGGCCGCAGGGCCGGTCTCATCCAATGAAACACCTTGCCGCAGGCCTGCTTTCACTCCTGCTGATCCTCGCCTGCGGACAGCGGAAGGGGCCCGATACGCCCCAGCTCAACCGTCTCCTCACCAACGAGATGTCAGAAGTGCCGGAACTGCAGAAGATGGACCGCGAACTGGAGCGCTTCATGCAGCGCTGGAACATCCGCGGCCTGTCGCTCTGCGTCATGCGCAACGACTCCCTGCTCTACGCCAAGGGCTACGGCTGGGCCGACAAGGAAAAGGAACTGCGCATGGAACCGGGCAACATCCTGCGCGTGGCGTCGGTTTCCAAACTCATCACGGCCGCGGGCATCATGAAACTCTGCGAACAGGGACGGCTCCACCTGGACGACCCGGTTTTCGGCCCCGACGGGATCCTGCGCGACAGCGTTTTCACCGCCGCCATCCGCGACAAGAACTACTATAAGATTACGGTGGAGCAGCTGCTCCGCCACGAGGCGGGCTTCTCGGTACGGGGCGGCGACCCCCTCTTCAACACCCCCGCCATCATCCAGGCCTACGGGCTCGACGGACCGCCCGACGCCCGCACGCTGGTGCGCCTGATGCTGCGCCGGCGCCTGCGTTTCCAGCCGGGTTCCGGCCACGAGTATTCCAATTTCGGCTACCTGCTGCTCTCGCTCATCATCGAGCAGGTCACGGGCGAGACCTATGAGCAATGGATGCAGGACGAGGTGCTGCGTCCGGCCGGCTGCCACGACTTCCATCTGGCAGGCAACTACTACAAGGACCGGCACAAGGGCGAGGTGCGCTACTACATGCAGGACAACGACGAACCCGTGCCGGAATACAACGGAAGCGGCCGTGAGGTCATCCGCTGCTACGGCGGCAACGACATCCGCGGCCTGCAGGGCGCCGGCGCCTGGGTGGCCTCGACCCCCGAACTGGCCCTGTTCATCGCGTCCATCGACGGCCGGGACGGGATTCCCGACATCCTCTCGCGCCGGAGCGTGCAGGCCATGACCGAGCACAAGGACGAAAGCCGCTTTGGACTGGGCTGGAACGAGACCGACCCCGCCAAGGGGCTCATCCGCACCGGTTCGCTCTCGGGTACGGGCGCGCTTATCCATTATTACGCCGACGGGACCTGCTGGATTCTGGTGACCAACACGGGCACCTGGAAAGGACCCCGTTTCGCCCGCTACACGAAAGAACTCTGCCGCCGGCTGAAGACCAGCTACGGCGGCAGTTTCCCGAAACGTAATCTATTCTTCCCGGAAAGGGAGACGGAACGCTAGGCGTCCATGGCCTGGCAGGCCGTGATGGCGACCATCTTGTAGATGTCGTCCACGCTGCAGCCGCGGCTCAAGTCGTTGACCGGGCGCGCGATGCCCTGCAGGATGGGGCCGATGGCGTCGGCTCCACCCAGGCGCTGCACCAGCTTGTAGGCGATGTTGCCCACCTCGAGCGAAGGAACCACCAGCACGTTGGCCTTGCCGGCGATGGGAGAACCCGGGGCCTTCTTGCTGCCCACCGACGGCACCAGAGCGGCGTCGGCCTGCAGTTCGCCGTCGAGTTTGAGCTCCGGATCGAGTTCGTGCGCGAGGCGCGTGGCTTCCACCACCTTGTCTACCACCTCGTGTTTGGCCGAGCCCTTCGTGGAGAAGGAAAGCATCGCCACCCGCGGGTCGGCGAATCCGGCCACGCTGCGGGCCGTGCGGGCCGTGCAGACGGCAATCTGGGCCAGCTGGCCGGCGTCGGGGACGGGCGTCACGGCCACGTCGCCCAGCACCAGCACGCCCTCCTCGCCATATTCGGGCGCCTTGGTCACCATGAGCATGGCACCGCTCACGCAAGTGATGCCCGGAGCGCATTTGATGATCTGCAGGGCCGGACGCAGGGTCTCTCCGGTGGTGGAGAGGGCGCCGCTGATCTGACCGTCGGCATCGCCGCTCTTGATGATGAGGCAGCCGAAATAGAGCGGATTGAGCACGAGTTTGTGCGCTTCCTCGGGGGTCATTCCCTTGTTCTTGCGCAATTCATAAAGCAGATTCGCATACTCCTCGGTCTTGGGGGAGGTGGCGGGGTCGATGATGACGGCCTTGCCGATGTGCTTCAGCCCCAGGGACGCCGCCTTGGCGGCAATCTCATCCGGATTGCCGATGAGGATGATCTCGGCGAGCCCGTCCGCAAGGGCGCGGTCGGCGGCGGTAATGGTCCGGTCTTCGAGCGACTCGGGCAGAACGATGCGCATCGGACGGCTCTGGGCGCGTGCGATGATGCTCTCAATCAGATTCATATTGCAGTGGTTAAATAGGTTATTCTTCGATGGCCGAAACAATGTGCATGGTGTCGCGGGCGATCACCAGTTCCTCGTCGGTGGGGATGAGGGCCACGGTCACCTTGGAGTCGGGCGCCGAGATGATGGCTTCCTCACCCGAGGCCATGTTGGCTTCGTAGTCGAGCTTCACGCCCAGATAGGAAAGGTTCTCGCACACGCGGCGGCGCAGGCGGCTGTTGTGCTCGCCGATACCGGCGGTGAAGATAATGAGATCTACCCCGTCGAGGGCGGCCACGTAGGAGCCGATGAGCTTGATGATGTCGTAGCTGAGCTTCTTGAACACGAGCTTGGCGCGCGCGTCGCCCGCAGCGGCCAGACGGTCGAGGTCACGGGCGTCGGAACTCACGCCCGAAAGGCCCAGGAAGCCGCTCTTCTTGTTCATGACGGTGGTCATCTCGTCGGGCGTCAGATGCTCCTTCTTCATAATATAGGGAATCACGTTGCAGTCTACGTTGCCGCAGCGGGTACCCATGATCATGCCCTCCAGCGGGGTGAAACCCATGGAGGTGTCGATGCACTTGCCGTTCAGGATGGCCGTCACGGAGCTGCCGTTGCCGATGTGGCAGGTAATGATCTTGGAATGCTCCAGGTCGATGCCGGCCACCTGGGCGCCGCGGCGCGACACGTACTGATGGCTCGTTCCGTGGGCGCCGTACCGGCGGACGCGGTACTTGGTGTAGTACTCGTAGGGAAGGGCGTACATATAGGCGTACTCCGGCATGGTCTGGTGGAACGCGGTATCGAAGGTGACCACCTGCGGCACGTCGGGCAGCACCTCGCTGATGGCATGGATGCCCAGGAGGTGGGCCGGATTGTGGAGCGGAGCGAAGTCGCAGCATATCTCGATCTTGCGCAGCACGTCGTCGTCGACGAGGGCGCTGCCCGAGAAGAAGTCGGCACCCTGCACGATGCGGTGTCCCACCGCTTCGATGTCCTGGAACGACTTGAGCACGCCGTGCTCCGGGTCCACCAGGGCCTCGAGCACCAGTTTCATTCCCAGTTTGTGGTCGGGAATGGGGAGCTCACGCACCACCGTTTCCTTTCCCGTGGGCTTGTGGGTGATGCAGCCTTCGGGAAGGGAGATTTTCTCTACCAGACCCTTGGCCAGGATATCGTAGACATCGTCGTTCTTCATGTCAAGCAGCTGATACTTGATGGAAGAACTGCCGCAGTTGATAACAAGTATAATCATGGTGTAAAAAATATGCGCAAATTTAAGAAATTATTGCCTATTTTCGCAACAAAGAAGAAGAGAAATGGACGAGGCGGGAGACTTGATGCGGATCTCTTTCGCACTGACCGGCGGCGTGGCCGCGGGCGCGGTGCTCCGGGGCGTGCTGCCGGGCTGCGGCGCCTGTCTGTATCTGCCTGGCCTGCTTGCACTTCCGACCTTGGGTTTCCTCCTTTTTTATCTGGGCCGCTGCGGCTCTTTTCTCCCCCGCGCCCGAGCCCGGGCGCTGCTCGCCGCCCTCTTCTTTTTCCTGGGACTGTTCTGTTCCTGCACCGCTTTTGCGGGCAGCTTTAACGGACCGGTTTTTCCGGAAGGCCCGCTCGACAGGCTCTGCGCCGCCATTGCCCGCATTCCCTTCCCGCACCGGCGCACGGGCGCCCTGCTCCGGGCCCTTCTGAGCGGACGGCGCGACCTGCTCGACCCGGCCACCGTTTCGGCTTTCCGCCGGAGCGGCGCGGCACATATCCTCGCCCTGTCGGGCCTGCACCTGGGCATTCTCTGCCTGGGACTCCGGGCCATGCTTTCCGTTCTGGGCCGAAGCCCAGCAGCACTGTGTCTGCGCAGCATCCTCACCATAGGGACCGCGCTTTTCTACGCCCTCATGACCGGAGCGTCGCCCTCCATCGTGCGCGCCACGCTCTTTATCTCGCTGGGCGAAGTCCTGCGGCTTTTTCCCGGACGCAGACGCAGCAACCTGCGCATTTACTGCAGCGCGCTGCTGCTCCAACTCTGTTTTTCGCCGGGGGTGATCGCTTCCCTGGGCTTCCAGCTTTCCTATCTGGCCATGCTGGGCATCTTTTCCCTGTTTCCCGTGCTGGAGGGGTGGTTTCCAAGGGGTGGCGGCCCCATGCGGCGCCTGTGGTCGGCCGCAGCCCTCGCCATTTCCTGCCAGGTCTTCACCGCGCCGCTCGTCTGGCTACGCTTCCACACTTTTCCCCGCTATTTCCTCATTACCAACCTCCTGGCCCTGCCCCTCACCGAGGCCCTTATGTTCTGCGGCATCGCCACGCTGCTGCTGTCCTGCATTCCGGGCGGCGTCTGCCCCGGCTGGCTCGTCAGCTTCACCGACGGTCTTTGCGAAGCCCTCTGCCGGAGCCTTGAAATCATCGCTATGGATTAAGATCCCACGGCTTCATACGCGAAACGATAAAAGCCTCATCCATGGGCGATAAAATCCAATGGGATGCATCGAACCGTTGCTTATATCCGGCTGGAAGAGAATTCAGGAATTCCGAATAATCGGCATACATCAAGGTTTGCTTTTCGGCTTCCACGCAAAGATATACCAGATATTTCCGAACGTTTTTATACTCCTGTCCCTCAGGAATGATGTTTGAGGCCTTGTCAACAATAACGAACCTGACCCCTCCTTCTTCTTCCCCTGTTGCATCGCCCGTAATGGGGACGGAGTACCATTTCTCCCCCGATTGCTTTTCATGCAGAAAAGTGGCAAAATCAGAAAAACGACCGATGCTGCCATAAGAGACAAGTTCTTCCGTTTTCATCCAGATGGGCAACTTAGCACCGGAGAAAACAACAACACGAACGTCCTTATCTGCATAGCTCGAGAGCAATCTGATGCATTCTTCGTATGTTTCCTTTTTCTGGCGTTCAACCTCTTCCGGACCATTAGTCTTATAGTATCTGGCAACCCTCCAGGCCAAATCGTAAAACAAGTCTATGTCGTAGGATGTTGCCGGTTCAAAAAGCCTTAAACGAACGGTTAAATCGGATTCAAGAATAAAATGTACGCCTCTGCCGATATGCTCCTTGTCATAGAATATAACATGCTCTTTTCCAGTATATTTTGAATACACGCCACGCCCCTCTTCATCCTGGAGGCAAAACTGGTAACGGTCGCCTTCCAGAAGCTTTTCGAACAGTCTCTCGGTTCTGGAAAAGAAACGATGGTTCTTCAAAGTGACCTGACGGCAAACGGGCGCCGATCGAAAGGCCAGGGCGCTATCGGGATTCGGAGGGGCCGTAGTCTGGTTCGACAAAGTGCAGAACAAAAAACAGAATAAATAAGAAATAAACTGCATTGCAGCGCAAGTTAGCAATAATCCCGATGAATTCTGAGAAAAAATGCCGATATTTGAACTTCGGAAGGCAATGGAACGGGAATTCGACGTTATTATTGTGGGAGGCGGCGTCACGGGGGCGCCCGCTGCCCGCGACTGCGCCCTGCGCGGTCTGCGGACGCTCCTGCTGGAGCCTGGAAATCATCGCTTCAATGTAGGACCCTGACACCGGCCCCTTCGATTTGGGATAGGACTGCGGGAGAGAGTTCGGAATCGGTAACAAGGACGTCGATTTCATTCCAGCCGCAGATGCGGCCGAAACCGATGCGTCCGAGTTTAGAAGAGTCGGCAAGGAGTATCTTCTCCTCCGCGCGTTCCATCATGTACCGGGTAAGGCGGGCCTCTTCGGGGAATGCCGTGGTGACTCCCGCAACGAGGTCAAAACCGTCGCAGCTGAAGAAGAGCTTGCCGGCGTGTATGCTCCCGAGCCCGTAGAGGGAATAATCGTCGCGGACCGAGAGGGAATTCGCAACCAGGGTTCCTCCAAGCACGAGAATCCTCAGGTGCCTGCGCGCACTGAGGATGGAAGCCACCCTTATGCTAGATGTCACCACGTTGGCTTCCAGGCCATCGGGGAAAGACCTCGCCATTGCCTCCATGGTGGTGCCTGAAGTCAGTATCACGGAATCTCCAGCACCCACAAGCGAAGCGGCAGCCGCCCCTATGCGCTTCTTTTCGTCCTGCCTGATCCTATACTTTTCATCCACAGGCATGTCGGTGACATTGAGCGTGCTGGGCGACACCGTGCCATGGGCGCGGCGGACAAGCTGCCCGTCCTCGAGGGCGCGCAAGTCGGAACGTAGGGTCGCCCCGCTCACGCCGAAACGCGTCGCCAGCGTCTCCACCCGGAGAGTCCCCTCCCTGCGGAGCATGGCAAGAATGCCGCTGCGTCTGTCTTCAGTAAGCATGTTGCAAATGTACCAGTTTTCATTTGAAATATAATGAAAGTAAGCAAAAATTTTACAATGTATGTTTATAGCTTTGCAGAAACACCATAATAATAAATGACAATACCATGAGCAAGACAATCACTATCATTGGAGCCGGAATGATGGGTTCCGCACTGGCCTTCCCTGCAAGGGAAAACGGAAATGAAGTGCGTCTGGTGGGCACCCCGCTGGACAAAGACATCATTGACGCCTGCCGCGCAACGGGGCAGCACCCAAAATTCGAGTATCCCTTCCCGGAAGGAGTGAAATACTATCAGTTCGGGGAGTGGAAGGAAGCCGTGAAAGGCTGCGACTTCGTGATTGGCGGCGTGAGCTCCTTCGGCGTGGACTGGTTCCTCGACGAGGTACTGACTTTTCTTGACCCCTCCATCCCGGTGCTCAGCGTAACCAAGGGACTCGTCAACCTTGACGACGGCACTCTCATCAGCTACCCCGACTACTGGCAGCGCGGACTTGCAAAGAAGGGAATCCGGCGCGAAATCTGCGCCATCGGCGGCCCCTGCACCAGCTACGAGCTTGTGTATCACGACCATAGCGAGGTGGCATTCTGCGGCAAGGACACCGCGACTCTGAAGATGATGAAGGCTGCCATGCAGGCTCCCTACTACCATGTTTCCCTTACCAACGACGTCATCGGTCTCGAGAGCGCAGTAGCGCTGAAGAACGGCTACGCCCTGGCCATCGCCATGACGATCGGCCTGGTGAACAGGCAGCACGGCCCGGAAGCCGGACTGCACTACAACTCCCAGGCAGGGGCTTTCTACCAGGCGGTGAAGGAAATGCGCCTGCTGCTCGAAATGCAGGGTGCAAGCCGCAATTGCGAAAACATCGGAATCGGAGACCTCTATGTGACTGTCTATGGCGGCCGAACCCGCAAGATCGGCATTCTCCTCGGCGAGGGCAAGACCTACGACGAAGCGCTGGAAATCCTTGCCGGAGTCACCCTGGAGAGCCTGGTGGTGGCACGCAGGGTCTACAAGGCCATGGTACGTAAGGCCGAACTCGGCCAGGCCGACCTGAAACGGTTCCCCATGCTCTGCCACGCCGCAGCCGTGCTCGACGAAGGCAAAGACGCGGAACTCCCGTGGGATGTCTTTACTTTCGACGAAACCAAATGAACCGGAAAATGAAAAATATTTCGGTCCTCCTCGTGTTTTGCCTGTCGTTCCTTCCGGCAATTGAACCGGAAGGAGCGGCTGCCGGCCTGAAAGCCGTCCGTACCAAAGTGGTGGCGCACCGTGGTGCAAGGCACGAAGGCGCGCCGTACGAAAACACCATCCCCGCACTGAAATTCGCGCAGGGGATAGGTGTCGACGCGGTGGAATTCGACATCAACGTTTCTTCCGACAACAGGATAGTCGTCGTCCACGGACCCAGGTACCCGGGGTGCGATGTCAAGGTCCAGGACCAGACCTTCAGGCAGTTGCGCAAGGCAGAACTGCCGGGAGGCACCCGAATTCCAACGTTGAGGGAATGGTTCAGGCAGGCGAAGAAACACCCCGAAATCACCATCGTGCTGGAAATCAAGAGGCACTCCACCCCGGAAAAGGAAACCCGGGCGGCCGCATACGCCATGGCACTTGCCCGCAAGATGAAAATGGGGAAGCAACTTCAGTGGACCACATTCAGCAAATGGGCCGCGTCGGAAATAAAGCGCCTGGATCCCCAGGCAAAGGTGCTGTTCCTTGTGGGGACCAGAGACGAGGTCCCTTCGGCCGCATGGGCAAAGGAAAACGGCTACGAACTCTCTTTTCACAAAGCTGTCTGGCAGGCTCACCCGGAGGTACTGGCCGCTTGCAAGGCCCTTGGCGTGGAGACAACCTGCTGGATAGTGAACGACGAGGCCGGCATTGACTGGGTACTGGAACAGGGTTTCGATTATGTGAGCACTGACTACCCGGAAAAAATAAAACCCTACGTGGATTCCGTGTTTAAAAAATAATGACGACATTTGTGAATTGGGAAAGCGATGACACAGGAATTCGACGTAATTATTGTGGGAGGCGGCGTCACGGGGGCGGCCGCTGCCCGCGACTGCGCCCTGCGCGGTCTGCGGACGCTCCTGCTGGAGCGCGGCGACATCTGCGATGGCGCCAGCGGCCGCAACCATGGCCTGCTCCACAGCGGCGCCCGCTACGCGGTAACCGACCCCGAGGGCGCCCGCGAATGCATCCGCGAAAACCAGATCCTGCGCCGCGTGGCCTCCAGTTGCGTGGAACCCTGCGACGGCCTGTTCATCACCCTGCCGGAAGACAGCCTCGAGTATCAGGACCGTTTCGTACAGGCCTGCCGGGCAGCCGGCATCGCGGCAGAACCCATCTCCCCTGAGGAGGCCCTCCGGCTGGAGCCCGCCGTGAACCCCGCCCTCATCGGAGCGGTGAAGGTCCCCGACGCCTCGGTCGACCCCTTCCGCCTCACCGACGCCAACATCATCGACGCCGTGCGCCACGGGGCCACCATCCTCAAGTTCCACACCGTCACCGAATTCATTAAGGAAAAAGGACGCATCGCGGGCGTGCGCGCCCTCCCGCACGGGGAAAGCGGCCCGCTGGAATTCCGCGCCCGCGAGGTGGTGCTCGCTGCCGGAATCTGGACCGCGGAACTCGCCCGCTCGGCCGGCGTGCGCATTGAGATGCTGCCCAGCAAGGGCGCGCTCATTATCTTCGGGCACCGCGTGGCCGGAATGGTCATCAACCGCTGCCGCAAACCCGCCAACGCCGATATCCTGGTGCCGGGCGATGTGGTGAGCGTGCTGGGCACCACCTCCGACAAGGTGCCGCTCGACACCATCGACGATATGCACGCCACGCCCGAAGAAGTGGACCTCCTGCTCTGGGAAGGCGTCCAGCTCGTACCCGCCCTCGCGAGTACCCGCGTCATCCGCGCCTATGCCGGCGTGCGACCCCTCGTGATGGCCGGCGGAGAAGGCGACGGCCGCAACGTGAGCCGCGGCATCGTGGTACTCGACCACGAACTGCGCGACGGCGTGCCGGGCCTCATCACCATTACGGGCGGGAAACTCACCACGAGCCGCCTGATGGCCGAGCTGGTCACCGACAAAGTCTGCGAGAAACTGGGCGTGAAGGCCCCCTGCCGCACCGCCCTGGATCCCCTGCCTGGCAGCGAAAAACGCCATCCGAAGGCCGAGGAGCCTTATTTTAAGCGCGCCGCCATTGGCCGTCACGGTTCGGAAGCCGACCGCATGGACTTTAAGCGCGGACGCGAGATCATCTGCGAGTGCGAGCAGGTCACCCGCGCCGAAATCGCCTGGGCCGTACAGACCCTGGGCGTGCGCAACATCTCCGACCTGCGGCGCCACACCCGCATCGGGATGGGAACCTGCCAGGGTTCGTTCTGCATCCGCAAGGTGGCCCGGGTCCTCGCCGAGGAACTGGGCAAGCCCGAACTGGAGCGGGATTTCATCGCAGACTATCTCCAGGAACGTTGGAAAGGAATGACGCCGGTCCTCTGGGGAGACACGCTCCGCGAGGCCGAATATATGCAGACCATGCACAGGGATGAAATTTGACGCACTCATCATCGGAGGCGGCCGCAGCGGCAGCGCGGCGGGGAGGGCGCTTCTCTCCCGGGGCCTTCATGTCTGCGTGGTGGCAGACGGTCTCCATCTCGGTGTGGACGGAGCAGACCCCTATGCCCATCTGAACGCGCTCGCCCGCGAAGGGGCTACCGTCCTGCGGGGCGACCGGGCCCTGCGCGGAATCTGGGAAGAGGGTCGCCTGCGCGCCGTTCAGACGGTAAAACTCGAGGATGAGCCCATCGAGGCCTCGGTCTTCGTGCTCGCCACGGGCAAGTTCTTCAGCCGGGGGCTCCTGTCCGACATGGAACGCGTCTATGAACCCGTATTCGGCGCTGACGTATCGTTCCTTTCTGGCCGCAGCAACTGGTACGCGGCCGATTTCTTCGCTCCCCAGCCCTTCCTCGATTTCGGCGTGCAGACCGATCCGGAGGGACACGTACTCTTCGGCGGCGTCCCCTGCCCCAACCTCTACGCCGTGGGCGGTATCCTCGCCAAGGGGGCCGCAGCCGCCGATCCGGCACGGATAAGCCTTTCAACCCAGGATTAGCATGCAGGAATTCAACATCAGCGAAGGGAACCTGGAACAGTGCCTGAAGTGCAACCTCTGCACCCTGGTCTGCCCCATGATGCAGGTGAACGAGTACTATCCCGGCCCCAAGAAAGCCGGTCCGGACGGGGAACGTTACCGACTCAAGGATCCCGATTACTATGACTATGCCCTCAAATACTGCCTGAACTGCAAGCGCTGCGAGGTTTCCTGCCCTTCCGGGGTGAAAGTGGGCGACATCATCCAGGCGGCCCGCCTCAAATACGCCGGCCATAATCTGCGCGACTTCGTACTCGCGTCGACCGACCTGGTGGGCAGTCTTTCCACGCCCTTCGCCCCGATCGTGAACGCCACGCTGAAGGCCCGTCCCGTAAAGGCCGTCCTCCACACGGTAATGGGGGTCGATGCGCAGCGCAAGTTCCCGTCCTACAGCCAAAAGACCTTCACGCGCTGGTTCCGCAAGGCTTCAGTGCCCGGGGGCGAGGCCGACCAGAGCGGCTTCGAGCGCTTCGTCCGCTTTTACCACGGCTGCTACGTGCAGTACAACTATCCGCAGCTGGGCAAGGACCTCGTGAAGGTGGTGAATGCGGCCGGCTACGGCGTACGCCTGCTCGAAGGCGAGCGCTGCTGCGGTGTGGCCCTCATCAGCAACAGTTTCGGCCGGCAGGCCACCCGTCAGGCCCGCGCCAACATCGCGGCCCTGCAGCAGGCCGTGGCGGCGGGAGAAGACATCGTGACGGTTTCTTCCACCTGCACCTTCACCTTGCGCGACGAATACCCGAACGTGCTGCATCTCGACAACGCCGCCGTCCGGCCTCACCTGACCCTGCTCAGCCGCTGGCTCTGCCGCCAGGGGCCCCTCCCCTTCCGCAAGGACCTGCATCTGCGCATCGCCTACCACACGGCCTGCCACATGCAGAAACTGGGCTGGCGCTCCTACACCCTGCAGCTCCTGCGGCAGATTCCGGGGGTGGAAGTGATTGAACTGGAACCCCGCTGCTGCGGTATTGCCGGCACCTTCGGTTTCAAGAAGGAGAACTACGCCTGGTCACAGGCCATCGGGCAGGGCCTCTTCGACGCCATACGCGAAATCGCACCCGATTACGTGGTAACCGAGTGCGAAACCTGCAAATGGCAGATCGAGATGTCGACGGGCGTGCCAGTACTCAACCCCGTCTCCCTGCTCGCAATGTCAATAGTTTAGCCTGATCCAAATCAGGTGTCTGCTTACTTCCCCGATGCCAGCTTCGTGGCACCGATCGTCAGTTTATATTTGCTGAGTGCGTTGATCGTTTCC
The DNA here is from genome assembly GCA_017453565.1 of Bacteroidales bacterium. Taxonomy (GTDB): domain Bacteria; phylum Bacteroidota; class Bacteroidia; order Bacteroidales; family UBA932; genus Cryptobacteroides. The sequence goes on from JAFTEQ010000058.1 coordinate 22,639, forward strand.
TCCGCCGGCATCGGCTTGCCGTCCAGGTATGTGAGGAAGGTTCTGGCAACGAGGTTGAAGCACTCTTCGTGGCCGACAAACTTCTCCTGTGGGAAGAGGATCTGGAAATGCCCGTCGTCGATGCGCTCCGTTTCCAGGAACGGGAATTCCCCTTTCAGCCTGCCCAGCGCATCACGCACGGCCTCCTCCTTTGCAGCGAGGATCATCCGGCGCACGAAGCCGGTACTGGCGTCCTGCACGATGCTGATGGTGGCGCAGGACCCTTCGAACAGGCACCAGGAAGTGTCGCCGGTGCCCGGCGGAGCCTGATAGTTCCACAGGACCTCCACTTCGCACGGGACGCCCTTCACAGAGAATACAATCTTTCCGTTGGACAAGACACTGAGCTTGTCTCCTTCCACATAGCGGGAAAGGAAGCCGGGGAACGGCTGCTCACCTGTGGAGGCACGGAACATGTCGCCCGTCATGACGGTGGGCCAATGCGAAGCCCCGGTCAGGACAACGTCGCCGGAAGCGACGGGAACGCCGGGAGAAACCGCATTGAATACCTGGTCGATCAGATGGGTTGACACATCGGCAATCCCCTCTCCCTGCTGGCTTATGTCGTAGAACCAGGCCGGGCGGCGCAACGGATTCCCGGCAACCTCCTTATAAAAGTGGTGGGTGCTGGACATCCTCACCGACTTCCACTCGCCGAAGAAAGCCTTGTCGGCCGAAAGGGCCGCGGCGATCCGGTTCAACAGCTCGAAGCGCTCCGTCATCAATTCCATGATCACCAGCCCCTTGGCGCCGGCGCTGGCGTACGCCTCCTCCAAAACGGCGTAGTCGTCGCCGGAGATGGCCATCGGTTTGTCGGCAAGGACGTTGTACCCTTTCCGCACCGCCTCGAGGATGTACCTCGTCTTCAGGCGGTTGTTCCCGGCAAGCACCACGAAATCGCCGGGGCGGGCGGCCGGCAGTTTCTCCAGATAATCCGGCCCGCTATACACGTCCTCGACCCACTGCACGGGATGCTCGGCCCTTTGTCCGAACGATTTCACGGTCTCCAGATAGCTGTCGAGTTCAACCCCGGCAGGCGCGAAAACCCGCACGGTATCGGAAACGCCGGGCAGCAGGTCTTTCTGGATGAGCGAGGCGTGGAAATGCCCCGGAGCGATCACGGTCATAGTCCGCGGCTCCGGCTGTGTCTGACGTGCACAAGAGAACATAACGGCGGGCACTAAGAGCAGAAAAAACGATCTCAGTTTCATTATTTGTACTGCTTTAACAGTTTCTGGGCTTCCTTTTCGGCCTTTTTCCTGATCGGTGCCAGCGAAACGGCCTTACCGTTCTGTTTGACACTCTCGTTCGACGCTTCCATGAACGTAAAGATCTCGAGGGTTTCCTCTTTGTCGATGGGGCAGACCCCGGTCTTGAAGAACCCGATGATCGCATCTACGAGGGGTTTATACCCGTTGCTCACGCCGCCGGTGCTGATGGCTTTCTTTTCCGTGAAAGCCGTGCCGCCATAGATGCTCGGTCCCTTGCGGATGGCCCTGAAGGAGCCCGTCCTTCCGTCTTTCCACACACCGCTCACAATGTCTCCCTCGTCGGTATGAACCCTGCTGACATAATCGCAGCCGGGCCCCATCACGGTGTACAATTCTTCAACACCGTGCAGGCCGTAATAGCCAAAATCGGGATGCGTCGGGGTGGCATGATGGGGGGAATAGCAGTCAGCTGCTATGATTTTACCGAATTCGCCGGCACGGATGCGCTGGTTCTTTTCGGAAAAGCGCACCACGGAGGAAGAGAAGAACGTGATGCCATAGCGCTCCGCAAGCGTATAGATGGCAATGGCCTGGGCAAGGGTTGCGCCAATGGGCTTGTCGATGTAGATCTTCTTGCCGGCCTTGAAAACCTTGGCCGCCTGCTCGAGGTGCAGATGGCCGTCGTTCGTTTCAAGCAGGACGCAATCCACCATGTCCAGCATCTCTTCTATGCTCGATGTAATCTTTACCCCGTAACCTTTCATTTCCTCGGTGTATTTGGGGATGCGTGAATAGGCCGATTCAATGACATAACTTCCCCGCGGATAGGCGGCAACCACCTTGTACGGCGCGTAGGTCGCCTGGTCCGAGTTCACGATCTTGGTGAACGCTATGGAATGGGAAGTGTCGAGCCCGATGATCCCGATGCGCCCCTGCGCAAACGACGGAAGCGCAAAAACGGCCGCACACAGCAGCGAAACGAATAGTTTACCTGTTATTCTCATTTTGATTTATTTTTACTGTTCCACACATTCTTGTAACACTGCTCCGGAGCGGCTTTGATGCCGGCCGCCCTGCGCTGCTCCATCTGCCAGGCATAGAGCGAAGCGGGCTCCACGTGCTTGCCGTGCGAGACGTACACGCCGTCGGGACGCTCTTCGAAACCGGGATCGATGCCGCCCACGAACTTGCGCCCCTTGTTGGC
>JAFTEQ010000059.1 GCA_017453565.1 Bacteroidales bacterium
GGCCGAGCAGTGCATGGACGCGATGCCCTTGAGCGGGAGGAAGTAGTTCTGCATGGAGAACAGACCCTTCTTCATCTCGCCGCCGTACCAGGTGTTCAGGATGACCTGTTCCTTGGTGCTCACGTTGAAGGCCACGGCCGTCGCGGAGTTGAGTCCCATTTCCTTATAGTTGTCGACCTTGGCCTTGGAGGCGCAGTAGACGATGAAATCGGGCTCCTGGTCAAATTCGGCCTGATTCTGCGGACGGATGAACATATTGGTCACGAAATGGGCCTGCCAGGCCACCTCCATGATGAAACGCACTTTCATGCGGGTGTCCTTGTGGGTGCCGCAGAAACCGTCCACCACGAAGAGGCGCTTGCCGCTGAGCTGCTTCTGGGCGAGCTTCTTGAGCGCCTTCCAGTTGGCTACGGAGAGGGGATGGTTGTCGTTCTTGTACTCCTCGGAGGTCCACCATACGGTGTCCTTGGAGTTCTTGTCCATGACGATATATTTGTCTTTGGGCGAACGGCCGGTGTAGATGCCGGTCATGACGTTGAGCGCACCGAGTTCGGTTACCTGCGCCTTGTCATATCCCTCCAGCCCGGGACGGGTCTCTTCGTTGTAAAGGACCTCGTAGGTGGGATTGTAGAGGATTTCTTTCGTACCCTTGATGCCGTATTGGCTCAGATTGATCTTAGACATGGTGATATGATTTGTTTATTATAAACTTCCATTTCGCAAATTTAGCAAATATCCTTGTCATTTCAAACGCCGACGGCCACTATTTTTTTGCTATCTTTGTCCCTGTTATGAAAAGGATCGTTCCGGCCGTTCTTGCCCTGCTTTTCCTGCTTCCATGCTGCTCAAAACCGGAAGTGGGTGGTTCGGGCGAAGAGGAACAGGGCTCCGGCAAACCCGGGACGGAGAGCCTGTTCACCCAGAAGAACCGGATTGCCTGCCTGGCCTATCTGGAAAAGTATCTCGGCACGGAGTCTGAGGCGACCAAGGCCGATGCGGTGCTCGCCAAGCAACAGGCCGACGGCTCCTTTACGGGCATAGATTACGCCGACACGCGCCGTTCCGGCTGGAGCCCCTGCACCCACATCACGAACATCAGGACCCTGGCCTGCGCTGTCTACGTGAACGCCCGCAAGGACTGCCTGGATGCCATCTACAAGGCCATCGATTACTGGTGTGCGACCAATCCTACCTGCACGAACTGGTGGTACAACGAGATCTACGTGCCCCAGACCCTGGGGCCGTGCATGTTGCTCATCCGCGAGCGCCTCGACAATGACCACAAGGCCAAGGTCCTTTCCATCATGGACAAAGCCTACATCGGGCGGACCGGCCAGAACAAGGTTTGGCTGTCGGGAAACGTCCTCCTGCGCGGACTTATCGCCAAGGACGAGGCCCAGGTGTATGAGGCGCGCGCCTCCATCCTGGAAGAGATCGTCATCATGCAGGAAGGGGAGGGAATCCGTCCCGACTGGTCGTTCCACCAGCACGGGGCCCAGCTGCAGTTCGGCAACTACGGGCTTTCCTACGTGACCGTGCTCGCCGACTGGTTCGAGTCGCTGAAGGGGACGCCCCTCGAGATCGATGCCAGGAAGCGCAAGCTCATGGAGAACTATATCTATTACGGAGTCTCTCGCGTGCTGTGGAAAGACCGCTTCGATATGAACGCCTGCGGTCGTCAAGTGAATAAGGGCTCCCAGCGCAGCAAGGCTACCTCGCTCCTGAACGCCATGGCCAAGATGGGGTTCGAGGAAAAGCCTTTCGTTGGCCCCTCCTATTATCCCTATTCCGATTTCGGCATCTACCGCACGGATAACTGGTACGCCTCCATCCGCATGCAGTCGGCCAGGACCGTGGGCTATGAGATGGTGAACAGCGAGAACATGATGTCTTATTTCTCGGCCGACGGGGCGCTCCTGGTGCGCCGGAACGGACGGGAATACGAGGATGTCTCGGCGGTCTGGAACTGGCGGCACGTGCCGGGCGTTACGGCCTACGACGACGGCAGCGAGCTCTACGGAAAAACGGCGAAAAAGCCCTACAACGACACGGAGAAGGTGTTCGGCCTCGCAGAGGGCGACTATCTGATAGCGGCCATGGATCTGGTGCGCGACGGTCTTACGGCCCGCAAGGCCTGGTTCTTCTGCCCCAAAGGCATCGTCTGCCTGGGCACCGGCATCAGCCGTGCGGCGTCGGATCCCGTGACCACAGCGGTGGAACAATGTCTCGTAGACGGCAGCGTCACCCAGGGTGAGCGTTATTACCGACACAACGGCATCACCTATATTTCGATGGAAGGAACCATCCTGCAGGCCCCGCTGGCCCATTCCGGCAACTGGAAAGTCATCTCTCCCAACAGCAGCGACGCCACCGTGACCTCGAACCTCCTCGACCTCTACATCGATCACGGCAGCGCGCCCTCGGGCGCGAGCTATTGCTATGCCGTGGTGCCCGACGGCAGTTCCGCGGCAGACGCGCTTGCATGGGTGGACGGTTCGGTGCAGATTGTGACCAACAATAGCGACTGGCAGACGGTCCGTCTGGGAGACACCACGCTCTCGGTGAACTGGACTGACGCCAAAGCCACCGTCAGCAAGGCCCAATGACACAGGCGATCGACATACTGCGCACGTACTGGGGCTACGACGCCTTCCGGCCTATGCAGGAGGAGATTATCTCCGCCGCGCTGGAAGGCCGCGACCTGCTGGCCCTGCTGCCCACGGGCGGCGGAAAGTCGGTCTGTTTCCAGGTGCCCGCGCTCATGCGCGACGGCCTGGCCCTGGTGGTGACGCCCCTCATCGCGCTCATGAAGGACCAGGTGCAGAACCTGGAGCAGCGCGGGGTGCGGGCCCTCGCCATCCACGCGGGCATGAGCCGGCGCGAAGTGGATCTGGCGCTCAACAATGCGGCCTACGGCGACGTGAAATTCCTCTATGTCTCGCCGGAAAGGCTGGGCACCGAGCTCTTCCGCTCCTACCTGCCCGTGCTGCAGATTTCCTTCATCGTGGTGGACGAGGCTCACTGCATCTCGCAGTGGGGCTACGATTTCCGGCCCGAGTACCTGGAGGTGGGCGCGCTGCGCGAGCAGGTGGACGCCCCGGTCATCGCCCTCACGGCAACGGCCACACCCGAGGTGGCGTCTGACATCATGGAGCGCCTGCGTTTCCGTGAGTCCCTGCTGCTGCGCGCCGGCTTCGAACGGCCCAACCTCAGTTATGTGGTGCGCCGCAGCGAAGACAAGCGGGGCACGCTCCTGGATATCTGCCGGGGCGTTTCCGGCTCGGGTATCGTCTATCTGAGAAGCCGCCGGCGCTGCGAAGAGGAAGCTGCCTTCCTTTCGGCCAACGGGGTCTCTGCCTCCTTCTACCATGCCGGCCTGTCCTCGGCGGAACGCAGCCGTCGTCAGGAGGAATGGAAGGCCGGGCGCATTGCCGTGATGGTGTGCACCAATGCGTTCGGGATGGGCATCGACAAGGCGGACGTTCGTTTCGTGGTGCATCTCGACCTGCCCGACGCTCCGGAGGCCTACTTCCAGGAGGCGGGCCGTGCCGGGCGCGACGGAAAACCTGCCTATGCCGTGCTGGTGTGGAATCCCGACGACGTGGGGCGCCTGCACCGGATGGAGACCCTGTCCTTCCCGGAACTCAGCTATGTGGCGGACATCTACCAGAAACTCCACATCTTCTACCAGATTCCCTACGATGTGGGGGCGGGACGGGAACTCAAGTTCGACCTGGCGGCCTTCTGCAAGCATTTCTCGCTGCAGCGCTCGGCCGCCGACAGAGCAGTGCGCTACCTTGCCCGGGAAGGGCACCTCTCTTATGCCGAAGACACGGAGATTCCCACGCGCATCAAGATTGCCGTGGAGCGTAACGCCCTCTACGAGATAGAGTTTTCCGATCCGAAGGGCGTGCAGCTGCTCGAACTGCTGATGCGCCGCTATACGGGCATCTTCTCTTTCCCCGTTCCGGTCGACGAGGAAGCGCTCGCCGGCAGTCTCGGAATCGGGGTGCCGGCCCTGCGCCAGCTCTTCTATGCGCTTTCCGTGGAGCACCTCATCCGCTATGTCCCCACCGACCGCTGCGATGTGATCGTCCTCTTCCACGACCGCATCCGCCCGGGCAACCTGGCCCTTTCCGAAGCGCGTTACCGCATGCTCAAGGAACGCAGCCACGCCCGCGTAGAGGCCATGATCGGCTATGTGCAGGAAACGGACGAGTGCCGTTCCCGCTACCTGCTGCGCTATTTCGGGCAGGAGGAGAGCGCGCCCTGCGGCAAATGTGACCTCTGCCGAAGCGGCCTCGCGCTGCAGGGGAAGACCGAGGCGCTCATCGGCCGGATCGTAAAGGAAAAAGGCGGACGCTACAGCCTTGCGGATCTGCGCGCCGCCTTTGGTCCGGCGGGTCCGGAATCCGACCCCGACTGGGCCGAAGTGCTCCGAAAAATGGTCGATGAGGGCACGGTCCCTCCGCCCCTCGAAGCTTAATCTTCTATCACCAGCCCGTCCCAGGCGGGATGCACGCCCTCCGGCAGTTCCCGGTCGAAATCGGCATGGCAGGGGAGCAGGTGGGAGATATGCGTGATGTACGAGTGCTCTGCGCCCACCCGCTCGAAGAAGGCGAGGGCTTCCGGCAGCGAGGGATGCGCGTGGTGCGGCCCCCGTTTCACGCAGCCGATGGTCACGGCCTTAAGCCCTTTCAGCTTTTCGAACTCGCTGTCTTCCAACAGGTTGATGTCGGTCAAATAAGCGATGTCGCCGAAACGGTAGCCCAGCACGGGCAGTTCCTTGCTCTTGTGGTGCCAGCCCCTGATGGGGATGACCTCAACCGGCTCGGGCAGGGGACTGCTCGCGGCGTTTTCCTCGTGGCGGTAGCCGTAGCCCGACTCCCAGACCAGCGTTTCCTCGGCCGCGTTGGAGCCGATGCGCAGGGGCTGCGCCGTGTCTTCGATGAGGTGCAGGTGCCACTCGGGCGAGCCCGGGTAGCGCGGCTCGGCGAAAGCATAGGAATACTCTTTCTGCAGGCTTCGCGCTACATAGGGTTCGCACCAGATGTTCACGGGCTTGGATTCCAGCAGGTTGAAACTGCGCGTGTCGTCGAGTCCGCCCGTGTGGTCCTTGTGGTTGTGGGTGAGCAGGATGGCGTCGATGTGCCGCACGTCGGCACGGAGCATCTGCTGCCGGAAATCGGGGCCGCAGTCCACCAGGAGCGTGAGCCCCCCGTATTCCACCAGGACCGAGGCCCGCAGGCGTTTGTCGCGCGGGTCGAGGGAACGGCAGACCGGGCAGTCGCAGCCGATCATCGGTACGCCCTGCGAGGTCCCCGTTCCCAGGAAGGTGAGCCTGGTCCCGCTCATTTGGCCGGGCCGAAAACGTCACGCACGGCGTTCAGATAACCGTAGCCGTAGAGATTGTCGGGCAGGAGATAGCTGCCCTCCACCCACTCGTTCCAGGCGTTGATGAGCACGATCCTGGGCTGGCGGTCGGCGTGGGCGTCGGCATAGGCCTTGGCCTTTTGCAGATAGTTGCGGAACACTTCCGGGGTCTGGTGGAAGCGCGTGCAGTGCTGAGCTCCCTTAGCGGGGAAGCGGGGGGTGTCGTCCCAACCGATGGAAACGGTGGGGAAGACCGGGAGGTTCAGGGGACCGGCGATCTTCTCTTCCCAGTTGTTGCGGTTGCGTTCGGCTTTGGCACAGTGGGTGAGGTAGTCGCAGTCGAAGCCGCCCATGTTGTAGTGGGCTTCGCTGTTGAGTCCCAGGAGCTTGATTTCGCCGAGTTCCTTCTCCAGTTCACCGGGCTGCGTGAGCGAGGGAGCGCCTCCGTGGTTGCCCTGCAGATGCAGGCCCTTGAAGCCGGCCTTCACGCACTCGTCGCGGAAATACTGCACCGCGGCTGCCGCCTCCTCGGGCGTGTCGAAGCACTTGATGAAATTCTCCACGCTGAAGATGGAGAAGACAGGGCATCCATTGATCTTGAGATAGTTGGGCTGCTTGAAATAGCGGTTGATGACCCGGTCTACGATCTTGTGGAACTGCGCGGGCGTCACCACCGGGTCGAAGAGGATGCTCTCGTCGTCGCCCCAGAGGTGGTAGTTCCAGTAGTTCTTCTTCACATAGTGGTTGGCCCACATGAGGTAGAAGTTCATCCTCCGGTTGTTGCTGGCTTTCAGGAAGCCGTCGTTGAGCGCACCTTCCAGATAGGGATAGTCCATGAACCAGTACCAGTCGTAGACGAAGGTGTTCACGCCGTGGGAAAGGGCAAGGTCGATCCATTTCTCCACCACGGCCGGATCGTCGTCGAGGCCGTAGCCAAGCAGGGGCTGACGGGGCTGGTAGTGCCCTTCGAAACGGGGATCGCCCTTCTTGATGACTTCCCATTCCCCGATGCCGTCGCGCCACAGATGGGCGTGGGCGAGGGAATCGTCGTGGCAGGAAGGCCAGATGTAGGCGGCCACGATGTAATCGTTCCCCTTGGAGACGGGGCTGCCGCAGGAAGCGGCCAGAATGAGTGCGAGCGCAAGGCTCAGCAGGATGCAGATTCTTTTCATGATATCAACTTATTGTTTATTGTCTTGCAGGTCCAAAAACATCGCGCACGGCCTCCAGATAACCGAAACCGTTGAGGTGGTCGGGCAGCAGGTAAGAGCCTTCCACCCATTCGTTCCAGGCGTTGATGAGCACCATCCGGGGCTGCCGGTCTGCGTGGGCGTCGGCATATTCCTTCGCCTTCTGCAAATAGGTCCCGAAAGCCCGGGGCGTGTTGTTGTAGTGGCAGATGACGCCGGGGCCGTCGGGATAGCGGGGCGAATTGTCCCAACCCACGGAGACCACGGGAATGAAAGGCTGCGCATAATGCGCTTCCCATTGCGCCCGGTGCTCGATGGCCCGTTTCCCGTATTCCAGATAGTCTTCGCTCCGGCTCGTCATGTTGTAGAAGGCGAAGGCGTCGATGCCCAGCGCCTCAGCCTGCACCCGTGTCTTGTTTTCATAGTACGGGTCGGGGAAAGCGTGCATGCCTGAGTGCTGCGTGAGGTAGATGCCCGGGAAGCCCGCTGCGCGCACCTGTTCGCGCAGGTAGTCCATGGCCCGGCCGGCTTCTTCGGGCGAGCCGAACGACTCCACGAAGAAATGAGGGCTGTAGAGGCCGAAGACGGGTTTGCCGTCAATCTTGAGGTAGTTGGGCAGATGGAAATACTGCCCTATGACCCGCTGTACGATGAGTTTCCACTGGTCCCAGTCGATACGCGGATCCATGGTGAGGGTCTTGTCGTCGTCGTTGATGTAGGGGTTCCAGTAGCGGGTTACCTCGTGGTTGGCGTACATGATGAAGAAGTTCATCTTCCGGTTGTTGCGGGCTTTCAGGAATCCGTCGTCGAGGGCGCCTTCCAGGAAGGGGTAGTGGTGGAACCAGTACCAGTCGTAGATGAAGGTGTTCACCCCGTGCGCGAGCGCCGTGTCGATCCAGCGTTCCACCACGGCCGGGTCGTCGTCGGGCTCCTGGCCCCAGAGGGGCTGCCGGGGCTGGTAATGCCCGGGGAAGAGGGGTTTGCCCCGCTCGATAATCTCCCATTCTCCCTTTCCAGCGGGCCAGACGAGGGCGCGGCCGAGGGAGTCGTCGTGGCAGGAGGGCCAGATGTAGGCCGCCACAATGTAGTCGTTCCCCTTGGGTGCGGGGCCCTTGCAGGCGGCAAGACCCAAAAGAAGGAGGAACGTGGCGAAGTATGCGAATCGTTTCATCATCAAATGGTTACTTCTGTCAGTTTGCCAACGAGTGTGGGGTCGTAGGGCCGACTGATGCGGATGTAGTTGCCCGTGTAGCCGCTCATGCGTCCGTCGCGTTCGCGCGATTCGAACAGCACCCGCTCCGGCAAGCCCCGGTTCTCTTCAGTAAATGCGTCGTGCAATTCGGCGCAGAGGGCCTCCAGGGCTGCCACGCGCTCTTTTTTGACGCGTTCGTCTACCTGCCCGTCCATCTCGGCGGCACGGGTGCCGGGGCGGACGGAGTAGGGGAAAGCGTGGATGAAGGCGGGACGGATGCGGCGCAGGAACGCGAGGGTCCGGGCAAAAAGCTCGTCGGTCTCGCCGGGCAGGCCGGCCATAACGTCGATCCCGAAAAAGACCTTCGCTTCGCCCGGCCGCTCCATCCTGGCGCGGATATAGCTGAGTTTGGCTTCGAACTCGGCGGTGGTATAGCGCCGGCCCATGCGCTCGAGCAACTCGTCGCAGCCCGTCTGCAGGGGAATGTGGAAGTGTTTTTGGAACTTGGTGCCCGAAGCGATCCAGTCCACGGTCTCTTCGGTGAGCAGGTTGGGTTCGATGCTTGAAATGCGGTAGCGTTCAATGCCTTCCACCCCGTTCAGGGCCTTCAGCAGGTCGAGGAACGATTCGCCCGTGCTGCGGCCGAAGTCGCCCGTGTTCACGCCTGTGAGGACGATTTCCCGCATGCCCAGCGCGGCAATCTCGCGGGCCTGGCGCAGGGCTTCGCAAATGGGGATGTTGCGGCTGCGTCCGCGGGCGAAGGGGACGGTGCAGTAGGCGCAGAAGTTGTCGCAGCCGTCCTGCACCTTCAGGAACGAGCGGGTCCGCTCCCCGCTGCTGTACGCCGGAAATACAGGCACGTCCCCGGGAAAGGCTTCCGGCCCGGAACTGAACAGCGCCAAAGAATCGGAAACGACGCGTCCTTTTTCGTCGGAGCCGAAAACCAGCGCCACGCCCTCGAGCGCCTGCACCCGCTCTCGGCTCATCTGGGCGTAACAGCCCGTCACCACGATCGGCGCCTGCGGATTGATCCTGTGGAGCTTACGTATCTCGCTGCGCGATTTCGCGCCGGCCGTTTCCGTGACACAGCAGGTGTTGACCAGATACAGGTCGGCCCGTTCGCGCCAGGGGACAATCTCCCATCCGGCGGCGCGGAAGCCCCGCTCGTAGGTGGATGTCTCGGCGTAATTGAGCTTGCACCCCAGAGTCACGAAGGCTGCTTTCACCGCGCCTCCGCGCCTCCCCGCACGGTAACGACGGAACAGGCCACGCCCGGCATGGGCGCGGCTTTCGCAATGCTCAGCTCGAAACGGATCAGTTGCGGATACTGCTCCGCGAGAGCGTCGGCGATGCGCCCAGCCACGTGCTCCAGCAGGCTGGAGGGCCGTTTCATCTCATGCGCCACGATCTCGTACACGCCCCGGTAATCGAGGGCCTGTTCCAACTCGTCGCTTTCCGCCGCGGCACGCAGGCGATAATCGCCCTTGAAGCGTACGGTGAACCAATTGCCTCTTTCCCGCTCTTCGGGAAGGCAGCCGTGGTAGGCGCGGAAACGCATCCCGTGAAGCTCTATTGTGCCAATATCAGAAATACGCATGGTCTCTTACCTATAATAATGGAGTCTTTGCGCCACTGCTCCACCGTGCGGGTGCGCACCAGTGCATCGGGCAGGGTGAGGTTGGCGGCAATGCAGAGACGCGTTCCCGGGGCGAGTCCGGCGAGCAGGTCGGCCAGAAGGGCGTCGTTGCGGTAGGGCGTCTCAATGAAGATCTGGGTCTGGTGCAGGGCGGCCGACTGTTTCTCAACGCTTCGGATAGCGGCGCGCCGCTCCTCGGTCTTGGCGGGCAGATAGCCCCGGAAGGCGAAGGACTGCCCGTTCAGGCCCGATGCCATGAGCCCCAGCATGAGCGAGGAAGGACCCACCAGAGGCACGACTTCGATGCCGTGGCTGTGGCAGAGGGCTACCAGGGCGGCACCGGGGTCGGCCACGGCCGGAAGCCCCGCTTCGGAGAGCAGCCCCACGTCGGCCCCGTCGAAAAGCGGAAGCAGGGCCTCCACTTCGCGGGGAGCGGTGTGCTCACTCAACTCCCTCAGCGTGAGACCGTCAATCTTACCCCTGAGCCCCGCCCGCGAGAGGAAGCGCCGCGCCGAACGCAGATCTTCCACCACAAAGCGGTCGAGCGCCGTGATGCGCTCCAGCACTGGGGCGGGCAGCACTTCGGCGGGGTCGTAATCGCCCAACGGGGTGGGAATGAGGTAGAGTTTCGAAGTCATCGCTCTGCAATTTCAAGGACGGTTTCCTGTTTTTCGCGTTCGAGGTCGCGCAGGGCCCGTTCGGTACGTTTCTTACGGCTCGAGAAGAGGTCGCGCAGGAACTCGCTCCATCGGTTGAACTCTTTCTGATAGGTGATGCCGGCGCCGTTGCGCTGCGAGTAGTCGAGGAAGCTCGAGTACTCGTCGGCCGAGTGCGAGAACAGGTTGAGCCTGAACTGGCCGGGCCGGTCGAGTTTTACGTCTATGTCGAGGTCGCCCACCATGTCACCCTCGGTGGTGCTCGCCCGGTTCTGCCGGTTGCCCACCGATCCGTTCACGATCACGCGGTCGTTGAAGAGCTGGGTCGATACGGCCACGTCGAAGATGTCGTTCCCCGTATCGTTTTGCTGGTAGGCGAGACCCAGGTCGAGCGGAATGTCGAGCCGCTGCAGGATGTTGTTGAGCTGCCCGGTCATGATTTCGGACACGTTGCTGAAGAGCATGCTGCCCGTGTTGTTCACGATACCCGAAGTCTCGGAAGGCAGGAAGGAACCCGTGATGAGCAGGGCGATGAACTGTTTCTGCAGCTTGTCTTCCGTGTTGAGCGCGCTTTCCACCTGCGATTTGGTAGTGGGGTCGAGGTCGGGTACGTCGATGCGGAAGCCCAGTTTGGGCGCCCGCAGCCGGTCGGTGATGCTGATGCCGCATTCCACCAGACGCCGCGACGAGACCGAGGTGGTGTCGGAGATGAGGCGCGAGAGGGAGGTCTTGAGCGTGTAGGCCGCGTCGATGTCGAGCTGGCTCTCCAGGATGTCGCCGCTGAACTTGATGGAACTGCCGCTGGTGATGGCGAGGTCTTTTTTGGCGATGCCCGGGAGCTCGAAATGGTAGCGGCCGTCACTGATGGAGTAGTCTCCACCCAGGTTGAAAACGCGCTTGGAGGGGTGCAGGTCGACGGTAATCAGGCCCGTTCCCCGCGCAGAGAGCACGTTCTCCCCGTTTCCGCCAATCTCCACGAAGGTCTCCAGGTCGGGCGTGGCGGCAATGCGGGCGCGGGCCGTGAAGTCGCCGGCCGAGTCTTTGCGTCCCTGCGCCTTGAGGGCCCCGATCATGGTTTCATAGGGGTCTTCGTACACCACGCTGTGGTCGGTGAAGGTGAGCAGGTCGCCCGAGGCCGAGGCCGTTCCGCCGCCCAACGGGATGTGCAGACTGCCCGATTTGGCCGTTGCAATGTTGGCGTCGAGGGTGAGCGCCTTCAGCGGACCTGTAATGCGCAGGTCGCCGCGGGCGAAGAGATGGCCGTAGAAGTCGGGGCTTTCGGGAATGTCGGCGAGTTCCAGGTCGGAGAGGCTCGCCGAGGCATCGAGCCTGAGATTCTGCAGCCGGTCGAAGAGGAGACCGCCGGTGAGCAGGGCGCTGCCACCGCTGCGGTCGGAAACTGTCATGCCGTCGAAGTAGAGGCCCGTGTCGTCGAGCCGTATCGGACCGTTCAGCACGTAGGGAACCTGGGTGAAGGCGACGGTAAGCGCCGCATCCTGGAGGCGCAGGTCCTGACCCGAGAGGGAAAGGCTGTCGAGGGGGCCGCTGGCCTCGATCCGTCCGTTCAGGCGACCCGAGAGGTCGGAGATGGCGTCGGGCAGGAAGGGGCGGGCCAGGATGAGGTTCATGCCGTCGAAAACGGAATGGGCCGTGAGTGAGCGGCTTTCAAGATCGTAGGTGCCGCGGGCGCTGAGAGCGTCGCGGCCGTCGCTGATGCTGCGCAGGTAGGCGTTGATCTTGCCGTCACGGCTGTCCCAGACGCCGGCTGCGCGCAGGCTTCCGGCCTGCTGTCCGCTCACGCTGAGCGAGTCGCAACCCAGGTTCATGAGGGCGTGCATGGAGCCGCGCATGGGCGAGATGAGCAGGGCCCGGCCAGAGCTGCGGCCCCGGATGTCGAGGTCCTTGCGGGTGAAGTAGTTCACCACGTCCATGTCAACCCCGTTGATGGAAAGGGCGAGGGTGTCGGCCCCGTGCAGGGAGACGCCGCCGTCCAGGGAAATGCGCTGCGGCCCGTTCTTGATGGCGAAATCGCGCACCTGTACCTCTCCTGCTCGGTAACGGATGTCGGCCTCGTCGAGGGTCCACTGGTTGCCGTTGAAGCGCACGTAGGACGACAGGGGCCGGGCCGACACGATGAGGGTGTCGGTCGCGTCGCGGGCGAGTTCGCCCGAGAGGTAGATTTCGCCCACATTGTCGATGCCCCTGATGTTGTCGTAGTGGAAACCGAGGAAGAATCCGTTGTCCTGGGCGAAGGCGGTGAGGGCGCTGTTGCGGAAACCGATGTCGGCGAGGTTCATCTCGCTGCTGGTAAGCGTTCCGTTGAGGCTGCGCTCCAGGTTGTCGAGGGTCAGGTCAACCCCTTTTAGGTACTGCGTGCCATAGGCGAGACGCGGGGAAGTGAGGCGGCCCCGCACGCTCCCGTCTCGTTCCACGCCCAGGTCGAAACGGGTGGAATCGGCGATGTAGAGGCCCGGGAGCACAAAAGAGAGCAAGTCGCGCGTGTCATGTACCCGCAGTGACAGTTCGTACGCGCCGCCCGCTTCGCTGCGGTCGGGGTTGTCCGCGGCATACAGGGCGGGCAGTTCGCGTCGGGTGGTCAGCCTTTGGAGTTCGGCCCAGAGGGCGGCGGGGGAGCGGCGTCCCACATATCCGGCGTCGGCGAAGAGGGAATTGAACTGGATGCGGTGTACGTCGTTGTTGGAGTGCGATCCCACCGAGATGTCGCCGATCTCATGGCGGCCGGCCCGGTCTTCCAGGATAATGTCCGCTATGTCCACGTCGCCGATGAGGTCGCCCCGGCCGATGCGCATGAAGTTCGACGAGACCTGGCACGAGACCTTGGAGGTGCCGCCCCGTTTGTCAAGCCCCAGGGCCTGCAGGTCGGCGTAGCCCAGGTTCGCATAGAACTTATAGAGGGCGTTGCTCGTCTTGCGCGAGAGGTTGAAGATGCCCTGGAAGATGAAATTGAGGTTGGGATCGGCGCAGATGATCTTGCCGTCGAAGGCGTTTTCGGAGTACTTGCCCGCCGCGGCGATGCCCGTGTAGTCGTAGTCGAGCAGACGGAGCCGGTCTACGAAGAGCGAATCTACGATGATCGAACTGCTTTTCCCGTCCAGGATGGCCCGCAGGCCCGTGTTGGCGGTGCAAGGGCCGGCGGCCTTCACTCCGGTGAGCGCCGAAATGTCGAGGTCGCGCGTGGCGAGGGTGCCCGTAATCTCGGTGCCCCGCTTGCGGTCGGTGAGGTTGCGGATGTCGAGGTTGGCCGTGGCGCGCCCGGTGTGCAGGGCGTAGAGCGAGCCGTGTGCGTGCAGGCGGTTCAGGGGACCTGCCGCCGAGCCGCTGAAACTGAACTGCCGGCCCCGGGCCACCCGGGCGAGCGGATCGCCTTTTACGCCCAATCGGGAAAGCAGGTTCTTCGCGCCCTCCGTGCTGAAAGACAGGTTGTTCACCTTCAGGTCGGTGAGCAGTTCCCGCCCTTGGGTGAGGCCGGTGAGCGAGCCCTGCAGGTCGAGGTCCACACCCGACTGAACGTCGGTACAAATGAGTTTACGCACCGAGAAATCGTTGATGTAGCCGTCCAGTTCTGCCCCCCGGATGTCAAATACGCTGTTTCCGTGCACGCCGGGCGCGAAATAGGCGAGCGTGCGTTCCGCCAGGGTGCTGCGGTCAATCTTTCCTTCCAGCCGCACATGCTCCACGAAACGGTTGAAATGGCGCTGGTCGAGGTAGCTCATGGTGAGACGGGGGACGTTGAGGTCGGTCCAGGGGTCTACCAGATGGATGTGCTCGATTGTGGTTTTGCCCATGCCGGCCTGGGCCCGGCCCGTGAGGCGGACCAGTTCGAAACCGCTCTGCTCCCGCACACGCACCAGGTCGGCCACGCCCGACATGCGCCCGCCCGTATAACGCAGCGCGTGCCCGCGCACCTCACCGCGCACGTCCACCCGGTCCCAGCAGATTCCGGAGCCGGCGTAGGGATGCTTTTCGGGCATGAAACTGGTGAGGCGGAAATGTAGGTTGGAAAGGTGTACGCGGTCTATGGTGAAAAGGTCCGGGGTAGGGACTTTCCTGCCGGGCACGTAGGGTTTCTTCTTATGGCCGGTGAAACGTTGCAGGTTGGTCTGCATGCGGCCCTGGAAGGGTTCCCGAACGAGGTGCAGGTCCGGTCCGTCTATCTCCACACGCCGCAGATGGATGCCTTTCTTGCGCAGCAGACTGCCCCAGGCAGCCGTTCCGCTCACGCTCCGTGCAGTGAAGATCGTATCCACGGGCGCCCAGCCGCGCTGGAAGGTGTCGGCCGTATAGGGATGGTCGTCGAGCACCAGCAGGTCCTTGATCACAAAGGAGCCGCGTGGGGTGACGCCCAGTTCGGAGAAAGTGATATGTCCCTGAAGTTTTTCCTCCAGCCGCTCCAGGATTATTCGAGACAAACGCGCTTGAACACCGGGGAGCTGCAAGGCGATGAGCCCGCCGCCGAGCAGCAGCAGGATCACGCCCAGAATGCGAACCCCTATGTCAAATTTCCGTTTGATAAGTAAGTTTATTCGTAGACCAGCGTGAGTTCACGCAGGTTGATGGTATGTGCTGACTGGGCCCCCACCCATATGGGGTTGCCCGGGACGAACAGCGGTGAAGTGCGGGTAACGCTTGCGCCGGCATAGGCGCTCTCCAGCGCGACGGTGTTGCTGCCGTAGGTGTAGGACGTTCCGCTGTTGGAGGCGCAGACGAATTTGCCTGCGGTCGTGGGAGTTGCCGTTACGAAGCCTCCCGCCTTGGCTGTGACAGACTTGAGCCTGCGGCCGTCGATGGCGGGCAGTTCAAGAAAGGTTCCGGCGCTGCCCGTAGACTTGAGCACCAGGTAGTTATTGGTGGTGTCGTAATAGGCTCCGCCGCTTTTCCCGGTGGTTTTAAAGGTATAGTCGGCACCGCCCTGGCTAAAGGTGTAGGTGAAGCTGTATTTGGAACTGTTGGTGTTGATGTTTGTGGTGAACGGCTTGCCCTTGCCCTGGGTGAAGTCGAGCGTGAGGGTGAGTTCAGCGGGGATGTCGGTCCATTCGGAGACATAAGTGTCAAGCCCGGCGGAGCCGAGGGGGAGGATGTCGCCGGCGGAGATGGTTACAGGGAACGGTCCGGTGAACGAGGCGACTTTGGTGGCTTTGCGGAGTGTCACCGTGGGCGCCGAACCCGAAATGGGCGCGATGGCGGCATAGTAGGTGGTGCCCGGGGCGAAAGTGCTGCTGCCCTGCGGCGGATAAACGCGCACGGTGCGGGAATTGCCCTGGCCGCTCAGGGGGGAAGTCTTGATGAAACTGCCGGTCTTCTGGTCGAACGAGATCATGACCCGGTAGGCAACGATCGCATTGGTGTCGAAACGGAAATCGACCGAAGTAATGTCGGTGCCGTCGAGCCGGAACTTGAGCAGGGCGCAGGCGTTGTGCATGCGGAAACTGTCGTCAGACTTGTCCAGCACGGCGTAAGCAAGGTTGAGCGGCGGTTTGACCCCTACGCCCCAGGCGCTCTGGTGCATGGTGGTGTAGTCGGTGGGGAAGTCACCCGCAACGGCCTGCTGTTGCGGCGAAAACGGTACGTAGAACAGGTTGTTGCGAGTGGTTCCGGTTCCGTCGTTACGATAGGAGACGAATACCTGGCTCGTGGAGTAGCCCGAATAATCGGTGTAGGGGTGGACGGCAAAAACCGTATCGGTCTGCCCGCTGGAGAAGGACCCCCTGAACGTGACGACAGATCCGCTTTCCTCTGTGCTGAAATTGTCGAGGAAGCAGTGAGCCGCATCAATTTTATCTCCCTGATTGTCGCGGCTCACCATAGACACGATGTCGCCGCTGCGGAACCAGACGGCACTGCCCTCATGCAGTTCCGGGCGGCCCGACGGGGGTGCGTAGGCCCTAAGGCTGCGCGCCGGGTCGGCCGGGGCGGACTCGTCCTGCTTGCTGCAGGAGGTCACTCCAAGCAGAAAGGAAGCACTGCCCAGGACGAAATATATGAGTGGACGACGGATATTAGTCAGCATAAAAACATAGTTTTTAATCTTACAAAGATAGCATTTAAGGCCATAAATACAAAATACGGTAAAAAAGCGTATTTTTGCAGCGGAAAACGGTTTGAAATGGCAGACATCATCCTGGGCATAGAATCTTCGTGCGACGACACTTCGGCGGCCGTCCTGCGTGACGGCGTGCTCCTCTCGAACGTGATCGCAGGTCAGGAGGTGCACCGCCGCTACGGCGGGGTGGTGCCCGAACTCGCCTCACGCGACCACCAACGCAACATCGTGCCGGTGGTAAGCGATGCCCTCGCGCAGGCGGGAATCGGCCCTGCAGACCTTTCTGCCATTGCTTTTACCCGGGGACCCGGTCTGCTGGGTTCGCTCCTTGTGGGCACGTCCTTCGCCAAGGCGCTGGGGCTCTCGCTCGGCATTCCCATTGTGATGGTGAATCACCTCCAGGGGCATTTGCTGGCCTCGTTCATCCGCGAACCGGAAAAGCCCGTTCGCGAGCCGTCCTTTCCCTATCTCTGCCTGCTCGTATCGGGCGGTAACTCCCAGATTGTGCGGGTAGACGATCCCCTTCACTATGAGATCCTTGGCCAGACTATCGACGACGCGGTGGGCGAGGCCTTCGACAAGTGCGCCAAACTCCTGGGCCTGGGCTATCCGGGCGGCCCGGCCATAGACCGCCTGGCCGCGGAAGGCGACCCCAGTCGTTTCCATTTCACCAAACCCCGCATCCCGGGACTTGACTACTCTTTCAGCGGCATCAAAACTTCGCTCCTCTACCTGCTGCGCGACGAAACGGCGCACGACCCGCAGTTCGCCGATCGCAACAAGGCCGACCTCTGCGCTTCGTTCCAGCAGGCCCTCATCGACATCCTCCTCGGGAAACTCGTACGGGCGGCCAAGGAGACGGGCATCCGCGAGGTGGCCATCGGGGGCGGCGTTTCGGCCAACAGCGGTCTGAGAGCCCGCATTGAGGAAGAGGGGCGGCGCCGGGGTTGGAACGCCTATCTACCTGAAAGAAAATTCACTACGGACAATGCCGCCATGATTGCCGTGGCGGGCTGGTTCCACTATAAAAACGGGGAGCGAACACCTTTCGATATCGCTCCCGTAAGCAGGATGGCCGATTTCTGACGGCCTTTCTTTAGCAATTACTCGTAACGGAATACAATGCTCTTGAAACTGACGTCGAAAGAGCCCTTATACAGACCGAAATAGACCACGTTCCCGTTGGCCGGTACGGTGGTGAGCGTTATGTCGGTGGGCGTATTGTCCGTAAAGGTGATGTTCTTATAGAGGTAGGAAGTGCTCGCGTTTGCTCCGACGATGACCTTGCTGCCGGAGGCGTTGTTCACACCGGTGAAGGTAATCTTCGTGAGGCGGCGGCCCGGGATGGCGGGAACGCGCATGATGGCGTTGTAAGAGGCTCCGCTCACAAACCTGAGGGCGCTGTTGGTCGAGTCGTAATTGTAGGAACCTTGGTCGTTGGCGAGGAATTTGAAGACATAATTGGTGCCGCCCTGGCTGAGCGTAAAGTCGACACCGCCTTTCTTGAAGGCTGTGCTGGCGGTGGGAATGGCCGTGGTGAAGACGCCGTCGGCCCCCTTGGAGAAGTCGAGCGTGAGGTCGAGCGGGTCGTCGCTGAAAGCGGTCCAGGCGTCCTTTTCGTCCGCGATGGCGTCGAGCGCCTTGGTGCCGAGCGGAAGGATTTCACCGGCGTTGAGCGTCACGTCCGTACTTCCGGTAAAGCTGGCAATCTGGCCGGCCTTGCGCAGGGTGACGGTGGGGGGCGCCGCGGTCTTCACGCGGGCAACCACGGCATAGTAGGTGCCGGCCGGGAAGGTGGAGTTGCCTGCGGGCGGGTAGACGCGCACGGTGTTGGCTTCGCCCTGTCCGCTCCAGGGAACGGTGTTGAGCCAGGCGTCGCCGTTGGACTCGTCAAAACCAATCTGCACGCGGTAAGCGCTGATGGCTTCAGTTTCGGAGAAGCGGAAATCGGCGCTGGTGATGCCGCTGCCCGCAATGCTGAATTTGAGCAGGGCGCAGGCGTTGTGCATGTGGAACTCGGTAGAAGACGTGCGGTCGGCAATGATACCGTAGGCGATGTTGAGCGGGGGATTGTCACCGCCCCAGCAGGTGTGGATGGCGGTGGTATAGTCGACCGGGAAGTCGTTCGCCACGGCGCGCTGCAGAGGAGAATTGGGAACGTAGAAAATGGTGTTCCTGTCTCCGGACGTACCGGAAACGGCCCGGTAGGACACGTAACCGTTGCTGCCTGAGCTGGCGGCATAGCTCGTGTAGGGATGGAATACGTAGACCTTGCTCTGCTGGCTGGCGCTGAAGGAACCGGTAAAGGTCGCCTGTGCACCGCTTTCCGTGGTGGAGAAACGGTCGATAACACACTTGGTCTTGTCGAAAGAGGCTCCGTTGTCGCTGCGGCTGATCATACTGAGCTGGTCGCCGCTCTTGAACCAGACGGCGGTGCCTCCTTGTAACTGGGGGCTGGTTGCCGGGGGGGCATAGACGGTGAAACTGCACTCCTGACGCGCTTCAGGAAGGTCCTGCTTCTGGCAGGAAACGGTGCCCAGGAGCACCAGGGTGCCGCAAAGGGCGGCTGAAAGAAGGATGTGTTTTTTCATGGTGCAGGGTCGTTTAAAAATCATAATCGGGTTTCTCAGCGAAGGGGTCTACGCTGGTGCAGAGGACGGTCTGCGGCCGCAGTTCCACCACGGTACAGACAGGTTTGAGGTATTCTTTTTCCATGTATCCGGATGAGATGATTATCCAATTACTCGTAGATGAGTTCGAGGCTGCGCAGATACACCGTCGCGTTTCTGCCAACGCCCAGGTAAACACCGGTGCCGGCCGGGAAGGTGGCTTTGGAGAGGCTATAGTCGGATGGTCCCGCCGACTCCAGCGGAAGGGTTTGCGTTCCGTAGGTCGTTGAGGTGCCGCCGTTGGATCCCATGACGAACTTTGTGGTGGTCGATGCGGACGCAGCGTGACCGGCTGCATTGATGTTCACGGTCTTGAGCCGGCGTCCGTCAATGTTCGGAGCGAACAGATAGGCACCGTTGGAGGAGCCTCCTTTCAGCACCAGGTAATTGTTGGCTTCGTCGTAGTAGACGTTGCTGTTGGTGCCGGCCGTTTTGATCGTGATGGTGGTGGGGCCTGTGAAAGAGTAGCTGGAGTTGATACCTTCTCCAGTACCTACAACGGTGTTGATGTCCGTAGAAAAGGGTTTGCTCTTGCCCTGGGTGAAATCCATCGTATAGGTGAGGGTGGCGGAACGAGAAGCCCAGGCAGACTTTTCATCGGCGATGGTGTCGAGGGCCTTGCTGCCGCCCAGGGGCAGGATGTCTCCGGCATCGAGGGTGACGGTTTCCGAGCCGATAAGCTTGGCCTGTTTATTTGTAGATAAATTGCGCAGGATTACCGTGGGCTTGGACGCCTTGGTAACGGGCGTGATGGCCGCGTAGTAGGTGCCGACCGGGAAAGTATCTTCTCCTTCCGGAGGATAGACGCGCACGATCGGAGCCTGGCCCTGGCCGCTCCAGGGCTTGGTCAACAGGAAGTCGCCCGTGCTCTCGTCGAAATTGATCTGAACCCTGTAGGCTGCGAGATAATCCGTCCCTGTGAATTTGAAGTCGACATAATTGATTTTGCCTGCGTTCGCGATGCTGAACTTAAGCAGGGCGCAGGCGTTGTGCATACGGAACTCGGTAGAAGACAAGCGGTCCTCGATGATGCCGTAGGCCAGGTGGAGCGGAGGACGTACCGCTCCCCAGGCACCGCTGTGCATCGTGGTGTAGTCGACGGGGAAGCTGTTCGCCACGGCCCGCTGGAGCGGGGAGAACGGCACATAGAACAGTGTGTAATGATAATCGCCGGCGTCATTGCGGTAGGAAACATACACCTGGCCGGCGTTGTAGCTGCCATAGGCCGTGTAGGGATGTACTACAAAGACCTTGCTCTGCTGGCCGGAACTGAATGAACCGGTGAAGGTAGCCTGTGCGCCGCTTTCCGTGGTGGAGAAAAGGTCGATGAAATTGGTCGCTTCGGCAATGGCGGAAGCGGCATCGGTACGGCTCACCATGGCGAGTTTGTCTCCGCTCTGCCAGTGAACGAGCGTTCCGCCCGAGAGTTCCTGCTTCGATAGGGGCGCGGAATGCACGGTGAAACTCTTGAACTCCGCTTTCCCGGCGGGAACGGGCTGCTTCTGACAGGAAACGGTGCCCAGGAGCACCAGGGTGCCGCAAAGGGCGGCTGAAAGAAGGATGTGTTTTTTCATGGTGCAGGGTCGTTTAAAAATCATAATCGGGTTTCTCTGCGAAGGGGTCTACGCTGGTGCAGAGGACGGTTTGCGGCCGCAGTTCCACTACGGTGCAGACGGGTTTTAAGTATTCTTTTACCATGTATCTGGAGAAATGGTTATCAGTTAATAACATGCAAATATACGAATAATATGCAGAAAGACAAAAAAAACGGTGTAACGCAAAGATTGTCGCCCGCTCAGAGCACAGCCTTCTCCGCGCAGCGGATGCCGTCGATGGCGCTGGAGACGATGCCGCCCGAGTAGCCGGCCCCTTCGCCGCAGGGATAGAGGCCGGGCAGCGACAGGCTCTCCAGGGTTTCGGGGTCGCGGGGGATGCGTACGGGCGAGGAGGTCCTCGATTCCACGCCGAGCAGCAGCGCCGCGTTGGTGTAGTAGTTGCGGATCTTCACCCGAGGGAATACCTTTCTCAGGCGCTCCGCCACCTGGGGCGGCAGCAGTTCGTGCAGGGGGGCGGACACCACGCCCGGATGGTAGGAGGTGGGGGGCATCTTGCGCGACAGGCGGCCCTGGCAGAAGTCTTCCATGCGCTGGGCGGGTGCGGTGAGCGGATGGGCGGGCACGTCGCCCGGGGCTTCGGCCCGCCGCGCTGCGCACCAGCTGTACATCCTGCGTTCGGTTTCCTGCTGGAAACGCAGCAGGCGCAGGGGATCGCTGCCGGGCACGTCCTCCGGCTCCAGCTGCACCACCACGCCCGCATTGGCGAAGGGGCCGCTCCGGGCCGAATTGGACATCCCGTTCAGGACTACGGTCCCGTCCTCTGTGGAAGATGGCACCAGGATGCCGCCCGGGCACATGCAGAAGGAGAAAACGCCCCGTCCGTCCTGCTGTTCCACAAAACTGTATTCGGCGGCGGGCCAGCCCGGCTGGCGCGGCCCGTGGTACTGGGCCCAGTCTATCTTTTCCTGCGGATGCTCCACGCGCACGCCCAGGGCGAAACCCTTGGCTTCCAGAGTATAACCTTCTTGGGAGAAGAGTTCGTAGATATCGCGCGCCGAGTGGCCGGTGGCGAGGATAATGCGTCGGGCGCTGAACGATCGTCCGTCGGCGCAGGAAAGGGTGTACGGGTCATCGGGGGTTTCGGGCGGGGTAATCCCGTTCACGCGGGCCCCGAAATGGTATTCGCCTCCGTGCTCCACGATGCAGCGGCGGATGTTCTCCACCACGGCGGGCAGTTTGTCGGAACCGATGTGCGGATGGGCGTCCACGAGGATGTCCTTGCTTGCGCCGAAATGAACCAGGAGCCGCAGGACTTCGCCCACATCGCCCCGCTTGGAGGAGCGGGTGTAGAGTTTGCCATCGGAAAATGCACCGGCGCCGCCCTCGCCGAAACAGTAGTTGGAATCGGGATCCACCACGCCTTCGCGCGAAAGCCGCGCCATATCGGTCTTGCGGGCGTGCACATCCTTTCCGCGTTCCAGGATGACGGGTTTTCGCCCGAGCGCGAGCAGGCGCAGGGCGGCGAAAAGGCCGGCCGGGCCGGCACCCACCACCAGTATGGGCTCGGCATCATGCACATCGGGCCAGACGGGTTCCGTCCAGGGCTCAGGCGCTTCTCCGGGCTCGTAAGCCTCGTAGCGGTAACGCCAGAGCGGGGGACTTTTGCGGGCATCGACCGAGCGTTTGCGCAGCAGCCACTGCCGTCCGCCCGCCGCGGCCTCAATCTCCTTGAGCCGGGGCTCCCGTCCGAGCGGGCAGCTGATTTCGAATTCCTTCATACTGTCAGGCGATTACGCCGCTTCCGAGCAGGGCGTCCCCGTCGTACCAGACGGCGAACTGCCCGGCCGAAACGCCGCGCTGGGGTACGTCAAAGAGGATGTAAAGGGCGTCCGCGCGCTGAATGAGCGTGGCGCCCTGAAGGGGCTGTCGGTAGCGGATGCGCACACGCAGTCGGGCCGTCTGCCCGGGCTGCAGGGCCCGGTCGGGCCGGAGCCAGCGGAGCTCGTCGGGCGCAATGCGCACGCAGCGCCGGTAGAGACCCGGATGGTCTTGACCTTCACCCACATATACTATATTCTTTTCGCTGTCTGTGGCCAGGACGAAAAGCGATTCCCGGTGCCCGCCGATGCCCAGCCCCTTGCGCTGGCCCACAGTATAGAACCAGGCGCCGTCGTGCCGGCCCGCCGGCATGGCGTGGGGGTTGGGAACGATGCGCGTTTTTCGCGTATGTTTTTTGCCCGAGCGGTAGGTCTCTGTCTGGAAGCTAAAGTCGTAGGGGATGGGCTCGGAAAGGGTTTTGAGCTGCTCGTCTCCGAGCGCCGCGATGCGTCCGGCATCGAAAGGAGAGGGGCCCAGGGGCGCTCCGTCCGAAGTAAGTATCTTTTGTTCGGGCTGCTGGGGCGTGGTCATCCGCAGTTCCCGTCCGGGCAGGAGCAGGTCCTGCAGGATGCCGCGCTGTGCGTTCCACTGCGGGCAGTCGGGGTAGAAAGCGGGGAACACCTCCACCACGTCGCCCTCTTTCGGGGCGATCTTCTGCTGCAGGAAGACGGGCAGGTCGACCTTGCCCACGAAGCAGATGCCCTGCGAGTCCTTCTTGTCGGCCGAGGGAAGATCGGCTTCCGCGGCAATGCGGCGCACTCCGGCCTTGCTGAGGTCCCCGATGGGGAAGCGGGCGCTGCGCAGCTGTTCCTGGTTGAGCTGGCAGAGGAAGTAGCTCTGGTCCTTGTTGGGATCGACCCCTTCCTGAAGGCTGTAGAGCACGTTCCCATCTTCGTCGAAGAGCATGCGGCCGTCGGCGTCGCGCGCCACGCTCCTGCGGCAGTAGTGCCCAGTCGCCACCGCTTCGGCGCCCATCTTGCGGGCGGCTGAGAGGAAGGCGTCGAACTTGATTTCCCGGTTGCAAAGCACATCGGGATTGGGGGTGCGGCCACAGGCGTATTCCCGGAACATATAGTCCACCACGCGCTGCCGGTAGGCCTTACTCAAGTCTATGAAATAGAATGGGATACCAATCTTGCGGGCCACCAGTTCGGCCACGAACCTGTCTTCCTCCCAGCTGCAGTCGCCGTGGAGCGTACCCTCGGTGTCGTGCCAGTTCTGCATGAACATGGCAAAGACATCGTGCCCCTGCCGTTTGAGCAGCAGGGCGGCCACGCTGGAGTCTACGCCTCCCGAGAGTCCCACACAGATCTTCATATCTTTGCAAAGATAGGAAAAACGGCCGAATTGGCAGAAAATTTGTATCTTTGGGCGCAGCAAGCCACAGACATGACACAGAAAGAGATCAACATCCGTTATTCTGAGTACGCTTCTCTTAGTGAACTCGAGCCGGCCGACCGCGCCCTCGCCGAGGCCGCCATTGACGCCATGAAAGGATCGTATGCGCCTTACTCCCACTTCAATGTGGGGGCTGCCATCCGTCTGAAGGGCGGCATTGTGGTGCAGGGAGCCAATCAGGAGAACGCGGCCTTTCCCTCGGGCCTTTGCGCCGAGCGCACCGCCATGTTCTCGGCGGGTGCCGCCCATCCCGACAAGGCCATGGAGAGCATCGCCATCGCGGGCGGCGTGATGGGGCGCCTGGCCCAGGAACCCGCCACGCCCTGCGGCGCCTGCCGCCAGGTGATGGCCCAGTACCAGACCAAGTCGGGCGTGCCCATGTCGATCATCATGGTGGGCGCGAAACGCATCTGGAAGTTCGAGCGGGTAGATGACATCCTGCCGCTCATCTTCGACAGTATCTGATATTCAAATTTTTTCCTATATTTGCAGCGGGAAAGTCGTACACGACCAGCTCCCTCTGAACTCCCCCAGGGCAGGAATGCAGCAAGGGTAGGAGGTCGTAGCGGTGCGATGTACTAAGCTTTCCCTTTTTTTTGTATGAAAAGCGACATCCTGGTCATTGGCGGCGGTGCTTCGGGGCTCATGGCGGCCCTGCAGGCGGCGCGTTCACTTTCGGCGGAAGGGCGCTGCGCCACGGTGACCGTGCTGGAGAAGATGCCCCGTCCGGCCCGCAAGCTGATGATTACCGGCAAGGGCCGCTGCAATTTCACCAACCTCAAAGAGTGGAATGATTTCTCGGCCCACGTGCGTGCCGGTTCTCGTTTTGTGAAGTCGGCCTGGTACGGCTTTTCCTCTGCCGACGTCTGCTCCTTCTTCGAACGGGAAGGGGTGCCCGTAGTGGTGGAACGGGGCGACCGTGCTTTTCCCGCGTCGCACCGCGCATCCGACATCGTGGACGCCCTGGTGCGTGCCTGCAAGGGCGCTGGCGTGCGGATCGAGACGGATGCCGAGGTCTCTTCGGTGGAGGCCCTTCCCGATGGCGGGGGATTCCGGCTCAGCGCCGCAGACGGACGGATCTGGAGCTGCCTGAGGCTCATCCTCGCTACGGGCGGACTGTCCTATCCTTCATCGGGCAGCAGCGGCGACGGCTTCCGCTGGTCGCAGGAGCTGGGCCACAGCCTCGAACCCGTTTTCCCTTCGCTCACGGCCCTGGTGCCGCGCGGCTATAAGCAGGAAGCTGCGGAAGATGCTGCCCTTCGACATCACATCGACCGTGAAACCCCGCTCGCCCCGCTGGGAGAGCGCCTTTGCGGCGTGTCGCTTAAAAACGTGTCCGTTCGCCTGCTGGTGGAGGGGACCGTGGCCGGAACGGAATTCGGCGATATCGACTTTACCGACGGCGGCATTGAGGGGCCCGTGGGTTTCCAACTCAGCCGCAAGGCCGTGAAATCAATGCTCGGCGGCAGCCGGGTGGCGCTCGTACTCGACCTCAAACCCGGCGTGCCCCTTGCCGAACTCAGTGCGCGGGTGCAGGCGCTCATGCAGGAGGTCGCGCTCGACCGGCGCAGCGCCCGCCTGGGTGATAAGGAAAAGGGACGGATCCTGCTGGGGAAACTCATGCCCTGGGTGCTCATTCCCGGTTTTGTGGCCATGCACGGGCGTTTGTCCGATCCCGCGCTGATTGCCGCGGCGCTGAAGGAATGGCGCTTCGACCTGGCCGGTTTCGTGGGTTACGAACGCGCGGTGGTGACGGCCGGCGGGGTCTGCACGCAGGAAGTGATTGCCAAAACCATGGCGTCGCGCCTGGTGCCGGGCCTCTATTTCTGCGGAGAAATCCTGGATATCGATTCCGATACGGGCGGCTACAATCTGCAGACCGCCTTCAGCACCGGCGCCCTGGCTGGCCGCAGCGCCGCAGCGTCGCTTTCAAACTCTCTCTAAAATAAAGGAAGCCAGTGTGCAGCGTACGCGATGGTTGCGGGCCAGTTCCGCATCCGTCGCGCCTTTCGCGCGGGTAATGCCTCCACAGAGATCGATCCCAAGCAGCGGACGCTCCAGTACCGGTTCCAGCAGGTCCAGAAGGGCGGGCAGCGCCAGGTGGCCCTGGTCCCAGTCGGTCTGGAACCATTCGGGTCCGAGGATGTCGAGATCGAGTGAAAGAAAGAGGGGAAGACCCTCCGGCAGAGCGGCGTCAAGCGCCTGGGGCGTCGTGCCCTCGGGCAGCATGCCGGGACCTGAGGGACCCAGCGTGACCACGTTCTTCAGTCCGGGCAAGTGGGCGGCGTCGCGCACCCATCCGCCGCAGCTGAGCAGTTCGCCCCCGAAAGCGGGGGGCTGGCAGTCGCTGTGGTGGTCGAGCAGCAGCAGGGTGAAAGCGGTGCAGGGGAGATGGCGCAGACGCAGGGCGCTGAGGTAATGGTAGTCGCCCGTGTCGATCCAGCATAGGGAAGGGTTTACGGACGTGGGACGCAGGGCCTCTGAGAGCCGCTCCTCCGCTTCCGGCTCACAATAGCCGCAGACGCCGTCCAAGTGCCTGAAATCCAGCCACTCCGGCTTTCCGGGCAGGACGGCTCCGCAGGCAGCAGCTACCGCCTCCTTTTCTTCGGAAAAAACCCCGCTGAGATGGACCAGAAACGATTTCATAGCGTGCAAATGTAACAATTTCGCGAAAAAATCGCTACATTTGCCTGTTATGGAACATTTTCCGCTCGACCCCAATAAGGTGTACGACTCGATGGACGAGCTCACGCTCGACACCGACCAGGGCCCCCAGACCCTCAAGATGGGGGTGTGGATCACGGTCGATCCGGTGCGTATCCATAAGCTGATCGTGAAGGACAAAGTCCTGCAGGTCAATCAGTCAGAGGTGCTTGCCCCGCTTGTGAGCAAACTCCGCCGGGCCGATCCCGACTACTACAAGAAATTCATTGGCCTGAGCCTGGTGATCGACTATCCCGGTTACAGTTCGGGCATCGTGGCCCGCATTCCCTACGAAAATGATCCCGTGGGCTTCTACAAATGGTGGAGAAAGGGTAAGCACGAAGACAAGGTCTATCTTTCCCTGGGCAACCGGGTGCGGCTTTTCCAGAAAGTCTCGCTGATGGACCCCAAGATGATTCTCAAGAAAGACCTCGAACTTCTCGCGTAGATGGAGCACATCCTCCTCCCGGACCGGAAAGAACGCCCGCTCGTCTTTTATCTGGCGATGGAAGAATACGTCGCGCAGCGTTTCGGCTCGGGTTTTTTTACCTGGAGCGTTGCACCCACCGTCATCTTCGGGCGCAATCAGGACATGGAAGCGGAGGTCAACCTGCCTTACTGCCGTGAAAACGGTATCGCGCTGGTACGCCGCAAGAGCGGCGGCGGCTGCGTCTATGCCGACCGGGGCAATCTGATGCTCTCCTGCGTCACGCCCGGGACCGGGGTAGAGGCCGCTTTCGCCGCGTACCTGGAGCGTTTCGCCGGGGTGCTGCGTGCCGCCGGCTTCGATGCGGTTTCCACGGCGCACAATGATATATTGGTAAGGGGACGCAAGGTTTCGGGCGGAGCCTGTCTGGTCCGCAGCGGCGCCTGCATCGTACACGGAACCCTGCTCTGTAACGTAGATTTGGAGCGGATGGAGCGCGCCATCACCCCTTCCCAGGAAAAACTTGCCGCCAAGGGCATCCGCTCGGTGCGTCAGCGGGTGGTGAACCTCTGTTCGGGTACGGACGCCCCCACGCAGGAGCAGTTGGCCGTGCGCCTTGCCGCCGCTTTCACGGATGGGCAGCGGCTTCTTGACGCCGCCGATCTGCGTCGGATTGCGGAAATAGAGAAAAGCTATCTCGATCCGGCTTTTTTGTTTGGTAAACTCCGCTGAAAAGCGTACCTTTGATAACTACTATGGAAGATGTTCTCAAAAAAACCTGCCTCTATGACGCTCACGTGGCGCTGGGGGCGAAAATGAGCCCCTTCGCGGGCTATATGATGCCCATTCAGTACAGCGGCATTGTGGAAGAACACAACGCCGTGCGCCATGCCGCCGGACTCTTCGACGTCTCGCACATGGGTGAGGTGTTTGTAGACGGGCCGGACGCGGAAGCCTTTGTGAACCATATCTTTACAAACGACGTTCGGGGGATGGAACCCGGCAAGGTCCTCTACGGCATGATGCTTTACCCCCACGGGGGCGTGGTGGACGACCTGCTGGTGTACCGCCTCTTCGCCCCAGACTCCTACCTGCTGGTGGTGAACGCCGCTAATATTGAAAAGGACGACGAATGGATCCGTGCGCAAGCCGCCGGCTACAACGTGCGCATAAACAACGCTTCCGAGGCCTGGGGCCAGCTGGCCCTGCAGGGGCCCGATTCGGAGCGCATCGTGCTGGAGACCCTGGGCCTGAAGGAGGCATCGGCCCTTGGTTTTTACGAATTCGTCGATACCGAGTGGGAAGGGGAGCGCCTCATCCTGAGCCGCACGGGTTACACGGGAGAGGACGGATTCGAACTTTACACTTCGCCCGCCGCCACCTGCGCCCTCTGGTCGCGTCTGCTCGCCGCCGGGGTGCTGCCCTGCGGCCTTGGCTGCCGCGATACCCTCCGCTTCGAAGCGGGCCTGCCGCTCTACGGCGATGAACTCTCCGAGGAGATTTCGCCCGTGATGGCCGGCCTTTCCATGTTCTGCAAGCTCGATAAGCCGGAATTCATCGGCCGGGAAGCCCTGGTCGAGCAAAAGGCGAACGGCACGGCGCGTAAGCTCATTGGCCTTGAAATCCACGACCGCGCCATCCCGCGGGCGGGCTATCCCGTGCTTACGCCCGAAGGTGGGGAAGTGGGGGTGGTGACCACGGGCTACCACTCTATCTCGCTCGACAAGAGCATCTGTTTCGCCCTGGTAGACAGCGCCTTTGCCGCACTGGGCACGCCTCTCTGCGTGCAGGTGCGCAAGCATGTTTTCCCCGGCGAGGTGGTAAAGAAAAGATTCTATCAAACCAATTATAAGAAATGAGCAATATCAAGGAAGGACTCCGCTACAGCGAGTCGCATGAGTGGGTCTGGGTGGACGGCAAAGTGGCCGTCATCGGCGTGTCCGATTTCGCCCAGGCGGAAATGGGGGACATCACCTATGTGGATCTGCCCGACGAGGGCGACAGCCTTGCCGCCGGCGACGATTTCGGCGCCCTGGAGAGTGTGAAGGCGTCGAGCGAACTCTATTCGCCGGTGTCGGGTACCGTGGTGGCCGTGAACGAGGCCCTCGCCGACCAACCCGAAAAGGTGAACGAAGATCCCTATGGGAGCTGGATCATCAAGGTGGAGATGAGCGATCCGTCCGAACTGGACGCCCTTCTTTCTCCGCAGGCCTACGCCGAAATCGCCAAATAGCACGTCTATGGCTTCCTTTGCCTGGTTTCCCCACACGGATGAAGACATCCGGGTGATGTTGGAGCGTATTGGGGTGGAGAACCTCGATGCGCTCTTTGACGATATTCCGGAGGCCTTCCGTCACAAGGGCGGCTTCGACCTGGAGCCGGCCCTGAGCGAGCAGCAGCTGCGCGCGCAGCTGGAGGCCCTGGGGGCGGAGAACGCTCGCCTGAAGGTTTTCGTGGGCGCCGGCGCCTACGACCACTACACCCCGGCGGTCATTCCTGCCCTGGCCGCCCGCTCCGAATTCCTCACGGCCTATACGCCCTATCAGTGTGAAATCTCCCAGGGGACGCTCCGTTATATCTTTGAGTATCAGAGTATGATCTGCGCCCTCACGGGGATGGACGTGAGCAACGCCTCCATGTACGACGGTCCCACCGCCGCGGCCGAAGCCGTGCGGATGTGCGTGGCAAGCACGCGCAAGCGTAATTCGGTGCTGGTTTCCTCGGCCCTGCTGCCGCAGGTGATCGAGGTCATCGAGACCTACGCCCGTTATTCCGGCATCAATGTGGTGGTGTCCGACTCCGTACTCGAGGACGTCTGCGAAGGGGTGCTCGACCTTGCCGGAGTCGTGGTCCCCTCCATCAACCGCTACGGAGTCATCTGCGACTACACGGGTCTTGCCGAAGAGGTGCACGCTCAGGGGGCCCTGCTTGCGATGTACTGCGACCCCTCAGCCCTCGCCGTGGTGAAATCGCCCGCCGAATGGGGGGCAGACATCGCTGTGGGTGACGGCCAGAGCCTGGGCATTCCGCTCAGTTGCGGAGGTCCTTATCTAGGCTTCATGGCCTGCCGTCAGGAGTATATGAGAAAGCTGCCCGGCCGCATCGTGGGGGAGACCTCCGATGCCCAGGGCCGTCGCGCCTATGTGCTTACCCTTCAGGCGCGAGAGCAGCATATCCGCCGGGAGAAGGCCACCTCGAACATCTGTTCCAACGAATCGCTTATGGCGCTCTGGGTCACCATCTACCTTTCGCTGATGGGTCCGGAAGGCCTGCGGCGCGTGAACCGCCTGAGTTCGGAGGGCGCGCACTATCTGTATGAGCGCCTGCTCGCCACGGGCAAGTTCGAAGCCGTGTTCCCCGACCAGCCCTTCCTGAAGGAATTCGTGCTCCGTCCGCTGGTGGACGTGCGGCGTCTGCAGGAGCGGCTCTATGCGGCCGGCTTCTTCGCGGCCCTGGCCACCGAAGAGGGTTATGTGTCATTCTGCGTCACAGAGAAGCGCACGCGCGCCGAAATCGACGCTCTTGTAAAAGCCCTGGAGGAGCTCTGACCATGAAGTACTACGACAAACTCGTTTTTGAACTGTCCAAGCCCGGCCGCTGCGGTTTTTCCCTGCCGGAGCATGTGGTGGAAGGCTATGCGCCCGAACTGCCGGAACGTGTGAGACGCACCGAGGCGCCCGCCCTTCCTGAAGTGAGCGAAGTGGATGTGGTGCGGCACTATACCAATCTTTCCCAGATGAATTTCGGGGTGGATACGGGTTTCTATCCGCTGGGCAGCTGCACCATGAAATATAACCCCAAGATCGATGAGGAAATGGCGGCCCTGCCTGCTTTCCAGGAGGTTCATCCGCTGCAGGACCCGGCCACCATGCAGGGAACGCTCCGCGTCTGCTACGAGACGGAGCGGGCGCTTGCGGCCCTCACGGGGATGAAGCATTTTACCTTTGCCCCCTGCGCTGGAGCGCACGGGGAACTCACCGGTCTCATGGTCATGCGCCGTTACCATGCCCTGAGGGGCGATACGGCCCGTACCAAGGTGATTGTGCCCGACAGCGCGCACGGTACCAATCCGGCGAGCGCCGCGGTGTGCGGCCTCGAGGTCGTGGTGGTGAAGAGCCGCCCCGACGGCCTGGTGGACGTGGACGCCCTGCGCCCGCTCCTGGGTCCGGACATCGCCGGCATGATGATGACCAATCCCAACACGCTCGGCCTTTTCGAGCGTGAGATTGGCGAAATCGCCGCCCTGGTGCACGCCTGCGGCGGACTCATGTATTACGACGGAGCCAATATGAACCCGCTCCTGGGCGTTGCCCGGCCGGGTGACATGGGTTTCGATGTGATGCACCTGAACTTGCACAAGAGTTTCTCCACGCCCCATGGTGGCGGCGGTCCGGGCAGCGGCCCGGTGGGGGTGCGCGAAGGTCTGGAAGAGCTTCTGCCGCGTCCCCGCATCGTACGCAGGGAAGACGGTCATTTCGACCTGCTGTCCGAGCCTTCCGAGGCATCGGCCGGCCGGGTTTCCGCGTTCCTGGGAAATCTGGGTGTGGTGCTGCGCGCCTACGCTTACATCCGCCTGCTCGGTCGCGAGCATGTTGGGGAAGTGGGCCGTTATGCCACCCTTTCCGCCAACTACATCAAGGAAGCGCTCAAGGACTGCTACAAACTGCCCATTCCAGGGCTGTGCAAGCACGAATTCGTGTTCGACGGCCTTATCAACGACGGTGCGCGGGAAGGCGTTCCGGGAGCGACCACGCTCGACGTGGCCAAGCGCCTGCTCGATTTCGGCTTCCATGCGCCCACCATCTATTTCCCCCTGCTCTTCCATCAGGCCATCATGATTGAGCCCACTGAGACCGAGTCGCTTGAAACGCTCGACGCCTTCATCGCCGTGATGCGGCAGATTGCCGAAGAAGCGGCGCGCGATCCGCAGCTGCTGCACGATGCGCCCCATACTGCGCCTATCGGCCGGCCCGACGAGACCCTGGCGGCCCGTCAGCCGGTGCTTCGTTATGCAAAAGGCTGAAGCCCATGAAACTGATTATCATTGGTGCGGGACCGGGCGGTTATGAGACCGCCGTGGAAGCGGCGCGCAGAGGCATTGAGGTGGTGCTCATCTCGGACGGTCCGCTGGGCGGAACCTGCTTGAACGAAGGCTGTATCCCCACAAAAACGCTTTTGCACGCTGCTGAGCAGTTGCCGGAAGGGGAAACGCCCGCCGACGCGGCCCTTGCGACGGCCCAGAAACACAAGCGGGCCGTGGTGGAGCAGCTCCGAGGCGGGATCGCTTTGCTGCTGGGGAACAAACTCATCACCCTGGTGGAAGGGCACGCCTCTTTTGCCGGTCCGCACTGCGTGACGGTTCCAGGTCCGGAAGGGGAGCGCCGTTTCGAGGGTGACGCCATCCTGGTAGCGGTGGGTTCCGTGAGCGCATCACTGCCCATCCCCGGCGCGGACCTGCCCGGAGTGCTGTCTTCCAGGGAAATCCTTGAGCTGGAGCGGGTTCCGAGGTCGCTCTGCATCATCGGAGGTGGGGTGATCGGACTCGAATTCGCTTCACTCTACCGATCTTTTGGCGCCGAAGTGACGGTGCTGGAATATGCGCCGTCCCTTTTGCCCCGGTTCGATACCGACCTGAGCAAGCGCCTCCGGCAGGCCCTTGTGCGCCGCGGGATCGCCGTGGAGACCTCGGCCCGGGTGGAAGCCATTGATGGTGGAGACGCTTTCTCGGTCCGCTTCAGCGATAAGTCCTGTGCTGAGCGCAGCGTGGCAGCGGAATGCGTGCTCATGGCCGTGGGGCGGAGGGCAGCGCTCTCGTCGCTCAATTTCGAGGCCATCGGGATCGAGTGCTCGCCGCGCGGCGTCGTGGTGGACGATAATTTCGAAACTTCCGTGCCGGGCGTGTACGCCGTGGGCGACGTGACGGGCCGGATGATGCTGGCGCATGAAGCCTCCGCTCAGGGCCTTCGGGCGCTGAACCACATCTGTCTTTGCGCAGATGGCGGCAGCGGCGTTCCCGACGACGGGCTCGACTTCTCCATCATCCCGGCGGCGGTGTTCACTACGCCCGAACTGGCCTGCGTGGGCCTTTCAGAAGAGGATTGCAAGGCCTCCGGACAGGAGTTCCGCGCCCTCAAGGCTTTCTACCGCGCCAACGGGAAAGCCATGAGTATGGATGCCGGCGACGGATACTGCAAAGTGCTGGCAGACCCCGTCTCCGGCCGGATCCTGGGGGCGCACATCCTGGGCGCGCACGCTTCCGACCTCATCCACGAGGCGGCAGCGCTCATGCAGTTCGGCGTGGACGCCAAACGGGCTGGGAGCCTTATCCATGCGCATCCTACGCTTTCGGAAGTGCTCCAGGCCGCCCTGCGGAGTTTCTAGGCTATTTCAGTAACGATCAGGCGTTTTCCTTCTACGCGAAAGCGCACGTTATGCCCTGCGTAGCTGAGGGCGTAGTCGCGTGCGTCTTTTCCTTTCTGGTAGGAAGGCCTCGGGTCCTGGGCCAGGAGGGCGCGGAGCGGCTCCTGCATTTCAGGCTCGAGGGCAGCGGCGCAGGCGTCCGGAATCTCCACCTCGAGCGTTTCCCAGGCCGTTTCATCGGTGAAACCGGCCCGTACGCCGGGATGGCTGTCGGTATAGGGGATATAGGGTTTTACGTCGTAGACGGGGGTGCCGTCGGCAAGGTCTGCTCCGCCTACGCGCAGGATCCCGTGCGCAGCGTCCACTTCCAGAAGACGAACAGAGGAGAGACCCAGCGGATTGGGCCGGAAGGGGGAACGGGTGGCATAGACGCCCATGCGCTCGTTTCCGCCCAGACGCGGCGGGCGTACGGTGAGGGGCGCGGTCTGGCCAGCCTGAACCTCGGCTTTGCCCCGGTTGAGCGAAAAGCCCCAGATGAGCCAGAGGTAATCGAAATCCTCCAGGCCGCGGAAGGCCTCAGGTGACCATTTTCCCTCCAGGAATTGCAGCTCGCCCAGCAGGTCCGGCACCAATCCGCTCTGACGCGGGATGCCGAATTTTTCCGGGAGCGGAGCGTGAAACAGGGCGACGGGTTCCAGGGTCATAGCGTTTCCAGACGGGCAGAATAGACTTGGAAGAGCGAATCGAGCGCGGGTTTGTTCTCGCTTTTGATGGGCTCGGCGGAGGGGGATTCCAGTTTGAGCGGATCGATGGGCGTACCGTTCTTCCATACCCGGAAATCGAGGTGGGGACCTGTAGCCGTGCCGGTCATGCCCACGTAGCCGATGGTCTGCCCCTGCTGTACGCGCACCCCTGCTTTGATGCCTTTGGCGAAGCCCCGCAGATGCAGGTAGGCGGTGGTATAGACGCTGTTGTGCCTGATTTTGATCATGTTGCCGGCTCCGCCGCTGCCCCGTCCTGCGCTCAGCACTACGCCGTCGCCCAGGGCATGGACCGGCGTTCCCGCGGGGGCGGCGTAGTCGACGGCCGTGTGGGGGCGCACCACGCCGTGCACGGGATGCACGCGGTGGTAGGAGAAGCGGCTGCTGATGCGGCTGAATTTGAGCGGAGCCTTCAGGAAGGCCTTGCGCATGCTTTCGCCCTTCTCATTCCAGTAGCAGTTGCCGCGGTCGCCCTGGTCGTAACGGAGGGCGTAGAGCCGGGTTTTTCCCCGGTCGAACACTGCGAAGTCTACGCCCGCGATGTCGATGGGCTCGCCTTCACACACGCGCTGACGGTAGAAGGCGCGGAAACGGTCGCCGGTCTGAAGGCCGAAGAAATCCACAGTCCAGGCATAGATGTCGGCCAGTTCCAGGATGAGTTCCGGCGAGGCTCCGGCCGCAATCATGTCGTTCCAAAGCGAGGTCGCAATGGTGACATCGGTATAGCGGTCTTCCACCTGCACCTCTTTTTCTACACGCCAGAGGGCGAGGCTGTCGCAGCAGCGGAACACGGTGGAACGGATTCGGTCGTTGGCATAGACCACGTAATGCAGGCGCCGCTGCAGCGAATCTCCGTAGTAATAAGCGTCCACCCCGTTTCCGGCGCGAAGCCGGCGCACGTCGAAAAGGGTGTCGCAGCGGCTGGCAAGGGTGTAAGCATCGCCGGCACCCAGCCCCAGACGGGTCATGAGTTCGGTGAAGGTCTCTCCGTTGCGCACCTGTGTCTGCACGCGTTGGAGCGTGTCGGTGAGGAATCCGAGCGGCAGGATGGTGTCTTTCTGTTCCAGGGCTGCGCGGGGCGTGCGGCTGTGGCAGGCGCAAAGCAGCGGAAGCACGAGCAAGCAGAGGAGGAACGGACGCGTACGCATGGGATCAGAAGGCGAAGCGGATACCCAGATTCAGGCACAGGAGGCCGTCTTCCCGGTGGAAGGGCGCACCGGCCTGCAGCCAGAGGCCGCGGTCGGGTGCGTTGAGTTGGAGTTTGAGACCCGCGCTCTCATGCGGCAGATGCGTACGGCGGCGCAGGTACTGTTCGTAATCGGTGTCGCCAAGGCTGGCGAGCGCCATCTCGTGCAGCCGATAGGTCTGGGTGAGCAGCAGCAGGTCGCAGAAGGGAACGGCTTCCAGTTTCCATTCCCGGGAAGCGCTGTGGAAGGCCATCAGGACGGCGTGGAAGTCGATGTTGGCACCCGCATAGCCCCGAGCGGCAAGGCGGCCCGGAAGGGCGCAGCGCAGCAGCGCGCCGTCGTGGACGGGCAGCAGCAGTTCATCGAGCAGATACCAGGGCGCCTGGCCCGACAGGCTATGCTGTCCGAACAGGGTAGCCTGCAGGCGGAAGCGCTCCTCTCTGCCGAAGGCTTGGGAAAGGCTGACACGGCCACCCAAGCGGGTGTAGGCGTTTCCGTCGCGGAACAGATCGGGTGAAATGTCTGCTGCGAGTGCGGCTGCAATGTGTTCAGACTCGTAATTGAGCCCGATTAGGGTGGAAATGCGTTCTCCTCCGGTCTGTTCTTCCTTGCGCAGCAGGTCCAGCGTCTTGTAGCGATCGTAGAGCGTCGCGGATTCGAAACCGTAGACGGAAGAGATGCGACCGGCGTCTACATAATGGCAACGGAAACCCGCCTGCCAGCGCAGGGCCCCGGAAATGGGCGCACTGACTTCCATAGAGGCCTGCAGATGCGCTTTGTGGAAGGCGTTGTGGGCGGGATCGGCGTCGGAGTTGCGCTCTTCGGCCGCTCCGTTAAAGCCGTAGAAGGGGGAGAAAGGATCGTCGAGCGATGCGAGCCGGGTGGAAAGCCGGAGTCCGGCCAGCGGCAGATGCGCGTCCCAGCAAAGGGAAAAGCCGGCGGCTCCCTTGTCTGAAAACAGGGTTCCGAGCCGGAAAAGCCCTTCGTCGTCCGGTGCGAGGGCATCGGCCCGCAGACCGTAATGCAGGCCTGGGCCGGCATCGAGCTGCGCTGCGCTTTCAATGCCGCCGCGCCAGCGCACCTCCGCGAAGGCAGAGACGCTGAGCGAGAGCAGCAAAAGGAAGGGGAGTGCCTTTTTCATGCAGGCTATTTGAGCAGATTGCCCAACAGGGACCGGGTGAGCTGACGGGAGGCGGTGCTGGTGGCCGACTTGATGGCCTTGTTCGCCACGGTCTTGCCGGTAACCTTGGTCTTCGATTTGGAGCCGGTCACGGAATTGGCGACCTGCGTGCCAAGAGCGGCCGTTACGCTGGTGATGGCTGCGCCGAGCGCCGCCTTGGCGATCTTGCCGCCCAGTCCGCCCAGGACCGAACTGCCGCCGCGCGAGGCGCTCTTGCGGGCCGCTTCTTCCTTGCGGCGTTCCACGGCCTCTTCCTGAGCGGCCTGTTCCTGAGCGGCACGCTGACGGTCGGCGAGGAGCACTTCAAAGGCGCTTTCCCGGTCGATGGGCTTGTCGTACTTTCCGTACACGAGCGAAGCGTTGATGCAGGCGCTGCGCTGGCTTTCGCTGATGGCGCCTATCTGGCTGAGCGGGAAGAGGATACGGGCGCGCTGTACCATGGAGGGCGCGCCTTTGGGGTCGAGGAAGGAAACCAGCGCCTCGCCGGTTTCGAGCTGGGTGATGGCCTCTTCCGTCTTGAATGCCGGGTTGGCCCGGAAGGTCTCGGCGGCGGAGCGCACGGCCTTCTGGTCGCGGGGTGTGCAGGCCCGCAGAGCGTGCTGTACGCGGTTGCCGAGCTGACCCAGGATGGAATCGGGGATGTCGGTGGGGTTCTGTGTCACGAAATAGACGCCCACGCCCTTGCTTCGGATGAGGCGGACCACCTGCTCGATCTTGTCTACCAGCGCCTTGGGCGTCTCGTCGAAGAGGGTGTGCGCCTCGTCGAAGAAGAAGACCAGTTTAGGAAGATCCATGTCACCGACCTCGGGGAGGGTGACATAGAGCTCTGAGAGCAGCCAGAGAAGGAAGGTCGAGTAGAGTTTCGGCTTGAGCATCAGCTTGTCAGCGGCGAGGACGCTCATAACGCCCTTGCCTCCCTCTGTCGAGAGAAGGTCGTAGATGTCGAACGACGGCTGGCCGAAAAGCTTGTCCGCTCCCTCGTTCTCAAGGGTCAGAAGGGCTCTCTGGATGCCTCCGACAGATGCCGTGGCGATATTGCCATATACCTGTGAATACTCGGAGGCGTGCTGGGAAATATAGGTCAGGCAAGCCCGCATGTCCTTGATGTCGTCAAGCAGGAGACCTCTTTCATCGGCGATACGGAACATGATGTTGAGAACTCCCTCCTGGGCGTCGGTCAGGCCGAGGATGCGGGTAAGGAGCTGGGGCCCCATCTGGGAGATTGTGCACCTCATCGGATGGCCTTGCTCCCCGAACACGTCATAGAAACGCACAGGACAGCTCTGGAACTGGGGATTCTCAATTCCGAACTCAGGCATCCTCTTCTCGATGAAACCGCTGGTACGGCCAGCCTGGGATATTCCCGAGAGATCGCCTTTCATGTCTGCCATGAAGCAAGGGACACCGGCCTGGCAGAAACTTTCGGCCATGACCTGCAAGGTGACGGTCTTTCCGGTACCGGTGGCTCCGGCCACAAGTCCGTGTCTGTTGGCCATCTTCCCGACAATCGAGAGAGGTCCGTTTTCGCAATGGGCTATCCAAAGCCCGTGGGTGGAGTCGTACATATCCTGTAATGTTTATTTGTTGTCTTTCAGTTTGTTGTCATGTCTCATCTTGAGGCCGGAGATCACGGCGGCGGAGACGGCGAAGGTCGCAAGCCCTATCCAGGGGGCAGCAGCCGCATTGATCCCGAATCCCACCTTGTCCACCAGGATGAAGGAGAGGCTAACCGCTGTCATGAAAGCCGCTGGTATCCCGCTGATGAGGTAGCTCATGCCCTTCTTGGAGGAGATGAGATAGACGGTCGCTGCCCAGAGAGTGAACACGGCAAGGGTCTGGTTGGCCCAGCCGAAATATCTCCAGATCGTGTTGAACCCGTTGCTGTCGGCGATGTTGAACCAAAGCAGGAGGCCAGTGACTATGAACAGGGGAATGCAGATCAAGAGCCTTTTGCGGATGGGCTTCTGATCCATTTTGATGAAATCGGCTATGATGAGACGGGAACTTCTCAAGGCTGTGTCGCCGCTGGTGATAGGGGCCGCTACCACTCCGAGGATGGCTAATATTCCTCCAAACACACCTAACCAGGATTTGGATACCGCGGTCACGACGGCCGGAGCGGCGGCGGTGAGGTCGGATCCGCACTCGGCTGCTCCTCCGTCGAAGAAGAAGTAAGACGAGACGGCTGCCCAAACCAGAGCTACGAGTCCCTCGGTGATCATTGAGCCGTAAAACACGGGCCTTCCGAGTTTCTCATCCTTGAGGCATCGTGCCATAAGGGGACTCTGGGTGGCGTGGAATCCGCTGATCGCCCCGCAGGCGATGGTTATGAACAGGCACGGGAATATGGGTTGGCCCTTCACGCCGACTGAAGGCCCCATATTCGAGAGTCCGTCCCATAGCTCCGGGATTGAAGGCCATTTGACAAACAGGCCGATCAGCAGGGCTATTGCCATGAATATCAATGCGAAAGCGAACAGGGGGTAGATTTTCCCGATGATCTTGTCGATCGGGAGCATGGTCGCTATGAAGTAATATGCGAAAATGATGAAAACCCAGATCAGGATGGCGGAGCTGGATCCATCTCCCGCCATACCTCCGAGGATAATGGCTGGGCTATAGACAAATACGGCGGCGACAAGAATCAGAAGCAGGACGGTGAAAACCAGGGCCACTTTCTTGATCCCATTGCCAAGGTAAATGCCGATGATCTCCGGGAGGCCTACTCCTCCGTGCCTGATGGATAGCATGCCGGAGAGATAGTCGTGGACGGCTCCGGCGAAAATGCATCCGAACACTATCCAGAGATATGCGGCCGGACCGAACTTGGCTCCCATTATGGCTCCAAACATAGGACCGGTCCCGGCGATGTTCAGGAACTGTATCATGAACACCTTCCCGGTGGGCATGACCACGAAATCAACTCCGTCTGCTTTTGAGACAGCGGGGGTGGGACGTGAGCTGTCGGGTCCGAAA
>JAFTEQ010000060.1 GCA_017453565.1 Bacteroidales bacterium
CGCACTGCCTTTTCTGCTGATGCTGTGTTTGCCATTATTGTTACTTTTTTATTATTTTTTTCGTAGTGGGTAGGAGAATCGAACTCCTATTGCAGGAATGAAAATCCTGAGTACTGACCGTTATACGAACCCACCTTATCCAAAAAGGGATGCAAAGGTATAAATAATTTCTGATATAGCAATTATTTTTTTGAATTATCCTCCGCCCAATCCCAGGAATACAGGAGAGACTCAACCTGACGCAGGTACTGGCGCTTGTCGTACTTGGGGGCATACAGGAAGGCCTCGGCGACGATGATACGGGATCCGTCGCGGCTGTAGAAACTCTGCGACACGAACGGGCCTGCCATGTAGTCGTTTTCGACCTCCCACCAGCCGCGAACCTGGGCGAAACTGCGTCCGCGATACTTCAGGTACTCAACGTACGGGGCGGGGTAGTCGCCGGTGGTCA
Organism: Bacteroidales bacterium; assembly: GCA_017453565.1. Taxonomy (GTDB): domain Bacteria; phylum Bacteroidota; class Bacteroidia; order Bacteroidales; family UBA932; genus Cryptobacteroides. Next base: position 452 of record JAFTEQ010000060.1, read on the forward strand.
TCCAGGTGTTCTCGAACATGCCGGGAACATTGGCCTTCAGGGCGGCGTTGCGATGGGCGATGATCTTCTCCAGGGTAAACGGATCCTCATCGGCCGGGTAGCTGTAGATTAGGATCCCCTGGTTCGTGTACTGCTTCTCGTCGGCAATCCATACGAAGTCAGAGGTCTTCTTCTTGAGGGAATAGCCGGTGGGGAAGTGCGGCGAACCGCCGAAGATCTCGCGGACCTGCGGGGCAAGGGAGCGGTTCTCGTAGTGCAGGGTGTTCGAGATCACGCGGTCGCGCTCGGCCTGCTCGATGTAGTCCACTATGGTGTTGCCCTGGACCTTCACCCAGTCCACGGCCTCCTCCGGGGTGTGGGCGGCCACGTACACGAAGCACTGGGGATTGGCCCAGCGGTCCTTCACATACTTCACGCCCGTCTCCACGGTCTGCGGGTCGATGTCGAAGAACACTATGTTGCGGTGCACCTTAAAGAGGTTCGACATGTCGGAAGGAGCGATGTTCACCAGCGAATAGAGCGGTTCGCGAAGGGGCAGCCAGGGGCAGTCGCAGGCCAGCAGGTCGCGGGTCACGCTGCCGAGAGCACCCTCCCAGTCGGCCTTCTTCATCACCACGATAACTTCGCCGGCCTTGCCGCTCACATTGGGAAGAAGGGCATCGCGACGCCCGCCGCAACTGACGAGCGAAAGAGCTACAAACAGGAATCCGAGTATCTTTTTCATAATGCTAATGGATTAATCGTGCTATGTCGTTACCGAAAGCCAGGATCATGAGCGCCAGCAGCAGGATCATGCCCACCCACTGCGCCGCTATCATGAACTTGTCCGAGGGCTTGCGGCCGGTAATAATCTCAAACAGGGTAAAGAGGATGTGTCCGCCGTCCAGCGCCGGAATGGGCAGAAGGTTCATCACAGCGAGCATAATGCTCAGCATACCAAGGATATACAAAAAGCGGTACCAGTCCCACACCGCCGGGAAGATCTGCCCGATGGCGATGAAACTACCCACGCTCTTGTAGGCCCCGGAGCTGGGGGTTGCGAGAAGACGCAGGTCCTGTAGATACCCCCTCAGCATTTCTCCGGTAAGACGCCATCCGGCCGGGAAGGCCTGCCAGAAGTTGTAGCGTCGTACCACCGGCCGGGGAGTCTGCATGTACACTCCGATTCGGCCGGCACTGTCCACCTGAACCGGCACGGCAAGGGTATCCGCTCCGCGGACGACGGCGGCGTCCACCAAAGAGCCGGCAAGGCCTGCCAGCACGGGCCGTGCGTCCTGAAGGAACTGCACCGGCGTGCCGTCAAAGGCCACCACACGGTCGCCCCGCTGCAAGGCGGTATTCACCCCGGCCACCGAATCTACCACGAACGGCACCGCCAGGTCGAACATCATGTCGGCATTCAGCATGTCCTTAGTATAGCTCTGGTCGATGTAGAGCTGCAGCGTGTCGCCATCCCGCAGAACCGTGGCCTCGCGCACCTTCCGGCGCACCAGGTCGGCCTGCAGCATGCCGAAGTTCTCCGGCTGCCAGTCGTCGAAGGCGAGGATCTCGTCGCCCGGACGGAAGCCGAGCTCGACCGCCAGCTGGCTGGGGTAGATCTGCGAACCGCGAACGGGGACGTAGCTGTCGCCCCAGATGCCGGCGATGGCCACGAAGGCCAGGATGGCGAAGATGAAGTTGTACAGCACGCCGCCGCCCATCACCAGCAGACGCTGCCAGGGGCCGTGCGAACGGAACTCCCAGGGCTTGGGCGCCTGGGCGAGCTGCTCGCGGTCCATGCTCTCGTCTACCATGCCCGCAATCTTGCAATAGCCGCCGAGGGGCAGCCAGCCGATTCCGTACTCAGTCTCCCAGTCGAGGGCGCGGGGGCAGAGCCGGACAAACCACTTCGAGCGTTTGGTGCTGAAAAGGAAAGCCCCGCCGGCGTCGAAGAAAAGGAAAAACTTCTCCACCCTTATCCGGAAGATCTTGGCAAAGGTGTAGTGACCCAGTTCGTGGAACAGGATGAGTATGGAAAGTGCAAGGATTACTTGCAGCGCTTTGATGAGTGCAACCATTTAAAGCAGTTCGCGAGCTCTGGCGGCAGCTTCGGCGTCGGTGCTGAAGATGTCGTCGAGCGACGGATTTGCTTCAAAATTCAAGCCAGCGCAAACTTTTTCAAGCAACTGCGGAATTCCGTAGAAAGAAATGCGTCCCTGAAGGAAAGCGGCGACCGCAACTTCGTTGGCGGCGTTGAGCGCGCAGGGCACGTTTCCGCCGCGCCGGAGAGCCTCATAGGCGAGCCCCAGGCAGGGGAAACGGTCCATGTCCGGCTTCTCGAAATGAAGCGCACCGATAGCCCCAAGATCCAGCCTGCGGGCCCCGATAGAAATGCGGGAGGGGAAGGCCAGCGCGAAGGAAATAGGCTCGCGCATATCGGGATTGGCGAGCTGGGCGATCACGGCGCCGTCTTCAAATTCCACCATCGAATGCACGATGCTCTCGGGGTGCACCAGAACCTCGATATCGGAAGGCTGCATGTCGAAGAGCCAGCGGGCCTCCATCACCTCGAAACCCTTGTTCATCATGGTGGCCGAGTCGATGGTGACCTTCGCGCCCATATTCCAGTTGGGGTGCTTGAGCGCCTGGGCGGCAGTGGCCTGGGCGATCTGCTCGCGGCTCCATGTGCGGAACGGGCCACCGGATGCGGTGAGATGCAGTCGTACGGCCGGATTGTCGGCCGCGGCCATGAGGCACTGGAAGATGGCGGAGTGCTCCGAGTCCACCGGCAGTATCACGGCCTTGTGGGCGCGCATGGTATCCGTGACGACCTTGCCGGCGGCCACGAGAGTTTCCTTATTTGCCAGCGCCACTATCTTCCCGGCCTCGAGCGCGGCCAGAGTGGGACGCAGGCCGGCGAATCCGACCATCGCCCCTACCACTATATCCACATTGTCGCCGGCCACGAGCGAGCAGAGGCTGTCGGTGCCGGTGAAGACCTTAACGCCCTTCGGCTGCAGTTCGGCGGCGAGGTCGGCATACTTGCTCTCATCGCAAATCACCACCGAGTCGGCGTCGAACTTCACGGCCTGCTCGGCCAGAAGCGCGGAGTTGCCCCAGGCGGAGAGCATCACCACCTCGAACATGTCGGGATGCTGGCCTATTACATCCAGGGTCTGGGTGCCGATAGAACCGGTGGAACCGAGAATTGCTATGCGCCTGCGGCCTTCCATCTAGAACTTCACGAATTGAACGGGATCCACCGCCTGGCCGTCGTGCCAGATCTCGAAGTGGAGATAGTCGCCTCCCGAGGCGGCCAGAGGCTTGCCGGCCGCAACCTTGTCGCCCTCCTTCACGAGGAGGTGACGGTTGTTCTTGTAGCAGGTGATGATATTGCCCTGATGCTGCATGATCACGGAGTAGCCGGCCTCGTCAGTCCAGCCTGCGTTGATCACAGTGCCGTCCAGCACGGCGCACACCACAGAGCCTTCACGGGCGGTTATGTCCACGCCAGGATGCAGCACACCGTCGAATTCACGGGAAACGGCGCCCTTGATAGGGGTAAAGAAATGCAGGCCTTCGAGGGGCAGCTGACGCTTCACGCCGGCCACGCCGAAACGGTCTTCCGCAGCCACGGTGGCACGGAGCACCGAGTCGCGACGGGTCATCTCCTCACGGGAGACGGTTTCCAGGTAGCGCGACGGGTTCGCGGCGATGATGCTGTCGGCCTCGGAAAGGGCCTCCTCGCCGGACAGGATGCGGGAGAGGTTCTCCGCATAGAGGGTCCAGCGGAACATGGCGTTTTCTAGGGAATCTATCTTGAGGGCGTTGGCGATGGCGTCTTTCTTGAAGTGGGCGTCGGGATAGCCGGGGATGGCGTTTTTGAGCGGGGTGAGGGCGATGAGGGCGTAGCTCACTCCGAAGCCAACCACCAGGGCCGTGATGATCACGGCGATACCCCATACACGCGAAAAACGCCAGAGGCGTATCTTCTTGTGGGAGGTGTCGTCGCTCAACGTGAGCCTGTATAGTTTAGCAGTGTTTTTTGCCATTTTTTGCTTAACTTTGCAAGGATGGACAGAACCGTCGGCATAGACTATGGCAGAGCCCGCGTGGGAGTTGCGGTGAGCGACCCTCTGGCGGTGTTTGCCTCTCCTCTTGAGACGGTGCCGAGTGCAAAGATAATAGAATATCTGCAAAATTACGCCTCGCGC
>JAFTEQ010000061.1 GCA_017453565.1 Bacteroidales bacterium
CCTGCCGTTGCGCCATCGCGCATGTTGGCGATGTACTGGTCGCCGTTTTCCTCCCGGTCCTTGCCGGACTGGGTGAAATAGGGGTGATCCCGGAGCCGCTTCTTTGGCTTCGCGCCGTCCACGCGGCCGGTGGCGTGGCCCTTGGCCCAGAGGTTGCAGGCAATGCGGGCCTCATACCGCCCCTTGCCCTTCAGCGGGCCGCCGTTTAAGCCGCAGGAGCTCAGTTCCGCCTGCTTAAAGCCGCCGTCGGGCGTTCGCTTCAGCTTCTCGGCGCAGGCCTGCCGGGCGTAGGAGCTGCGGTTTGTCTGGCGGTGGTAGAAGATGTACCAGTCCTCCCCGATGTTCAGCAGGCCGCCGTGGGTGTTGCCGAGGTAGTTATTGGCGTGGCTCTCGTCTTCGTTGCCGTTTATGTACAGGTCTCCCAGATCCACCAGCACGCCGCCGTATTTGAAATCCCGGTCTGGGTGATCCGACATGGCGTAGCAGAGGTCGTGGTTATACTGGGAGCTGTAAACAAAGCAGTATTTGCCATCCACCTTGCGAATGGAGCTGGCCTCGAAAAAGGCGTGGGGGAAGGCGCCGGGTCTATCCTTGGTCGGGAAAAGCAGCTTCGGTTCGGTTTTGATGGTCACCATATCCGGCTCCAGCTCCATCACCACTCCGCCGTCGTTACGCAGATCGTGCCAGCGGGAGGCGACAAAGGGCACCTTGATGGCAAAGCCGGAATACAGCCACACGCGGCCGTCGTCGTCCGTCAGCACGCCGGGGTCAAAGGGGAACTGCTCGCCGGACTGCTTGCCCCAGACCCTGCCGTTTTTGTGGCGGACCTTGCCGTAAAACTCATATTTCCCCGCCGGGGTGTCGCAGACGGCCACGCCCATCTCGCCAAGGAAATCAAAGGCGTAGTAGAGATAATAGCGCCCGTCCGGCCCCCGGGTCACATCCGGCGCGTAGAGACTGCGGATGCCCAGGGAATTGCCCGGGTCCTGGGTCTTTTTATAGATCACGCCCTCACAGCGCCAGTCCGAGAGATCGTCCACCGGCGCCGACCAGCAGACGTAGTCGTTGACGCAGAAGATCGGCGCACCAAAGGCGTCGTGGCTGCCGTAGACATAGACCCGGTTGCCAAAAACGTGAGGTTCCCCGTCGGGAACGTACTCCCAGCTGGGGAGATAGGGGTTGAAGGCCTGCTGCTTCATCGGCTTACTCCTTGTTGGTCCAGTTGGCGCCCTTGTCGCCCGCGTCTTTGAGAACATAGGCGGGGTTCGGCTTCGAGACCTTGCGGAACACGGCCTCGTCGGCGCATTCTCCGGCGGCGGCGCGGACCTTCGTTTCCGCGCTCATCGGAACGGTGAAGGTGAAAATATGCTCGCCGTGTTTCGTCTCCAGCTTATCGCCGTTTACAAACAGCGTCACCTCGTTCTGATTGGAGTAGACCTTGACCTCGATCTTCTCCTCGGTGCGGTCCACGAAGCGCTTGGAGCAAAGGTGCACAAAGGGCTCGTCCGACCACCAGGCCTTGTAGAGATAGAAGCTGTCCTTACGGGTCTTTCTGTCAAAGGTCACCAGGCCCTTGTGGTTCATGCCGGGCTCGCCGCCCTGGTCGCGGGCGTCGGCGGCAAAGTCGAACATGTTCCACACGTGGGTGGCCCACATCCAGGGATGCCGCTCGAAGCACTCGAGCATATATTCGTGGTACTTAGCCTGGTATTCCTCGCTGTGGTCGCCGCGTTTCGGGTGGCTGGAGTGCAGGTTCGGCATGCCCTCGCAGCCGTATTCGGAATAGCCGAGGCAGCGGTCGGGGTAGACGGTGTGGAAGAAGTCCATCCACAGGTCGTTGAGGAACAACCCCGGCACGTACCAGCCGAGGTACAGGTTCCACGAAACCACGTCGGTGATGTGCGCCACGGGGTTGAAGGGGCCGCACATCGCGTAGCAGGCCAGGGTCGTAAAGCGCGTCGGGTCCATCTTGTGGCAGAGATCGTTCAGGACGCGGTGGTTATCCAGCATGTCCTTATTGTCCTTGGTGGAGATCGTGATCTCGTTGCTGACGCCCCAGCAGACGATGGAGGGGTGGTTATAGCACTGGGTGATTAACTCCTTCATCTGGCTGATCGTGTTCTCGCGGCCCTTGGGCATGTGCTCGGAGATATAGGGGATCTCCGCCCAGACGACCATGCCCTTCTCGTCGCAGAGGTCGTAGAAATACTGGTCGTGCTGGTAGTGGGCCAGACGGATGGTGTTGGCACCCATCTCACAGATGATCGCCATATCCTCGTCGTGCTCGGCCTTTGAAATGGCGTTGCCGAGGCCCTTGCGGTCCTGGTGGCGGCTCACGCCGCGCAGCGGATAGCTCTTGCCGTTGAGGTAGAAGCCGGTTTTCGCGTGATAATGGAAGTCGCGCACGCCAAAGCGGGTCGAGACGCGGTCCTGAACCTCGCCGTTTTCCACGAGCTCCGCCACGGCGGTGTACAAATAGGGGTCCATGATGCCGTTCCAAAGGCGGACCTTGTCGATGGTGAGGGTGCAGCGTTCCCCGACGCCCTGGGCGACGAGGGCGCCCTGGGCGTCCAGCAGGCGCACCCGCACCTCGCCGAGACCGGTGTTGCGCCAGGTCTCCACCGTAACCTCGCCAAGGCAGTAGCCCTCCACAGGCTTTGCCGTCACCCGGATGCCGGGGCCGCCGTGATGATCCAGATCAAAATGCAGCCCGTCCACAATCAGCAGCTCGACGTCACGGTAGATGCCGCCGTAGAAGGTGAAGTCCGCCTTTTGTGGGTAGACCCGGTCGTTGGGGCGGTTGCTCACAACAACGGTCAACTGGTTGCGGTCCGTCAGATACTCGGTGACATCCTTCCGAAAGCGGGAGTAACCGCCCTCGTGCCTGCAAACCGTCTGCCCGTTGAGCACGACCTCGCATTCGGAGTTCACGCCGTCAAATTGAAGGTATACGCGATCCGGCTCCCCGTGTTCCGGCATGGGAAAGGTTTTTTCGTACTTGCAGAGGCAGCGCTTATAATCGTCGCCCCCATCCTGCCCATCCAGATTGTTCCATGTGTGAGGAATGGAAACAGGAACTGTTTTTCCTCCCGGGCCTGTGAAGAGCCAGTTTTCATTCATTGAAAGGATTCTTCTCACGATACCCCTCTCCCATCATAACTTTTAACGAGATCACTATACCAGACAAGCCTGTTGCGAAAAAGCCGAATCGCACAAGCTTGCACTAACACGGCATAAGCTTCCGCTGACAGGGGAAGATATGATACAACAAGGCTCACTGCCGTTCAAATGCAGGGAGCCTTGTTTGGTCACGCAAGTTCATTCTTCCCGGTCGTCGGCAGTTTCGGTGAGCTCGGTAAACGCTTCCCAGCTATCGATCCCCATGCCCATGGTCACATCGCCCATGGCATGCAGATCCAAGCCGTCCGGGCTGCGCAGCAGCTCCGGGCGCTCCGCTTGTCCTTCACGGTCAGAGGGAATGCGGCCCTCCAGCTGACCTTCCACACTTTCGCGCCGAAGCTGACAGAAGAGCCTCAGCATCTGTACGCCGGACTCAAACTCCTGATAGGAAACGAACCTTGTGGGATCGCGCCGGACATAATCGGAGATCATACGCTGTGTTTCCTCCAGATAGGCATCCATATCCACCGTCTCCAGCATTCTTTGCACCGCCTCATGATACCTTGCGGTGTAGGACGCATCGCGGAGGATAAAGTCCATCATCGGTCGGCTGCCGTCTCCGGACACGCTAAGCGGGCTGTCGATCGGATCGTTGACGGCGCTGGCCGCGTCCATCAAAAAGGTCCCGTAAGCCAGATTATAGTCCCACGGAAGCATGGAGAGCATACCGTCCGTCTCATAGAGGTAGTAGTTGTGAACCGAAGACCCGGTGTAGCTGTCGCTGTTGACCAGGAAGTTGTGGACGGCGAAATAACGGATGACCTCGTCGGTATCCACTGTATTTTCTAGATCCTCGAAGGCAGAGAGGCGCCGGAGCGACGCGATCAGGCGCGCCATGTCCCCTTTCCCGATCCTGGTGTTGGCTTTTGAGAAAATGTTTTCGTAGTCCTTGGGGCGCTCGCCGCTGTATTGCAGGCGCAGATCCGGC
>JAFTEQ010000062.1 GCA_017453565.1 Bacteroidales bacterium
GAGCAGTAACGGGTGACCGCGAAGTGGGATTCGAACTGACATCCGCACTGCTCACAGACTTTGAGGTAGAGTCTCTGCGTGTCCATAGGGGTACTTGCGCAGCATAGTCTACTTTCTGCCAAATTTCGTTGTTCAACGATGTTCAAGGTTGTTCAGGGTTGTTCAAACCCTTCACGACTTAAGCCTGGAGGTCGGTGTGCAACGAACCTTTTGTACCGCAAAGGTACAAATAAGGTACAAAACTCAGCAAATAAGTGTCGAAATGCATTGAAATCTAACTGTTAAACATTAAACCTCTGAACCCCTAACGAGGTGAGAGTCAGTTAGATGTCGATAGATGCATTAAATTGTTGATAATCAACTACTTTCCGATGCAGAACTTGCTGAAAATCTGCCCGAGGATTTCGTCGGAGCTGACTTCACCGAAGATGGAGCCGAGTTCCCAGATGGCTTCGCGCAGGTCCTGCGCAAGCAGGTCGGACGGCAGGGCTTGGGAGAGCCCGGCGTCCACACGCAGCAAGGCGTCCTGAGCGCGGAGCAGGGCCTCGTAATGCCGCAGGTTGGTAACCAGGGTGGCATCCGGCGCGACAACGCCGCGGCGGCTCTCCACCAGGCGCCGGCGCAGTTCGTCGAGTCCTTCACCCGTACGGGCCGAGATATCCAGGACCTGAGGCGGCTCGACACGGCCCGAGACCGGGGCACCGCTCCCGCTTCCTGAGGTCTTCGCAGCGTTCAATTCCGCTGCCAGGGCAGAGGCAAACTGCTCCGGATCAAGGTCATAGGTTCCGAAAGCGGGATACTTGAGTTCCAGGATGCCGTAGCTCATGTCCTTGGTGGGAAATTCTTCCGGGGCGATGGCGTCATAGGCGTCCACCTTGTTGCGCAGTACAATCAGGGTCTGGGTGGGGGGGATACGGCGCAGCACTTCGGAATAGGCTTTGCCCACCTCCGCGAGGGGCGCCGTACCATCGAGTACGGCGAGCACGATCTCAGCCCGGGCCAGTTCGCGGAGCGAACGCTCGATGCCCATCTTTTCTATCTTCCCCTCCGTTTCGCGCAGACCGGCCGTGTCGATGAAGCGGAAACGGACGCCATCACGCAAGAGGGTCTCCTCCACGGTGTCGCGCGTGGTGCCGGGTTCGTCGGACACGATAGCCCGGTCTGTGCCCAGCAAGGCATTGAGCAGCGTACTTTTACCGCTGTTGACCGCACCCACGATGGCAACCGGGACACCGTTGCGGATGGCGTTGCCCGTACGGAACGAGTCGGCCAGACGGCCAACGTGCAGGAGCGCGGCATCGAGCAGGTTCTGAAGCTGGGAACGATCCGCAAAGGCGACGTCCTCTTCACTGAAATCGAGTTCCAGTTCCATCAGGGAGGCGAGTTCCACAAGACGGTCGCGAAGGCCACGGAGTTCGGCTGAATAAGCTCCGCCCAGCTGCTGGCGGGCCACCCTGTGCGTAGCGGCACTGTCGGCAGCGATGAGGTCGGCAACGGCTTCCGCCTGTGCCAGATCCATTTTTCCCGCAGCAAAGGCCCTGCGGGTAAACTCACCGGGGCCGGCCATACGCGCACCGGCCTGGAGGAGCCGCGACAGCAACTCGCTCACGATGTATGGTGAGGCATGACAGGATATCTCGGTGGAATCCTCACCCGTATAGGAATGCGGTGCACGGAAAACGGCTACCAGAACCTCATCCAGGTCGGGAATCTGTCCAAACTTCAAGGAATAGCCTTCCGACGAGAGGGCGGCTCCCGTCTTGAATCGAACCACCTTGTCGGTAACGGCAAGGGCGTCTGGACCGCTCACGCGGACCACGCAGATGGCCGAGCCCGATGCTGCCGTTGCCGGAGCGCAGATGGTATCGCCGATGCCGCCCATTATAGATGCAGTTCGTGACGGGCAATCTCAAATTCGGCCTCGCCGCCCATGTGCTTGCCCAGATCGTCGGAAATCTTGATAACGTTTTCCCAGGGATCCTTTCCGCTCATCCGGCAACGGCTGAGTTTCATCACGATGTTGGCCGGCTTGTAACCCTCCAGGCCCGGGTCGCAGGTAAGGTTGGTCCCGATGCCTGCGCTCACCTTGATGCGACCCTTGAAGTAACGGGCCACATCTGCGTATTTTTCAAAGGTTAAGGCATTGCTGAACACCAGCAGTTTCGTGTGCGGGTCAATGCCGAATTCCTCGAGCCGGGCAATGATCATTTCGCCAATCTCACGCTCGTCGCCGGAATCCTGGCGGAAGCCGTCGAGAAGTTTCGCCTGCTTGAGAGTAAGCGTACGCAGGAAGGATTTCGTGGTGAAGGTGTCTATGAGCGCCGTACCAAGCGCTCCGTCGTAGACCTTGATCCAGTCTTCGAGCCCCAGATAATTGGCCCGTTTGTAGCCGAACACGCCGCTGTGGAACATCATCCACTCGTGCGGGAAGGTGCCCACGGGCGTGAGGCCGTATTTCATGGCGAGATACACGTTCGACGTGCCGGAACAGTACTGCGGGCAGCGCTCCTTGAGCCGGGCCACCACCTTTTCGTGCAGCTCGTACGAGAAACGGCGGCGCGTGCCGAATTCCGAGAAGAAGATCTGTTCACCGTTGGCGATATCAATCTTGGCGTCGAGCAGTTCCAGGGCGCGTTTTTCGTCGGCCTGCACGCCCTTGAAGCGGTTTCTGAGCTCGGCCACGATGGCCAGGATCGGGACTTCGTAGAGCGTGACCTTATAAAGGAGGTCGGTCACTTCGATCTGCAGGCCGCCCCGTTCGTCAAGACGGGCTTCAATCTTGTCGGCCTCGAAACGGAAGCCGCGCAGCCACTCCCAGTAATTCCGTCCAATGTAGCGGACGTGCTCCGTGAGATAAGCGAATTCATCCTCTCCCAAAGAAAGACGCCCAAGAGCCTCGAATTCGGCCTTGAGGGCCTCCAGGAAGGCAGGTTCATAGTGCTCGGAGGCACGGTCGTTGAACTTGAAGATTCCCTCGGCGAGCGGGTAGAGCCGGAAATAGGCGTGACTCGTCGAGAACTTGTACAGATCGGTATCCAGTATGCTTTGTATCATAATGCAAAGATAAATTAAATTCTTATCTTCGCCCAGAAAAACCAAAACCGATTTGCGATGACCTTTTCGCTCTTCACCCTCACTTCATCGCTGCACGACGCAGACTCCGTAGACAGCATCACCCGCGACTTCCTTTACGAAATCGGGCTCGATTTCGACCTGCGCGGCGCCGATTTCAGCACCTACGGAGGGGGAGCGGACATCATCTACGTGCGTACAGGCGGCACGGAAGGCATCTTCCGCTCGCTTTATCCGTCGCTCCGGCACGACCGTCCCTTCTACCTCCTCACCTCGGGGAAAAGCAACTCGCTGGCCGCTTCCATGGAAATCCTCTCCTGGCTGCGCGGACAGGGACTGAGAGGGGAGATCCTGCACGGGGAAACGGCCCTCATCCGGGAACGCCTGGTGCGTGTCGGCATGGTGGAACAGGCGCGTAAAACCCTGTCCGGCAGCCGATACGGCGTAATCGGCGCACCCTCAGACTGGCTCATTGCAAGCAACTGCGACCGCGAGGCGCTGAAGCGCCGGCTGGGCATCGGCCTCGTCGACATCCCCATGGAGGAACTGCTTTCCGAGATAGCCTCGCTCGGGCCCGTCACCCCGCCGGAAGATCTGGACACCGTTCCCTGCCAGGAAGCTGCCGCTCACGCAGCCCTGCTGGGTGCATATGCCATCTACAAGGCCCTCCACGCCCTGGTGGACCGTTATTCCCTGAGCGGCCTCACCCTGCGCTGTTTCGACCTGCTTTCGAGCGTGCACAACACAGGCTGCCTCGCACTCTCGCTGCTCAATGCAGAAGGAATCGTGGCCGCCTGTGAGGGAGATATCCCTGCGCTTATTTCCATGGCCGTCGCGAACGCCCTCACCGGAAGCTGCGGCTTCCAGTGCAATCCGGCGGAGATGTCCGCAGTCAAGGAGGAAATACTCTTCGCCCACTGCACCCTTCCCATGAATATGGCGCGCAAACGCGTCTTCGACACGCATTTTGAATCGGGCATCGGCTTGGGCATCCACGGCGAACTGGCAGAGGGGCCCGTAACCGTATTCAAACTCTCAGGGAAACTGGACCGCCATTTCGCCTGCAACGCCCGCCTGCTTCAGAACGAATATGGACGCCATCTCTGCCGCACGCAGATCCGCGTGCGTTTTCCGGCCGATTCGGCCGTAGTGGAAGACTATTTCCTCAAAGATCCCATTGCCAACCACCACATCGTCATTCCCGGGCACTGCGCCGAACTCATTGACGAGTTCCTAGCGTGAGCAGAAGCTTTTGAAATCGTCCCAACGATAATAGGGAGCGAGGCTGCGGTCCAGGGGGAGCGTGGCCTCCTTTCCGTTCAGCAGGAGCTTGAACAGCACGTCTTCGCCTGCTCCGTCTCCCTTATGGTAGAACACGAACTGAAGGTTGGACGCCATGGGAATGTGGTAGTTGCGGAAGGTCCGACTCACGTCTAGCGACGAGGCAGGAACGGTCCCGAAGCCTTCCACGTCGAGCCAGACCAGCAGCGCACGGATCACATAATCATGTCCGAAACGCAGGTCGGCGCCGCGGCGGCCCGAAGCGATGTGGGCGTCGGCCTTGGCAATGATGTCCTCCACCACGGGTGTAAAGAGCGGAGCCGTGCTCCAGGCGTCCGTGAAGAACTTGTAATTGTCTATCTGCCAGAGGGCTTCCCGCTCCTCAGGCGTAAAGATGTCGTCAAACCCAATCGCGAAATCGTGGTTCGCCATACCCGCATCTAAATAATACAGGTAGGTGAGCGCCTTGAAGCGCTGCTCGGCATCGGGCAGGAGTGTCGCCGGTTCAGAGAAGAACTTGCCCAGCGTTGCATCCACGTCGATCACTTTTTCCGTGAAACCGGGCAGGGTTTCCTCGAATGGCAGGGGACGCCGTTCAAGGTCGGTCCTGCGGAAGGGATTGAGGGCCATGCTGGGCGTTACGCCCGAAAGCAACACACTGCTCTGCCGCTCCACGATGGATAGGCCGGGACGGCACTGAGCGAGGGAAAGGCAGAATGAACCCATGCTCAGCACGCAGCGCATCACGGGTGAAGAGATGGCCTCCACCTCGGCGCCTTTCCCGAACACGGAAGGGAAGTCCGAAACCATGCGGCGGGCGATCTCCCGGTGCTGCGCCCAACCCCGGTCGGTAAGCTCGCCATAGCGGTAGCGGAAGAAGGGGAAGAGACTGTCGTACCGCTCTTTCACGCTCGCTCCCAGAGCAGTGAGACGGCCTTCCTGCGCGCCGCGTTCCAGCAGATCATGCAGGAAAGGATAGAGATCGTGCTGCCAGACGAAACGCGAGCCGTGACGTCCGTAATGACTGATGTAAAAAGCCTTATAGCCCCTCGGCGCAGGCGTGAGCGCATGCGGGGTGCAATCGTACTGGCTGTCGGCGCCGAGACAATGGGTTTCGGTTACGCCGAACGGTTCGGAAACGACAGGGGCCGTTTCGGTCCGGCAGGAAACAAAAAGCAGTGCCGCAAGCAGCACTGCCATAAGAGATCTAGAACGTGTCATAATACTTGGCTTCGCGGGGCGAGACTTTGTTCATATTGTCGAGCAGGTCTTCGTTGGTCTTGAACTCGTCCATGAGCTGACGCATGAAATTCATGGCCTCCAGCGGGTTCATGTCGGCCAGGAGCTTGCGCAGGATCCAGATGCGCTGCGCCCTTTCCTTGGGAAGCAGCAGATCGTCGCGGCGGGTGCCGGAAAGGACAATGTTCACCGAAGGGAAGATGCGGCGGTTGGACAGGTTGCGGTCGAGCTGCAGTTCCATGTTGCCGGTGCCCTTGAACTCCTCGAAGATGACCTCGTCCATCTTCGATCCCGTTTCGGTGAGCGCCGTGGCCAGGATGGTGAGCGAACCGCCGCCCTCGATGTTTCGGGCCGCACCGAAGAAACGCTTGGGTTTCTGCAGGGCGTTGGCGTCCACACCGCCCGTGAGCACCTTGCCGGAAGCCGGCTGAACGGTGTTGTAGGCGCGGGCCAGACGGGTGATGGAATCGAGCAGGATGACCACGTCGTGGCCGCACTCCACGAGCCGGCGGGCCTTTTCGAGCACCATACCGGCCACCTTGACGTGACGCTCGGCGGGTTCGTCGAAGGTGGAAGCGACCACCTCGGCCTTCACGCTGCGCTGCATGTCGGTCACCTCTTCGGGACGTTCGTCAATGAGGAGCACAATCTCGTAAACCTCGGGGTGATTCTCCGCAATGGCGTTAGCTATGCTCTTGAGCAGCATGGTCTTACCGGTCTTCGGCTGCGCCACGATGAGTCCGCGCTGCCCCTTTCCGATGGGGGAGAACAAGTCTACGATGCGGCAGGAGATATCCTTCCCGGCCGCTCCGCCCGTGAGGTTGAACTTCTCGTCGGGGAAGAGGGGCGTCAGGAAGTCGAAGGGCACGCGGTCGCGGATAAACTCCGGCCTGCGCCCGTTCACAAACTTGATCTTGACCAGCGGGAAATACTTGTCGCCCTCGCGGGGAGGACGGATCTCACCCACCACTGTATCGCCCGACTTGAGCGCATTCTGCTTGATCTGCTGCTGCGAGACATAGATATCGTCGGGGGAATTGAGGTAGTTGTAGTCGGACGAACGCAGGAAGCCGTAACCGTCGGGCATCACTTCCAGCACGCCCGTAGCCTCCACCGTCCCTTCGTATTCCGGATAACGGGGGCGCTGCGGCTGCTGGTTCTGCCGGGGCTGGAGATACTCCTGCTGAGCCAGGGACAGCTGCTGACGGGCCTGTTTTCGGGCCTGCTGGAACGCTGCGTTCTGCTCCGCCTGAGCGGCAGCCTGATCCTTTCCAGGCTTGGCTTCCGCCTCTTTCTGCTCCTGCACGGGAGCGGGCTGGGCGGCAGCTTCCTTGGCTTTGCGGCCCTTGCGGCGGGAAGCGGATTCCTGCTGCGGCTCTGCGGGCTTTTCAGCGGGTTTTTCGGCAGGTTCTTCGTTCTTTTCGGGAGCCGGCTTCGCGGGACGTCCGCGTTTACGGCCGGGCTTGGACTGCTCCTGCGGAGCCTCCTGCGGCTTCTCAGCTGCGGGCGTCGCTTTTTCCGGAGCGGGCTTCTCGGCAGGGGCGGATTCCTTCTTGGGACGGCCGCGGCGAGCCTTGGGCTTGTCTGCCGAAGGTTTCTGCGATTCCTCGTCGGCCTCCCGGTCCAGGATGGCATAGGCGAGATTCTCGCTATCGAGATTTTTGATTTTCTTGATTTCGAGTTGATTGGCAATTACTTCGAGCTGTTCTCTACTCATCTTACTCAGCTCGAGAAGGCTGTGTGGCATATAAAAGAGATTAAAAGAATTGGTATAGCCGGAATGGCCGTACGCAAACGACTATGCAAATATAGGCAAAAAAAAGGAATCTGCAAATATCAGTTGTCCCAGTAACTGCTGCTCTTCTTGAAACGGAGCAGGTCGGAAAGGGCGGCCGCATTGGCGGCGATGCGGAAACTGTACGATTTCCACATGCCGGTAGGCACGAGCGAGACGGCGATGTTGAAACAGTGCAGGTCGTAAGTCGCGCTGATCTGGGTGGTGGTGACCTTACGCGCCTGCAGGTCGAAGCCCGAAGAGGCGTTGAGCGACATCTTGGGCGTCAGCTTCATGTTGCCGGATACGTTGAGCGTCTGGGTAATCAGGTTGTCCGTGAGGAGCGTGGCAGCGGCCGTATCGTAACGGTAGGAACGGCTGTAGGAGAGCGAGTAGCTGAAATTCACCGACCAGGGCACGTCCGGATTGGTATAATAGAGCCAGCCGCCCGGGATGTACTCGCCCGTGACGGGATGCGTGTAGATGCGGCGGTAATAGTCGGCCGGACCGGAAGAGGCGCCGGGGCCGCCGGTCTTGGAGCCGTCGTTGCCCTTGATGCTGCCCTTGCCGGAAAGGGCATAGGACATGGAGGCCGAGCCGTTGGTGAAGCGGGCCGGCCCCTGGCCTTCCTTGATGGCGAAACGGTCCACGCGTACGCCTTTTTCGTCGATGGCATAGGGATCGAAGGCGGCGCTGGCGCTCAGGCTCAGTTTGCCGAAGATCGAGGTGGACATGGAGGCCGAGATGTTGCTCATCTTGAACTGCTCGGCCAGGAAGTTGTAACCCGTGTTCAGGCTCAGCTGGTCGATGAGTTTCACCTTCTTGGAACCGGCGCCCGTACTGTCCGCGAAGTCGCGCACCTTGGCCTCGAGGTTGTTGCCGATGCTCAGCGAGGCGGTGGCCGATTTGCCCGGTCCCGGCGCGGAAACGGTGTTGTGCCCGCCCGTCAGGTTGTAGATATTATAGCGCGAAGCCGCGTGGTATGTCCCGTTCTTGTCATAGTAGCCGGGCAAGTCGCGCCAACCGTTGAAATAGGTGGCCTTGTCGGGGCTGAACGACATGGAAAGGGAGGGAGAGACCACGTGCCGGATGGCCTGGATGCGGTGGAACTTGCCGAAGTTGAACATACCATAGAGGCGCGTGTTCATGGACACGCTGCCCGAGTAGGTATGCGTGATGCCGAAGGCGTTGAAGGCCGTTCCCGGATCGGTCACCACCCGCTGGGCCTGCACGCTGTTGCCATCGGAATCGTTGACCATCACAGCCGCGCCGGTATCATCGGTGACCCCTTCCAGGTACTGCCGTCCGCTCGAGAACATCCAGTTCTGCCCGTAGCTGACCGACGGATTGATGTTGAAATACTTGAAGAGCGAAAAACTGGGCAGTCCGATGGAGAAGTTATGGGCCATGCCGTTCATGAGCCGGTCCATGGCCTTGATGCCCAGGGAATCACCGAATTCCTTCTGGGAAACGCCCGTACTGGGGTCTATGACCCGGTTTCCGCCCGAGTCGAGCACATAGTCCTTGAGGTCGTTCATCTTGAACGAGATCTTGTTCTGGAGCGCGGTGCTGTAGCCCAACGAGAACTTCTCGTAGACCTTTTCCTTGCCCACCCGCTGCTTGCGCTTGAAGGGATAGAAGGTGGCGATCGAGAAACTCACGTTCGGGAGGGTAAAGGCATAGGAACTGTCGCGCGAGTTCTGGGAATGCAGGGCGTTCACCGACAGGTTGGCCTTGCCGCTCCAACTGTGCGACCACGACACCGAGGAGGAGGCCTGGTTCTGCAGGGCCTCGGTCACCGAGCGGGAATTGTAGCGGCTGTTGGATGGGCTGGAGAAGTTGACCGATGCGCTGAAACTGGTTCCCGGATGGGCCTTGGAATCCTGCGAATGCGACCAGCGGAGGCCGAAGTTGGTGCTCTGCATGAAGTCGGCGCTGCCTTTTTCACCGGTCTGGTCGTTGGAATAATTCAGCGAGAAATTCCCGTTGAACTTGTAATTGACCCGGTAGCGCGAGTTGATATCAAGCGCCCAACTGCCCAGGGTAAAGATGTCGGTCGTGACCGAAAGGTCGAAATAGTCGCCGAACACGAAATACATACCCAGGTCCTTGAGGTAGAAGCCACGGGCGTTCTCCTCGCCGAAGGTGGGCATGAGCAGTCCTGTCGCCCGTTTGGGCCGTTGCGGCACAAAACCGAAGGGGAGGGCCACGAAGGGCAGATGCACGTCCTCCACCACCAGGTGCGCCGGACCGAAGACCGTTTTCTGCGTGGGCTCGGTCACCACCTTGGCAGCCGAGAGCTCCAGCCAGTAATGCGGATGCTCCAAGTCGCAGACCGTGTATTTTCCGTGCGTAATGTTGAACGAGCGGTTCGGCATCATCTTAATGTTCTGCCCATGCAGGATGCCGTCGGCCTCGTTGGTCACCATGTTCTTGATCTTGGAACGCCGCGAATTGAAGTTGTAGCGGAGTTCCTCCATGTTGTAGGATTTCCCGCCCTGTTCCATGACCGGACGGCCTTTCCATTCACCGGACAGGGAATCGTACACGCCATAGGCATAGACCGTCCCCGTATTCATGTCGTACTCCATCCGCTCGGCGGAGAGTTTCATGTCGTCATAGGTCACCGTCACTTCACCATAATAGTAGATGAGCCGGTGCCCGTTGGAGAAGACTTCAACAATAGAGTCCCGGGCCGTGCTGAAGGCCGGTTTTTCCAGGGAACTCTGCTTCATGAGCGCGAGCGAATCTACGCGGTAGAGGGAATCGGCACGTGCAATCGAATCACGGCGAGCCAGTTGCAGGGAATCGGGCGCGACCACTTTCTTGGGCACGACGGTAGAGGAGAAAACGGTCTTTCCGCGGCGGGGACGCTGCGCCGCCGCGTCGGGACGCAGCGCGAAGAGCAGCATGGCGCACAGGAGAATGTATCGGACCGCTTTCAATTGCAAGTTTTTTACTACTTTTGCAAAGTACAAATATAAGACCATTTTCTGAAACACGCAATCTGCATACTCCTGTCCTGCTTCCTGAGCGTCACGGCGCTGCAGGCTGCCGATGCGCTGGGCCTGCGGACCCTGGTGATCGACGCGGGACACGGCGGAAAGGACGTGGGGGCCGTGAGCAAAGACAAAAAAACCTATGAAAAGACGCTTACGCTCGACATCGCACAGCGTTTCGCCGATCAGGTACGCCGCGACTGTCCCGATGTGAAAGTGGTCCTCACGCGCGACAGCGACGTGTTCGTCCCCCTGGGCGACCGCGCCGCCAAGGCCAACAAGGCGGGGGCGCAGCTCTTCATCTCCATCCACATCAACTCCACCACGGGCACCGCGGCCAACGGTTATTCGGTACACGTGCTCGGACAGTCGAGCGTGAAGAACCGCGACCTGTTCGCCTACAACATGGACGTGTGCCGCCGCGAGAATTCGGTCATCCTGCTGGAAGAAGACTACAGCACCAAGTATCAAGGCTTCGATCCCACCGATCCTGAATCGTTCATTTTCATGCAGTTGATGCAGAACGCCTATCTGGAACAAAGCCTGCTGCTGTCTTCGGTCATCTGCGGCAAACTCAAGGGCGGACCGGTGAAGGCCGACCGGGGCATCTGGCAGAATCCTTTCTACGTTCTCTGGAAAACGGCCATGCCCGCCGTACTCGTGGAACTGGGTTTCATCTCCAATTCGGAAGACCTGAGCGCGCTCCGTGACGAAAAGAACCGCGACGACCTGGCAAAACGCCTGGGAGAAGCGTTCGTCGTGTACAAAACGCTCTACGACAGCAGCGTAAACGTGCAAGGCATGCAGAACGCCGTTTCCGAAGCGGCAGTTGCGCCCGCTATAGCGGAGCCGGCCCCCGCGCAGCCGGAGGCAAACCCATCACCCGCCACGCCCGTCGCCGCGGAAAGCAAGCCGGCCCCCGAGGCACCCGCAGCCGTGGCTCCGAAGCGTTACGGTACGCAGATCTTTGCCGCCAGCCGTGACATCGATCCGGGCGACAAACTCTTCCTGGGTTACACGCCCGAAGTCATCCGCATCGGGTCGCTCCGGAAATACATCATCGGCATCTTCGAAGACCCCGCACAGGCCCGCGCTGCCAACGCAGAAATCAAGAAGACCTATCCTAGCTGTTTCATGGTCTGTCTGGAAGGGGAGAACGTCAGCCGTTTCAAATGAATACCCCCTTTTTTCTCCTCTTTAAAACGAGGTAAAAATGGGGAATACAACTAAAACGACAAATGATTTAGTTTACAGTTAATTAAAATTTTTAACTGCGTCTAATTTGTTGTCAATCAACGTACATCATAGACAGTACAGGACCCTCGGCGTTCTATTAGTTACGGGTAAAAAACAAAAAAAACAATAGCAAAAAAAAAAATTTGTGAAGTTTTTTTCCCCACTTTTGCAAAGCGTTATTCCCGACGTGATGATACAAGAGAAACATATCGAAATTTGGAACGATTTTCTGCACATCGTGGAGCAGATTGTCGAGCCGCGTCCTTTCGAGACTTGGTTCAAACGGATCAAGCCCGTTTCCCTTGTGGATGCGCGACTGACGGTAGAGGTTCCCTCGCAGTTCTTCCTCGAATATCTCGAGTCTGCCTACCTCGACGTTATCCGTACCACGCTGCGACGCGTGATTGGTGCGGACGCCCAGCTCGTCTACCGCGTCCGGCCGGTGGAGAACACCCGTCCCATGACCCTGCCCGAGAGCGCGGGGGAGCCGCCGGCAAACCGTCCGGTGTCTATCAACACCACCCAGCGCGCTGCCGCTCCGGGTCCGTTCGTAATCCCCGGCATCCAGCGCATCCAGATCGACTCCCGTCTGAAGGGAACCTATTGCTTCCGCAATTTCATTGAGGGCGACTGCAACAAGATGGCCCGTACCGCCGGCGTCAACATTGCGGCGGCACCCGGCAAGACGCCCTTCAATCCGCTGTTCATCTTCGGCGGTCCCGGTTTGGGCAAGACCCATCTCGCGCAGGCCGTGGGCATCGCCGTGAAAGAGAAGTATCCCGACCTGCAGGTTCTGTATTTCACCGGAAACGAATTCAAGAGCCGTTATTCCTATGCCGTCCAGGTGCGCAACAACCTGGCCGACTTCATGGCCTTCTTCATGAAGATCGACGTGCTCATCGTCGACGACATCCAGGATCTGGCCAGCCCGGGCGCTCAGAACGCCTTCTTCAGCATATTCAACCACCTGCACCAGAACGGCAAGCAGCTCATCCTCACTTCGGACCGCCCGCCCGTGGAACTGCAGAGTTTTGAAGACCGCCTCTATTCCCGCTTCAAATGGGGCCTCTCGGTCGAACTCTTCTCGCCCGACTATGCGACGCGCCTCTCCATGCTCCGTGCCCGCTGCGAGCGCGAGGGCGTACAGATGCCCGACGAGGTGCTGGAATACCTGGCCGCCCACATCCGTACCAATTTCCGCGAACTCGAGGGCACGCTCGTTTCCCTCATGGCCCATTCCGTGGTAGCGCATCAGGAATGCACCGTGGAGATGGCGGCCCGCCTCACCGAGAAGATCGTGGGCGAAGGCAGGAGCAGCCTGTCCATCGACAAGATCCAGCGTTGCGTCTGCGATTACTTCCACCTCACCCGTGACGCGCTCGTCGCCACCACCCGCAAGCGTCAGATCGTGCAGGCGCGCCAGATCGCCATGTTCCTGAGCCGCAACCTCATCCCCAACTGCTCGCTGGCCACCATCGGCGCGGAAATCGGCGGCAAGGACCACGCTACGGTACTTCATGCCTGCACCACCGTGTCCGACCTCATGTCGACCGACCGCAAGTTCAAGAAATACGTGACCGACCTCGAGAAAATGCTCACGGCCGGCACCCGCTAGGACAAGCTTTAACTTCCATATAATATGGACGCACATACCGTTCTTGATCATTTCAAGATCCTCACCACGATTCCCCGCGAATCGGGGCACGAAGGTCCCGTAACCGAGTATCTCTGCCGTTGGGCGGAAAGCCATGGCCTCGCCTGCAAGACCGACGCCATCGGCAATGTCTGCATTAGCCGTGAGGCTTCACCCGGCAAGGAGGATGTGCCCACGCTTGTGCTGCAGGCGCATCAGGACATGGTCTGTGAGAAGAACGCGGGGGTGCAGCACGATTTCGCGCACGATCCCATCCCGTACGTGATCCGTGACGGATGGATGATCGCGCCTGACACTACCCTGGGAGCCGACGACGGCATCGGCATCGCCGCCTGCCTGGCCCTGCTGGAAAGCGACCGCCCCACCGGTAAGCTGGAATGCGTCTTCACCATTTCGGAAGAAACGGGTATGGACGGCGCGGAATCCATGCAGGAAGGCTTCTTCACCGGCAAGGTGCTCATCAACCTCGATTCCGAAGACGAAGGCCAGCTCTTCATCGGCTGCGCCGGGGGAGAGAACACCGAGGCCTGCTTCCGTTACGAGACGGAGCAGATCCGCGACGGCTACACCCGCATCGAACTGCGTGTGGAAGGCGGACAGGGCGGCCACAGCGGTGACGACATCAATAAGGAACGCGCCAACGCCGTCCGGCTGCTCGCCTCTTTCCTGAAAGAGGAACTGCCTTTCGGCATGCAGATCATCCTCCTGAGCGGCGGCGGCAAGTCGAACGCCATCGCACGCGAGTGCCGCTGCGTGCTGGCCGTACCCGATTATTCGGCCACAGCGGCCCGGTTCCAAGCCTACGGAGACAAAGTCAAGGCCCGGTACGCACAGACGGAACCGGAGCTCTGCTTCGCCGCCAAAAAGAACTGGTACAACGAAAAGGTCGTGGCCCAGAAGGTCGCCGAGTCGCTGATTGAAGCATTGACCGCCTGTCCGCACGGCGTCGTACGGATGAGTCCCGACATCGAGGGGCTCGTGCAGACCTCCACCAACCTCGCCGCCGTACGCATGCGCGAACGTGGCCGCATCATCATCTCCACCAGCCAGCGCAGCAGCGTGGAAACCGAACTCGACGAGGTCGTTCAGTCGGTCTCGGACGTGTTCAAAAAAGCAGGCGCCCAGGTGCGCAGTTTCAACCGCTATCCCGGCTGGAAACCCGACCTGAACTCCCACGTGCTGGCGCTCAGCGTGGCTTCCTACCGGCGCCTGTTCAGCCAGGAGCCCGAAGTGAAGGCCATACACGCCGGCCTGGAATGCGGTCTTTTCCTGAACAAATTCCCCGGGCTGGACATGATTTCATTCGGTCCCACCCTGCGCGGCGTACACGCACCCGGCGAACGGCTCGAACTCGCCTCGCTCGACAAATTCGTACTCCTGCTTGACGACCTGGTATGCAATTACAAATAGCCCCATCCATCCTTTCGGCCGATTTTCTGCATCTCGACCGCGACATCGACCTGCTCAACCGGCATGCCGATCTCATCCATCTCGACCTGATGGACGGCAGTTTCGTGCCCAACCTCTCTTTCGGTTTTCCCGTCGTGGAGGCCGTCGCCCGCAAGGCGCGCATCCCCATGGACGCCCATTTCATGGTGGTGGAACCCGGCCGCTGGGTCGGGCGTTGCAAGGATGCAGGCATTCAGATGATGAGTTTTCACTACGAGGCGGCCGGCAGGGGCACCGCGGCCCTCATCCGCAGCATCCAGGCCGCCGGCATGAAGGCAGGCGTAGCCATCGATCCCGACGTGCCCGTGGAGCGGCTCTATCCCTACATTGGCAAGGCGGATTATTTCCTCATCATGTCGGTATTCGCCGGATTCGGCGGACAGAAGTTCATCTACGAGAGCATTGACCGCATTACCGCCCTGCAGGCACGCATCCAGGCAAAAGGGGCTCATACGCCCATCGAAGTGGACGGAGGGGTGGACGCCGGCAACGCGCTTGCCCTCAAACAGGCGGGTGCCTCCATCCTGGTGGCGGGCAGTTCCGTCTTCCACGCACCGGACCCCGCTGCTGCGATTGCAGCGCTGCGTGTCTAGAAGGAGGCTTCGAAACGGGCTATGGCCTCGTCGAGTCCCTGTTGACGCGACTCTTCCAGAATAAAGACATGTTGTTTGAAGGCCTCTGCAAGGCTCTTCCTGCCTTCGGCGTCGCTCATTTTGTGGATATATTCGGCATAGATTGCGCAGCAGCGTTCCAGGGTGGCCGAAAGATCGTATTTCCGCCCGGTCAGCAGGGAAAGGGAAGTGGGATTGGGCAGGTTGTCGGGGAAGCGCCGTTGGTTCAGGTTGAGTCCGATGCCCACGATACTGCTCTCCACCCAGGGCCCGCGCAGGATGTTCTCTACCAGGATTCCGCAGATCTTCCGTTCGTCCACCCAGATGTCGTTGGGCCATTTGATCCGGGCCTGAACCCCTTCCTCCCGCAGGAAAGCCAGCAGCGAGAGGGTGGTGATATCGGTGATCAATTGCTGATCGGCCGCGGCGAGGGGCGGGAGCAGACCGGGCAGCGGCTTAGCCGTAGAAAAGCGAAGCAGCACCGAAAAAGTGAGATTCTCACCCGCAGCGGAGCACCAGCGGTGCGTCCCTCGACCACGTCCCGCCGTCTGGCGGAGGGCGGCCGTAACTGACAAATTGTCAAGCTCCCGTATCCTTCGCCGGACCTCGCTGTTGGTCGAATCAAGGGTCTCGTGCCACTCAATTACCGGGGTTCCCGCCGTTGGTTTCATTTTTGTTGTTATATTTGTGTGGCAAAAATACAAAGCATCCCTTAAATGGCCAATAGACAAGAACGACAGAACGACGGAAAACCGCGTATTATCCGCATCAATCTGACCTGGATACTGTATGTGGCGCTCATCGTCGGCATAGGATATATGTTGCTGGGCAATTCCGGGCCGCAGCCCCAGAAAGTGGAGTGGGCGCAAGTGCAGGAAATGGTCCGCGCAGGAGACGTAAAGGAAATCCATTTCATCCGCAACGATTTCCGCGGCACGGTGACGCTGCGCCGGGAAAGCGCGCATGTGGAGAAATATCTTCCGCTCTTCTCGGGCGGGGAACTGCCCAAGAGTTCACCCGAATTCAATTTCCTCGTTTCTTCCGCTTTCAACGCCGAGCAGGAGTTCGCCGCGCTCAACGCCGATCTTCCGGAAGAGAGCCGGATTCGCGTGATCGTTGAGAACGAAAGCAGTTTCTGGAAAAGCATCGGCGGAGAACTCATCTGGTTCGTCCTGCTCATCGTCATGTGGATCTGGATGTTCCGCGGCATGTCCCGCATGGGCGGAGGGATGCCCGGCCAGGGCGGTGGCGGCATTTTCAGCGTGGGGAAGTCGACAGGCAAACTGGCCGACAAGAATAAGGTAAACGTCACCTTCAAGGACGTTGCGGGCCTCTACGGAGCCAAGGAAGAAGTGATGGAAATCGTCGATTTCCTCAAGAACCCGGCCAAGTATACGGCCCTGGGCGGCAAGATCCCCAAGGGAGCGCTGCTCGTAGGCCCTCCCGGTACAGGAAAAACACTGTTGGCCAAGGCAGTAGCCGGAGAAGCCGACGTGCCGTTCTTCTCCATCAGCGGTTCCGATTTCGTGGAGATGTTCGTGGGCGTGGGCGCCAGCCGCGTGCGTGACCTCTTCGCACAGGCCAAGGAAAAGGCGCCCTGCATCGTCTTTATCGACGAGATTGACGCGGTAGGGCGTGCGCGCGGCAAGAACGCGGGTTTCTCTTCGAACGACGAGCGGGAAAACACGC
>JAFTEQ010000063.1 GCA_017453565.1 Bacteroidales bacterium
ATGAAACGAAAACCGACAAAAATTGCGTTTTATGTCTACTTTCGAGAATTGATTTTCTCAAAAATTAGTATTTTTGTCTAACATTTATCCAAAATCATCATTTTTAACAATTTTTAGTGTCTACTTTTAGGTAGCAGTACATAAACAACACATCCAAATTCTTTAACCAAACACATTCGCTATGAGCAAGGGTCTATCTTTTATTCTTGGTATTGTCACAGGTGTATTGCTTACTCTTGGCTTCTTTGTTATCAAAAACTATACGGCTAAGCAGGACGGAGTGAATGGCGAAACGACAGAAAAGCAGGCACAACTACCCGACGGCGTGACCATGTTGAACGAACCCATTCCGTTCACGGAGGCCAAGAACTTCAAAATTCTTCAGGTGGTATTTGAAGATGCCGCTTTAGCACAGTCAGAGAAGAGATTAGAATACACAAACTTAACTCATTATACTGATCCAGTAGTCTTGATTCTTGCCGACCAGAAGAATTCTTTCTACGACGACCAGATTATCAAAACGCCTGTGGACTGCGAAGTAATGCAGGTCGGCACTTACAATTACCAAACCCAGATGGGCTGGAAAACAGTCCCCATCGTCCGATTTGTTAAGGCGCGATAAAACCTGAAGTATTAAGATACGACGAAACTCGATGAAGCCTTTGTCTGCCTTCGGCCAGTTCCGGCCACGGCAAGTAGTAGCCCGCGGCGGGTGCGGTGCCCTGCGGGCGGCGTAGCCACCCGCGGCTCGTCAGCGGGAGGGACCCGCAAGCGCAGCGCAGTGGGAGGGATAGCGCCGAAGGCGCGTACCGCCGGCAGGGCACTGCACCGCCGCAGGGCTCAGCGAACGAATGACTTAGCGGACGTAAACCTGATAGTCGTCAGGAGTGAGGAGTTCGTCGGCGTACCAATGGCCGCGGAGGGCGAAGACGGGTTTGGCGTCGGGTGAAGGCAGCCAGGGCGCGATGGGGAAAGAACAGTAGCCCGTCTGGTAATCGTATTTACCCAGGGTTTCAGGCGTGGGCAGGTCGCCCAGGGCATTGTGCTGAAGGTCGAAGTAAAGGGTGTCGGCCGTGCTGTGGTCGGCGTCGTAGACCAGGTTGATCACGTGCTGCATATTGCTGCCGGAACGCCTGTGGATGCCCAGGCCCACATTGAGATAACCACCACCAATCCAGCCTTTTACGAACAACACAGGGTCGTCGGCGGCAGCGCCCTCGGGCGTGATGGTGGACGGGGTTACGATATCTTTCACGAGCACATAGTCGAAGTCGAGCAGACGCACTTCATAGGCGTTGTCGGAACGGTTCGAAGAGCGGAGCACGTCGCACAGGATGAGATAACGCCCGTCCAGGGTGAGATCGAGATCGGAAATCTGCTCCACCACCTGGAAATCCTTACCCCCGTCGGTACGGAACGAACCGCCGCTGAGCTGCGCCATAGTGAGCTCGCGGAACAGGAGATCATCCTTCTTCGAACAGGCACAGAGCAGCGCCGCGAACAGGCAGAAAAAGATGATGCGTGAGCAGAATGTTCTCATTCACTTGATGTTTATTCCGCTCAATAGATGCGAAAAAAAAGGGACGCGTTGCATCGTCCCGGCGGTCAGCTCGATATGTGATCAGAGCTGTTTGCGCCAGCGGGCCAGGGGGATGCCCAGCTGCCCGCGATACTTGGCGATGGTACGCCGGGCCACCTTGTAGCCCCGTTTTTCCATTTCCTCTACCAACTGCTCGTCGGTAAGAGGTTTTTTCTTGTCCTCGGCGTCTACGCACTCCTGCAGGGCCCGCTTGAGCTCACGGGTGGAAACCTCCTCCCCTTCCTTGTTCTCCATACCCTCGGAAAAGAAATACTTGAGCGGGAAAATGCCGAAATGCGTCTCGATATATTTGCTGTTCACTACACGCGAGATGGTGGAGATGTCGAAGCCGGTCTTCTCGGCAATGTCCTTCAGGACCATGGGCCGCAGGTGACTCTCGTCGCCGTCTTCAAAGTAGCTGTACTGATAATCGAGGATGGCCTGCATGGTCTTCTGGAGGGTGTTCTGACGCTGACGCAGGGCCTCCACGAACCACTTGGCCGAGTCGAGCTTCTGCCGCACGAAGGTGGCCGCCTCCTTCTGGGCCCGCTCCGAAGCGCCCTTGGCGTCGAGCAGCATCTGGGCGTAACGCTTGTTCACCCGGAGTTCGGGGACGGAGAAACGCGGCATCGAGAAACTGAGCCGGCCGTCCTGCTCCTCCAGGACGAAATCGGGCACGATCTGCTGCGCCTGGTCATCGTAGGAATCGTCCACCTGCCCGCCGGGAGCGGGATTGAGCCGCACGATCTGCGCCATGGCGTCCTTGAGCTCCTGCTCGCTCAGCCCCAGACGCGCGGTGATCTTGGAAAAATGCCGGTTGGAAAACTCCTCGAACTGCTCCTCCAGGATGCGCTCGGCGTTGCATACGGCCGGCGTCTGCTTACGGGCACGGAGTTGCAGGAGCAGGCACTCGCGCAGGTCGCGGGCACCCACGCCCGCCGGCTCGAACTCCTGGATGAGGGTGAGCATCTCCTCCACCTCGGACTCGGTCGCCTCCAGGCCCTCGCGGAAGGCAAGGTCGTCGGTGAGCGAACCGATGTCGCGCCGCAGGTAGCCGTCGGCATCGAGACTGCCGATGATGAAACGGCCGATGCGCTCCCGCCGGGCGTCGAGGTTGCGGAACCCCAGCTGGTCGGTGAGACTCTGGTTGAAACTCTCCTTCACGCTGAAAGTCTCCCGCTCGGGACGGGGGTCTTTGCCCCAGTTCGACACGCGGGTGCGGTAGGCGGGGATGTAATCGTCCTCGCCCAGCTCGTCGATGGAAATGTCCTTGCTCTCCTCGTCGGAGGCGACGGGGGTGTCGTCGAGCACGGGATTCTCCTCCAGTTCGGTGCGGATGCGCTGCTCCAGTTCCTGCACCGGCAGCTCAATGAGCTTGATGGTCTGGATCTGAAGCGGCGAAAGACGCTGGGTCTGCCGGAGTTCGAGTCCCTGCTTCTGCATCACTCAGGGCTTTATGGCGTGCAGCACGCGCAAGGTGTCTACCCGGAAGCCCGATTCCTTGCCGATGGCGGGATAGTGGAAACGCTCCCGCACGATGAAGGCCGTGGGAAACTCGGCCTTGATGGGGCCCAGGGCCTCGAGGGCCTCGGACTTGCTGCGGTAGTCGCCCACCGTCACCTTGAAATAGGGATTGGCGAAACTGCGGTAGGCCGCCACGCCGGGATGATGCACCTTGAAACGGTAGAGGGCGGCCTCGGAATCACCCCGGGCCGTCTGGTTGTTGTTGAAGAAGATGCGGATGCGGTAGCCCTGCATCTGGCCGCGGGCGTTGGACTCGATGCGGTCCGACAAGGCGCTGCGCAGGGCGGCCGGCTGCGAGACGTTCACGCCGTCGGGCAGGACGGCGAAGATGGAACGGCCCGAGAGGAGGGAATCCACGGCCGAAAGGGGCGTGAATACGAGCGAATCGGCCCATTCATAGCCCTCCGGGGGCTGCTGGGCGCCCAGCCGGGGCAGGCCGGCGGCGATGAGGACGAGCAGTATGGCAGCAAGGCGCTTCATAGATTCTTCATGAATTTAGACAACGGTATGGCGTTGTATTCAAGATTCTTGCCAACTCCAGCGGCGAGGCTGGCACGGGCCGAAACATCTACCTTGTACTCGTCGGGATTGAAGCTGCGCAGCAACACCGCCATCTGCAGGAGGGTCACCCCGTCGGAGAGCGTGCCGTGCACCGGAACCTGGTAGACCTTGTCGGTGTGGCCCTGCACCGGCACGTCTTCCACGGTTAAGAGGAAGAGGGCCGTGGTGTCGCGCCGCACCGTGCCGCGGATGTTGCGCAGGGTGAACTCCGGAGCGGGGTTGTGCACGCCCAGGGCCACCACCGCATCGAACGAGCGCAAGCCCGTAGGCACCACGGATGCGAGATCGAACGAGGTGACGCTCACCTCCTTGAACTTGTTGCGGCAGCCGGGCGCCGCCAGCAGCACAAGGGCGAACAGCAGTATGATTCCGGTCTTTCTTCCCATAACGCGTACAATGCAAAGATACGAATTTTATCTATCTTTGCGTCCGAGATGAAAAAGCTTTACATTGAGACCTACGGCTGCCAGATGAACGTGAACGACACGGAAGTGGTGTTCTCCATCCTCGCCGGCGCCGGATACGAACGCACCGAAGACATGCATGAGGCCGACGTGATCATGGCCAACACCTGCTCGGTGCGCGACGGAGCCGAGCAGCGCATCCTGGGCCGCATCGAGCAGTTCCACGCCTGCCGGAAGGACCGTCCCGGCCTGGTGGTGGGGATCCTGGGCTGTATGGCCGAGCGCCTGAAAGACCGTCTGCTCGACAGCGGGAAGGTGGACGTGGTGGCGGGCCCCGACGCCTACCGGAACCTGCCGGCGCTGCTCGCCGCCGTGTCGGAGGGGCATCCGCAGATGGACGTGGAACTCTCGCGCGAGGAGACCTACGGCGACATCCGCCCGCTCCGTATTGACAAGAACGGGGTCTCGGCCTTCATCTCCATTATGCGCGGCTGCAACAACGTGTGCTCCTACTGTGTAGTCCCCTACACCCGGGGCGCCGAGCGGAGCCGCGACCACCGCAGCATCGTGCGCGAGGCCTGCGAATGTCTGGAAATGGGCTATAAGGAAGTGACCCTGCTGGGACAGAACGTGGATTCCTACCGCGACGGCGAGGTCTCCTTCGCCGATCTGCTGGACATGGTGGCCGCCCTCGACCCGGCCCTGCGCGTACGCTTCTCGACCTCCCATCCGAAAGACATCTCCGACCGGCTCATCGCCGTGATGGCCGCCCGGCCCAACATCTGCCGGCACATCCATCTGCCCGTCCAGTCGGGCTCCGACCGCCTGCTGGAGAAGATGCGGCGCGGCTACACGCGAGAATGGTACCTCGGCCGGGTGCGGGCCATCCGCTCCGCCATGCCCGACTGCGCCATCACCACCGATGTGATTGCGGGTTTCTGCTCCGAGACCGAGGAGGACCACCGGCTCACGCTTTCGCTCTTCGAGGAGGTGGGCTTCGACGCCGCCTTCATGTTCCAGTATTCGGAGCGGCCCGGCACGCTGGCGGCGCGCCGCTACCCCGACGACGTCCCCCCGGAAGTCAAGAACCGCCGCCTGGAAGAGATCATCGCCCTGCAGAACCGCCTGAGCCTCGAGAGCAACCGGCGCGATGTGGGCAAACGCTTCGAGGTGCTGGTGGAAGGCCCGTCCAAAAAGGGTTCCGGACAGCTCTGCGGCCGCAACGCCCAGAACAAGATGTGCGTCTGGGACGATTCCGTCCACCGCCCGGGCGAGTACGTGACGGTGCAGGTGACGGACTGCAGCCTCGCCACCCTCTTCTGCGAACTGGTTTAACTATTGGATAAAGGCCACGATCTGGCCTTTCACCACCGCGGCGCCCTGTTTCGCGGTGACGGCCACGATGCGTCCGTCAATGGCGGGAAGGATCTCCTCCCGCCCGTAGTAGGCGTCCACATAGCCCATGGCCGCACCGGCCCGCACCGGCGTTCCCGTGACGGGCGCCGAGGAGGCGTCGTCCACGTCGTACTCCCAGCGGAGGATCCCCCGCACGGGGGCCTGCACCGGCACGGCGTGGGGATAACGGGCGGCCACTTCTTCCACGCTGAACGCGGGCATTTCCACCACGGGACGCGTCACCGTGATGGGGGCGCCGGCCTTCGCGCGCAGCTCCTCCAGCTCCTTGTTGAAGCGTTCCTTGGCAACGCCGGAGCGGTAGTCGCGGTACTGGCGTTCGTGCATGGCGAGTTCGAAGAGTTCCTCGTCGTCTTGGCCGCAGTCCCAGCCCTCTTCTTTCATCATGGCGCGGAAACGGGGCAGTTCGTCTGGGTATTCGTCCTGCGGGTCGCCCTCGTAGAATTCGTAGCCTTTTTCCTTGGCGAGGGCCACGATCTCGGGGGCGAGGGGCCCGGGCAGACGGCCCATCCGGCCCAGGATCATCCCCCAGGTATCCTTGTCGATGGTGGAGAAACGCTCCTTTCCGCCCGCCAGGGCGAGCAGGTTCATGAGGGCCGTGTTCTTCACGTACTGGCTGAACGGGGTCACGAGGGGCGGATAGCCCAGGCGCGGCCACACGTACTCCACTTCGCGGAAGAGCTGTACCATAAGGCTGTCGAGGCTGCTCTCGGGCTTGCCGTTCGCCCGTTCGGAGGCGTTGATGGCGGCCTGGAAGCCCTTCAGGTCGGCCATCATGGAGCCCATCATGCCGCCGGGCAGGCCGCAGCCCACCAGCAGCGAACTCATACGCGCGTTGGCCGGGTTGATCCAGTAGCCCAGGAAATCGTCGATGAACTCCTGGGTGAGGCGGCGCACCTCCATGTAGGCGTCCATATTCAGGTCCTTGACCAGGAAGCCGTCGGCACGGAGCATCTCCCGCACGGTGATCACGTCGGGGTGGACCTTACCCCAGCTGAGGGGTTCCACCGCCACGTCGAGGTAGTCGGCGCCGGCACGGGCCACTTCCAGCATGGACGCGGGCGAGAATCCCGGTCCGCAATGGCCGTGGTACTGCACCTTCACCTGCGGATGGCGGCGCTTGATGCCGGCCGTGAGCTCCGCCAGGGCCGTGGGCCGGCCCACGCCGGCCATATCCTTGAGGCATATCTCGTCGGCACCCCAGTCTACCAGCTGGTCCACCACGCCCAGGTAGTGCTCCACCGTATGCACCGGGGAGTGCGTGACGGAAAGGGCGGCCTGGGAGATCATCCCCGCCTTCCTGGCGTACTCCACACTGAGGCGCAGGTTCCGCGGGTCATTCAGGCCGCAGAAACTGCGGGCGATGTCGGTGCCCTGGGCCTTCTTCACGCGAAACATGAGCTCACGCACGTCGGCGGGCACGGGATTCATCCGCAGCGCGTTCAAGCCGCGCTCGAGCATATGGGTCTGCAGGCCTGCCTTGCGCAGGGGGGCCGTCCAGCGGCGCACCGCCACGTTGGGGTTCTCGCCGAACAGCAGGTTCACCTGTTCGAAGGCCCCGCCGTTGGTCTCCACGCGGTCGAAACAGCCCATCGACACAATGGCCGGAGCCACCCGCTCCAGCTGGTCGACCCGCGGCACATATTTACCGGAAGACTGCCACATGTCCCTGTATACCAGGGAAAACTTGATCTCTTTGGCCATAATCAACTTTTGTCTCCACAAAGATAGCGTTTTTCCGTTTGCGTGCTTAAAATATTTTATTACCTTTGCAGTCCCATACGGTGCGATTAGTTCAGTTGGTAGAGCACCAGATTGTGGTTCTGGTTGTCGTGGGTTCGAGCCCCACATCGCACCCCAGGAGCGGCCCTCACGGGTCGCTCTTTTCGTCTGTTATGGGGCGTGATAACGTTCCAGTCCGTCGATGGGTGCGGGCACGAAGGCGTGGATGCGGATGCCGTATTCGGTGAAGATGCGCTGCACGATGCTGCGGCAGGCCCAGCCAAAGCCGCCCACAACGCCAACCGGCCAGGTCTCCAGGTCGTAGGCGCGCAGCGACTTTTCCACGAAGGCGCGGAAATGCCCGTCCACCAGGCCGCGGACGTATTCCGAGGTGTCATAGTGCTCCAGGATGAAGGGCGCGAGCGAACCCAGGTAACGCGCGGGGGCGTCGCTCCGGTAGACCTTCTCCACAATGCCGGCGTACGAGCCGTCGAAACGGGCCGTGAATTCGGCGGCCAGGTCGGCGGGCACGCGGTATTTGATCCAGTCGGCCAGGAAGAGCCGGCCCAGCACGGAGGCGCTGCCGTCGTCGCCCAGGATGAATCCGCCTGAAAAGACCTTCTGGCTCACCGAAGCGCCGTCATAGAAGCAGGTGTTGGAACCCGTTCCCAGGATGGCCACAATGCCGCTTTCGCGGCCGAAGGCCCCCCGGGCGGCGCCCATGAGGTCGTTCTGTATGTCCAGTTCGGCGCCGGGGACCAGACCCTGCAGGAAGGCGGAGAGCTCGCCCCGGATGTCGGGCGTCACAACCCCGGCGGTATAGAGATAGAGCCCCTCGACGGGCTCAGCCGACAGGGAACGGCACTGCCTCACCCCCTCTTCCAACAGCTTGCAGACCGCCGGAAGGGGCATGGAAGACACGTTGGTGCCCGACAGGAAGAAACGCTCTCCCCCGCCCAGGATGCGCCATTCGCTCTTGGTGGCGCCGCTCTCGATCAGGATCCTCATGGCTCGAAAACAAGGACGCAGCTGCTGCAGGCCAAAATGTTGAAGCAGGTGGAGATGAGGCCCATCGTGGCGTCGCTCGCACCCAGGAAGTCCTGGATGTGCGGGAGCACGGTATTGAAGACCTGGCGGTCGCCCTGGTTCAGGAAATAGGCCACCCAGAGGAGCAGCACCACCTCCCATTTGTAGAATTTCCGGGACGTGTCGGGTTTCATCATGCTTGTTCAGACTTATAGGCTTCGACCGCGGCCCGCACGGAACCGTGTTCCAGCAGCAAGGCCCTGGCCCGGTCATAGTCGGTCATCCCGGTTTTCTCCAGGATCATCCGGGCTCCCCGGTCGACGAGTTTTTTGTTGGTCAGCTGCATGTCCACCATCTTGTTGCCCTGGACGTGGCCGCCCAGGATCATCACCGAGGTGGAAATCATATTGAGGATGAGTTTGGCCGCCGTACCCGATTTCATACGGGTGCTGCCGGTCACGAATTCCGGCCCCACGAGGGCCACCACGGGGCATTCGCAGGCCTGGGCGAGGGCTCCTTCCGCGTTGCAGCTGATGCATCCGGTGAGCAGCCCCAGTTCGCGCGCCTTCCGCACGGCACCCACCACATAGGGGGCGTTGCCGCTGGCGGAGATGCCGATCAGCGTGTCCGCGGGCGTGGGATGGAAGGCCAGAAGGTCGTCGATCCCCTGCTGCGGGTCGTCCTCAGCGCCCTCCACCGCATTGCGGAAGGCCGTGTCGCCCCCGGCGATGATGCCGATGAAGCGGCCTTCCACGCCGTAGGTGGGCGGAATCTCGGAAGCGTCCACCACGCCGAGCCGCCCGCTGGTGCCGGCGCCCATGTAGAAAATGCGTCCGCCCCGGGCGACGATGCCTTCCACCAGCCTTTCTATGGCCGGGATGGCGGCTTCGACCGCCAGCGGGACGGACTGGTCCTCCTGGTTGATGCCGGTGAGGATCTCCCGCACCGACATCGACTCAAGATGGGAAAAATGCGAATCCTGCTCGGTGCTGACCATTATTCCTCAGCAGCGGGAGCCGGCTGCGCAGGAGCGGCGCCCAGGATGTCATCGACCTTGGCGGAGAAATGCCGGTAGAGCACGGCCTCCACGGCCACGGCGAAGGAGCAGCCCACCAGGCCGGCGAGGATGCTGAAGAGCACGCCCACCTTGGGGATGAGCGCCAGCAGCACGCAGACAATGCCGATGAGCAGGGTGACCAGGATCTCGATGAGGAAGATGGTCCACTTCTCTCCGTAGGTGGCCTTGTAGCTCAGGGACAGGGCCTCGAGCGGCAGCACCTTCTTTTCAATGAGCAGGTAGATGGCGTAGCCCCAGGCGATGCCGAGCACGAAGCCAGGCACAATCATGAAGCAGAAGGCCACGGACACGCCGATGCCCAGGAAGGCCAGCAGGAGGAAAAAGTCGCCGATCTGCGTGAAATTGTCTTTGTCGAAGATGGCGAGCGGGTTTATGGCCTCGCCCTTGGTCATGTCGATGATGAGGCGGTACATCCCCACAGTGGTACCTACGTTCAGGTAGGGAATCCAGATGGTGATCAGATAGAGGATGAGCGCCAGGATGAGCGGGAAAAGGTTCTTGATGCCGAGCTCGAAGGCCTCGGACAGGGTCGGAACAAGTTCCAGTTTCTTGTTTGCCATAGGTAAAAAGGTTTTAATACGCAAATATACCTTTTTGTGACGGGAAAAACAAGGTTGCGGCCCAGATTCAGAAATCGGTCCCGTCGGTCAGCTGCAGCGAATCCCAGTCGCGCACCTCGATCCGTATACCCTGGTCAAAAAGGACGAGGGGCGTGTCGGGGTCGTCGCTGCCGGGCCGGGTGATGGCCAGCTCGGCAATCTCGTAGCTCTTGCCCGCCTGCAGGGGCGGAAGCGTGACGGAATAGTAGAGCGTGTGGCCGCCCAGGCTCATCTCCACCACCAGGCGTGAATCGTAGGCGGAGCCGTCGTGCGGGAAGGCGTAAAAACGGTGCGCGGTGCCGTACAGTTCCTGCCCCGGCGTGAGCGTAAGGCCGATCTCGTCACTCGCGAGCGGATGGGTGGCCGAGTCGTGCCAGCGCCCCAGCAGCCAGCCGCCGGGTTCTCCCCCGCTCAGCACCGTGGGGATGTTGATGAGGTACACGGCACGGAGTACGGGCGGGACGGGCGCGCGGGCGGCGTCGTAATAGCCCAGGTCGAAGCGGATGCGCCCCAGCACCACACGGGCCACCTCGCGCCGCATGGGCACCGAAACCGAGCTGAGCAGGGGCAGCTGGGCCGTCGCGGCGCCCGAAAAGGGCAGGGCACTGTCGCTGAAGTTGAGCGAGAGCGTGCGAAAGGCCTCATCGCCCTCGCGGGCGAAAGGGCGCTCGAAGGCGTCTTCTTCATTCAGGAAGGCGTGGATGTGCTTCTCGCCCGAAGTGCAGGACAAGGTGACCGACCGGACCCCGTGCACCGTCTGCACGGCATCGAGCAGGCCGGTGGCGGCGTCGTAGGCCACCACCGTGAGGCTGCCTTCCGTCAGCGTTTCCCCGCCCGTAAGGCGCGAAAGCGGCGGCAGCGCGACGGTGAGCGGATAACGCCGGCCGGGCACGTCCGCCCGGGGCAGGGGTTCGGACCGCCCGCAGGCAAGGAGCGCTTCCAGGGAAAGCACGCATAGGGAAAAGAAGTGTCTCATAGTTCAGTTGGAAGGATTAACGGAAAAACACGCGCTCGTCGCGGAAACTGTAGAAGGAGTCGTCGCTCACCACCACATGGTCGAGCAGCACGATATCGAAGGCCGACGCGGCCTTGCGCAGGGCCTGCGTCACCGCCACGTCTTCCTTGCTCGGCTCGGGATTGGAGGCGGGATGGTTGTGCACCAGGATGAGGGCGGTGGCCCCCTGCTCCAGGGCCCGGCGCAGGATCGGGCGGCAGTCTACCGTGGTGGCGGTGAGGCCGCCTTCGGAGATGCGCTCCCGCCCCGTCACCAGGCGCGCGTGGTTCAGGAACAGCACCCAGCATTCCTCGCACTGCCGGCCTTTCAGGACGGGCAGCATCTGTTCGTAGACCGAGCGGGCCGAGAGCACGGGCTGGCCGGCCGGGGCAGACGCCTCCGCCATGAGGCGACGGCCCAGTTCGAAGGCGGCCCGCACACTGGCCGACTTGTCTTTCTTGATGCCCGGAAGACGGCAGAGGGCCTCGGCCGAGAGGGTCGAAAGGCGCGTGAGCGAACCCCCGGCGGCCGACAGGAGCCGCTGCGCCAGGTCGAGCACGCTCTCGCTCCGGGTGCCGCTGCGCAGCAGGATGGCCAGCAGCTCGCCGTTGCTCAGGGCGGGCGCACCCCGTTCCCAGAGTTTCTCGCGGGGCCGTTCCCCGCCGGGCAGTTCACGCATCTTCATGGGCGCAAAACTAGGCGCGGCAAACAGAAAAATCCAACAAATAAATGCGACACGCAAAAGTTTTTTTGTTTTTTTCTGATCTTTTCCATAGGTTTGCAAACGGAATGAGAAAAAGTAGCAGCATTTTCTGGTGGCGCGCTTGCAGTCAAAAACTGTAAGTCGCACTGCCGTATACTGCACTTTAACCCTGGCACGCCGACTTACGGCGCGCCTTTTTTTATGCCAACGATCAACAAAACCATAGTAGTATGAGACAGAAAAAGTACCTGCTTCCGGAATCGGAGATTCCAACGCACTATTTCAACATCCAGGCGGTGATGCCCAACAAGCCCCTCCCCTTCCTGCACCCTGCCACGAGGCAGCCGCTCAAGGCCGAGGACCTCTACCCCATTTTCTGCAAGGCCTGCGCCGACCAGGAACTCAATCAGACCGACGTCTGGATCCCCATCCCCGAAGCGGTGCGCGAGCAGTACGCGGCCTATCGCTGTACGCCCCTGGTGCGCGCCTATGAACTGGAGGCGGCGCTGGGAACCCCGGCCCACATCTACTTCAAGAACGAGTCGGTGAGCCCGGCGGGCAGCCACAAACTCAATTCCGCCATTGCCCAGGCCTATTATGCCAAGGAGCAGGGCGTCACCAACCTCACTACCGAAACGGGCGCCGGACAGTGGGGCGGCGCACTGAGTTACGCCACCAAGAAGTTCGGCATCGACTGCGCCGTCTACATGGTGAAAGTGAGCTACGAGCAGAAGCCCTACCGGCGCAGCATCATGCAGACCTTCGGCGCCGCCATCACCCCCTCGCCTTCCATGTCGACCCGTGCGGGCAAGGACATCCTCACCCGCAATCCCAACGACCGCGGTTCGCTGGGCTGCGCCATCTCGGAAGCCATCGAGCTGGCCGTCAGCACGCCCAACTGCAAGTACGCCCTGGGCTCGGTGCTCAACCACGTGTGCCTGCACCAGACCGTCATCGGGCTGGAAGCCGAGAAACAGATGGCCCTCACGGGCGAGTACCCCGACATCGTGATCGCCTGCTTCGGCGGCGGCTCCAACTTCTCGGGCCTCGCCTTCCCCTTCATGCGGCACAAGATCGAGGAAGGGAAGAAGACGCGTTTCATTGCGGCGGAACCCTGTTCCTGCCCCAAACTCACGAAAGGCGTCTTCGAATACGATTTCGGTGACGAAGCCGGCATGACCCCGCTCCTGCCCATGTTCACCC
Organism: Bacteroidales bacterium; assembly: GCA_017453565.1. Taxonomy (GTDB): domain Bacteria; phylum Bacteroidota; class Bacteroidia; order Bacteroidales; family UBA932; genus Cryptobacteroides. The sequence continues at coordinate 12,807 of JAFTEQ010000063.1, forward strand.
TGGGGCACAGTTTCAAACCGGCTTCCATCCACGCCGGCGGCTTGCGCTACCACGGAGCGGGCGTGATCCTCTCGCAGCTGATGAAGGACGGATACATGGAAGCCGTCGACATCGAGCAGCTCGAGTCGTTCCAGGCCGGGGTGCTGTTTGCCCGGACCGAAGGCATCATCCCCGCACCCGAATCGTGCCACGCCATTGCCGCAACCATCCGCGAAGCGCTCAAGTGCAAGGAGAGCGGAGAGCAGAAGACCATCCTCTTCAACCTCTCGGGACACGGATTCGTGGACATGGCTGCCTACGACCAGTATTTCTCAGGTGAGATGCAGAATTACAGCGTCTCCGACAAAGAGCTGGCCGGCTTCATCAAGAGCGCAGACGAACTTAACCGCTGAGGGCGCACTATCTGACTTCAAAGATACAGCCGCAGTTGGCCTCCAGCTGAAGCACTCCGTTGAGGATCCTTGCACCCCAGACCTGCCCCACTTTACCGTGGACGCTTATGGGACACGCTACGTTTTCTTCAAGGCAATTGATTCCCACGACGAGGGTCGTCCCGTCCGGCTGAGGGTGTTCAGTGAATGTGACGCCAGGGTTATCCCGCATAACCCTGCGTACCACCCTGCTCTCGGCTGCCGCCCGTTCGTAGATCCTGTACAGCGGATTGCGTACCTCCCAGGTGAAAATGCCCGCCTGGTCAACGGCACCATATTCCACGGGAGCATTGACCGCAATGGCCTTGCCTTTTCCGAAAGTGTTCAGCGTTACCATTGGATTGCCGGTTTTATCCTTTGCCAGCACCTTGGCCGTGGTGGGGCGCCAGAGCGACACGGCACTGTCCCTTGTTTTCAAAGTCTCGGCAGGCCTGTCCTCAAAGGCGAATTCGGACACCCGGGCTTCACGGTAATTCGCCTCGATCCGCACGCCAAACACATCTTCGAACTCACTCAGTCCGGCCATACCGCCGCCACGGGTATAAAGCAGGGTCGCTCCGTTTTCAGCGATGCGTTTCTTGAGTTCTGTCCACATGGACATGGGGAAGACGTTCCACCCCTCGGAAGAGGGAAGGATGTAGAAGCTGGCATCGGGAAGCGGATGTGCCGCGCCGGTAAACGCAATATCGAAGCCGGCCTGGCGGGCAAGGCAAAGCGCGGCAATGGGCATGGGCCAGGCGTCTTTTGTTTCGGGCAGGATGACATAGGCATCAATCTGCCGGGGTGGGAGTTTGGAAAAAGGCAGGCTGCGACGGAACTCGTTGAAGCGTTTCATTGCCTCCAGTTCCGGCAGCGGCTTATGATCCCTGGTGGTCATGCCCAATTCCCGCTCCATCATATTCCAGCTGTAGGGCGGAAAATCCAAATGACTTTGGTCGTAGGCACACCAGTACAGATGTCCTGACAGTCCGTCGGCCCAACTCTGGAAATACTGCATGGTGAGCATCTTGGCCGCGCGCTCGTGGGACATGATGTTGGGGCCCATGCTACCACATTCTTCGCCAAAAGCAGGTTTACCTGCAATCCCTTCATACATAAGGCACTGTGCAGAAACGTGATTGGCATTCCTGAGGCCGTTGCCCGGTTCCCGGTTTGCCTCCGGCCTGAATCCGGGATAAGGATGCGGGGTGAGGATATCAAGCAGTTCACCCTGGGTCTGCAGGTTCCATTTGTCCCACACCCCCGTGGACTGTCCGTGCATTCCGGATATGACCGGCCGGCCGGGATCCTCCAGGCGGATGGCGGACGAAATGGAATACAGCCACTGCCAGGCCTGATGGGGGTTCTCCACACCGCCCATACAGTTGCATTCATTGCCAAGGTCCCAGGCGGCGATGGCAGGGTGGTCCTTGAGTTCTCGTACAAAGCGGCGTACGAAGCGCACCTCCCACATTATGGCCTCGGAATTGCTGATGACATTGACTCTCTGCAGAGGTTCAGGGACAAAAAGCCTCGAACTCATCCAACCTGTGATGATTGAGGGAATGACCTTTACCCCATACTTTGAGCAACAGTCACAAAGGAAACGGAAACGGCCGATCATCTCCATGTCCACTCCGTCGGGGTCGGTCAAGGGGCCGCCATTCATTCCGTATTCCATGAAACTGCCACGGATTCCGTAGAACATAGTGATGGGCTGGAACAGGTCCCAACGCGGAAAGCAGCGGATTACCTGCACGCCGTTCTGTGCAAGCGTACGGATATCCAGATCGATGCTTTGGGGATTCCACCTGTTCCACATTTCCGTGGCGCTTTCACTGCCCCAGTAGTTGACCCCGGTGAAGAAGCTACCCTTTTCAAAGAGTGCATCCGGCATAGGATCTTTCTGGCTTTTGGCCGGTGCCGAGAAAGAGATTGCCAGAGCAAAAAAGAGGAGGAGATGTTTGTAACTGTTCATTTTAACCGATTTTTTGTCAAATATAACCATTCTTTCCGACTTGGTGACCATCACCGACGCCATCAGTTTTTGTGGAAAAATTTGTAAGCAAGTGGAAGAAAATGGAAAATTATTTCTATCTTTGTGCCAATTGCGTATAAGAATTATGGTCACGTTTATCGGCGAATATACCTCCAGGGTTGACGACAAGGGAAGGCTGGTCTTTCCCGCGGCGTTCAAGGGGGTATTGCCGCCGGGAAGCGATATGAGGTTCGTCATCAAGAAAAACCTTTTTGAGCCTTGCCTGGAGATGTACACCTACGAGGAGTGGGAGCGCAAATCGGGCGAGGTCCTGGGAGCCCTCGACATCAACTTCAACCGTAAGCACGCACTATTCTGGAGAGAATACATGCGCGACTGCGACATCGTGGAGCCCGATCCCAAACTCGGGCGCATTTCCATCTCGCGCAAACTTCTCGACGCGATCGGTGTCAACAAAGAAGTGGTTTTCTCCGGCAATGGTTTCAGAATCGAGCTCTGGGCTAAGGAGAATCACGAGTCTTCCCGGGTATCCGACAACGAAATCATTGCCATAGCGGAAAGCCTCTCGAAGCGATAGGGAGGGGTCGCTCATGTCGGAGTACCACAATCCCGTACTACTCAGAGAAAGCGTCGACGCGCTCATGGGCAGCGTCTCCGGCTGTTATGCCGACGCCACGTTCGGCGGCGGCGGGCACAGCGCGGAGATCCTGCGCCGTCTGGGTCCCGACGGACGCCTGCTGGCCTTCGACCGCGACGCGGACGCGTTGCAAAACGCCCTCGACGATCCGCGTTTCACACTCATACACAACAATTTCAGATTTATACATAATTACGTCCTCCTGCACGCGCCGGAGGGCCTCGACGGAATCATCGCCGACCTTGGCGTGTCCTCTCACCAGTTCGATACGGCTGAGCGGGGGTTCTCCTTCCGCTTCAGCGCGCCGCTGGATATGCGAATGAACGGGCAGGGCGACACAACTGCGGCTGACATTGTCAATTCTTATACGCAAGAAGGATTGGAACGGATCCTCCGCCTCTACGGCGAGTTGGACAACGCCCGTGTCCTGGCACAGCTCATCGCTGCCGCCGCGGCACAGCGCCCCATCCGCACGACGGACGACCTCGACAATGCCATCTCAGCAGCCCTGCCGTCTTTCGCAGCGCACAAGACACTCGCCAAGGTCTATCAGGCCCTCCGCATCGAGGTAAACCAGGAGATGCGTGCGCTGGAGAAGTTCCTCCAGGGCGCCGTCCGCTCACTCAAACCGGGCGGGCGCCTGGTGGTGATCACCTACCATTCGCTCGAAGACCGGATGGTGAAGAACTTCATCCGGAGCGGAAAGTTGGACGGTGAGGAGGAGCGCGACCTCTACGGACGATCGACGGCTCCGCTGGAGGCGGAAATCCGCAAACCGGTCCTCCCCTCCGAGGAGGAGATCGCCGGAAACACCCGCGCCCGCAGCGCCAAGATGCGCGTGGCAAGGCGCAGACAAAACGAAGTGAGATGAAAGAGGAAGCACGCAGGAAATGGAAGCTGGCCGATGCCGGCACCCTCATCAAGAACAGCCTTTCGGCCATCCTGAAAGGCGAGTTCCTCATGCGTCTGGGCGCCGACCGCTACTTCCTGCACATTGCCTACACCTTCCTGCTGCTGGGCCTCGTCATCTTCTTCAGCCTCCAGATCGAGGCGACGCTGGGCAAGATGGAGCAGAACAACGCCCGGCTGCACGAGATGGAACTCCTCTATCAGGAGAAAACCTTCGAGGTAGCCACGCTGAGCCGCCGCTCCACGGTGGAAAAGACATTGGAATCCCTGGGTTCATCCGTCCGCGAGGCGGAAAAGCCCGCAACGACCCTTGGCCGATGAACGGACAGAACGACATAAGGGACACGGAGAAGAAGAGGGACCGCATAGGGAACGTCCTCTACTACGTCTATGTCCTGCTGCTTCTGGCGGCGGTGGCGATCTTCGTGAAGATCGTCGGCATCCAGCTGTTCTACCGTCCGGCTTCCAAGATTGAAGCCGCGCTGCGGCCGCAGAGCGTCGTACGTGTGCTCGAACCCGTGCGCGGCAACATCCTCGACAGCAAGGGACGCCTGCTCGCCATGTCGTACCCCGTCTACGACATCCACATGGACTGCACCGTGCAGAAAGTCCATTTCAGCAAGATGCCGCGGGAAAAGGGCTCCAGGCTGGAAAGCGAATGGCTCGAGAAGGCGCGCGCCCTCTCCGACGGCCTCGCCGAGATCCTGCCTGCGAAGAGCGCCCAGGCCTATTTCGAGGCCATCCGCGCGGGCCGCACGAACGGGAGCAAATACCTCCTGCTGGCCCGGGGCGTAGACCACAAGACCCTGCTCCGCATCCAGGGGCTCCCCCTCTTCCGTGAGGGGCGCAACAAGGGCGGACTCATCACCGAACAGCGCAACGTGCGCCGCTATCCCTACGGAGCGCTGGCGCGCCGCACCATAGGATTCGTGCGCGACAACAGCGCCACCGGCGTGCGCAACACGCACATCGGCCTGGAGGGACGCTTCGACTACTTCCTCCACGGCAAGGACGGCCGGGAATGCCTGCGCCAGACCGACTACGGCCGGGTCCGCGACTTCGACAGCAGCTACGTGCGCGCCGTGGACGGGAAAGACCTGGTGAGCACCCTCGACATCGACCTCCAGGACGTGGCCGACAAGGCCCTGCGCGATCAGATCATGGGCGAGGACGACCTGGAAGGGGCCTGCCTCGTGCTCATGGAAGTGAAGACCGGCGCCATCAGGGCCATGGTGAATCTCTTCCGCGACCCCGACCGGGAGAACGCCTTCGAGGAAATCACCAACCTGGCGGTGGGCCGCAAGGGCGAACCCGGATCGGTCTTCAAGACCGTGACCCTGATGACCGTGCTCTCCGACGGTGTCATCCATTCGCTCGAGGAGACCATCCCCACCCGGCACGGGCACGTGGCGGGCACGCAGATCGACGACCAGCACATCCGCGACTACGAGCGCGAGAAGAAGCGCAGCGAGATCAGCATCATCGACGGATTCAAGATGTCGTCGAACTACGTCTTCGCCACCCTGGCCATCGACAACTACGGCGAGAGCGAGGCGAAGACCATGCAGTTCATCGAAAAAATCTACTCCTACAAACTCGGGGAGACCTTCGACTTCGACCTGGACGGCCTGGCCGCGCCCACCATCCCCACGCCCAAGTCGCGCTACTGGATCAAGGGCGACCTGGGTTCCATGGGTTTCGGCTACAACACCGAGGAGACGCCCCTGCACATCCTCACCTTCTATAACGCCATAGCCAACAAGGGCCGGATGATGAAGCCCTACCTGGTGGAGCGTATCGGCCGCGACGAGAACCGGGGCCCCTCGGTGCTCAACGCATCGGTCTGCTCGCCGGCGGTGGCCGACACCCTCACCCGCGCCCTCAAGGCCGTGACGGAAGAGGGTACGGCGCGCGTGCTCAAGAACGCCGCCTGCGCGGTGGCCGGCAAGACGGGCACCTCGTTCGGCACCTTCGAGAACGGGGCCTACAAGGACGCCTACGGCAGGCGCAAGTATCAGGGCACCTTCGCGGGCTTCTTCCCCGCCGACAGTCCCCGCTACAGCATCATCTGCACGGTTTATTCCAAACCTACCGGCCACAGTTACCAGGGTGGCGGCATTCCCGCCCGCGCCGTGAAGACCGTGGTGAACCATATCTGCAACACCGATCCGGAGTGGTACGGCAGCCTGGAACGCAGCGGGGAACTGCCTCTCATGAAGACCAGCGTCGAACCCGCCGCAGCGGACGACAGTCCCAGCACCGTGGTGCCTGCCCTCAGCGGCCTGGGGCTCAAGGACGCTCTCTACCTCGCCGGACGGGCCGGCCTGGAATGCCAGTACTCGGGCAGCGGGCATGTCCGCAGCCAACAGCCCCGGGCGGGAGAAACCGTTAAGAAAGGAAGCATACTCAAGTTGGAACTGAAATGAAACTCCAGACGCTCATAAAGGATACGGGCGCCGTCCTGCTGCAGGGCCGGCCCGATATGGACATCACCGCCATCTGCTGCGATTCCCGCAAGGCGGTTCCGGGCGCGCTGTTCCTGGCCATGAAGGGCTGCGCCGACGACGGACACGCCTACATCGAGGATGCGCTCCGGCGCGGCGCCGTGGCCGTGGCCGAGACCGACCGGCGGGGGCTCGCCCTCTGCGCCGACCGCTTCTACGGCCATCCTTCGGGCGAACTGGAACTGGTGGGCATCACCGGCACCAACGGGAAAACCACCACGGTGACCCTGCTCTACCAGCTCTTCCGCTCACTCGGCTACGAGTGCGGACTGCTGTCGACCATCGCCAACTACGTGGGCACCAAGCGCTACGAGACGGCCAACACCACCGTAGACCCCGTGACCCTCAACGCCCTGCTGCGCGAGATGGTGCAGGCCGGCTGCCAGTATTGCTTCATGGAGGTGAGTTCGATCGGGGTGGACCAGGAACGGATTACCGGCCTGGAGTTCCGGGCGGGCATCTTCTCCAACCTCACGCACGACCACCTCGACTACCACAAGACCTTTGCCGAATACCTCCGTTGCAAGAAGCGTTTCTTCGACGAGCTGGGTCCCGACGCCGTGGCCCTCGTGAACGCCGACGACCGCAACGCCTCCGTGATGGTGCAGAACACCCGCGCCCGCGTGGTCACCTACTCCTGCCGGACGGCGGCCGACCACAGCTGCCGCGTGCTCGACGAGAGTTTCGAGGGCATGCAGCTCAAACTCGACGGGACCGAGGTCTGGTCGCGCCTGGTGGGACGGCACAACGCCAGCAACCTGCTGGCCATCTACGCCACCGCCCTGGAACTGGGTACGCCAAAGGACGAGGTCCTGCTGGCCCTGAGCCGGCTGGAAGCCGCGCCCGGACGGCTGGAGAACCTGCGCGGACCGCGTGACCTCTCGATCATCATCGACTATGCGCACACGCCCGACGCCCTCCAGAACGTGCTCCAGACCCTGCGTGAAGTGGCGCCGGAACGCACGCTCATTTGCCTCTTCGGCTGCGGCGGCGACCGCGACCGCAGCAAACGGCCCGAAATGGCGGCCGTGGCCGAAAAGGGCGCCGACCGCATTGTGGTCACCTCCGACAACTGCCGCACCGAGAAGCCCGAGGCCATCATCGAGGAGATCAAGACCGGCTTCAGTCCCAAGGGCCTGGCGCGCATCCTGTGCATCACCGACCGGAGGGAAGCCATCCGCACGGCCATCCTCACCGCCCCGGCCTCGTCTACCATCCTGCTGGCGGGCAAGGGACACGAAAACTATCAGATCATAGGAACGGAACACCTGCCTTTCGACGAGAAGCAGATTGTCCGTGACTGTTTCAAACAGATTGAAGAATTGTAAGACACCATGCTATACCACCTGTTCAACCTCCTCAAGGACTATGACATCCCCGGCCAGGGCCTGATGCATTATCTCTCGTTCCGTGCCCTGCTCGCCGCCGTGTTCAGCATGCTCATCGCCTTCTTTGCCGGCGGGCGCATCATCCGCATGCTTCAGCGCCGGCAGATCGGCGAGACCATCCGCGACCTGGGTCTGGAGGGGCAGCTGCAGAAAAAGGGAACGCCCACCATGGGCGGGATCATCATCATCCTGGCCATCACGGTGAGCGTCCTGCTGGTGTGCGACCTGGGCAACATCTACGTGCAGCTCATGCTCATCACCACCCTCTGGTGCGGGGCGCTGGGCTTCGCCGACGATTATATAAAGGTATTCAAGCACGACAAGAACGGCCTGAGCGAACGGAAGAAACTCATCGGGCAGGTGGGCCTGGGACTGCTGATCGGCCTCGCCGTTTGCTTCAGCGACAAGATCGTGGTGCGCGAGAAGGTGGCCGGCCCCGGCACGAACGTGGTGGTGACCGAAAGCCGCGACTCGCTCACCGTAGATTCGGAACGGCGGGTGAGCACCGCCCCCTGGCACGAGGAGGACGTGGTGAAGAGCACCAAGACCACCATCCCCTTCGTGAAAAGCCACGAATTCGACTACAAATGGCTCTCACCCCTCAAGGGACGCTGGGGCTGGTACGGTAAATGGGCCATCTACGTGCTTATGATCGTGCTGGTCATCACGGCCTGCTCCAACGGCACCAACCTCACCGACGGGATGGACGGCCTGGCGGCCGGGACCTCGGCCATCGTGGGGGTCGTGATCGGGGTGCTGGCCTACCTGGGCGGCAACCTCCTCAACTCCGACTACCTGAACATCATGTACATCCCCGGCTCGGGCGAAGTGGCCATCTTCATGGCCGCGTTCGCGGGCGCCCTCATCGGCTTCCTGTGGTACAACGCTTTCCCGGCGCAGGTGTTCATGGGCGACACGGGCAGCCTCACCATCGGCGGCATCATCGGCGTGAGCGCCATCCTCATCCGCAAGGAGCTGCTGCTCCCCATCCTCTGCGGCATTTTCGTGGTGGAAAGCGCGTCGGTAATCATCCAGCGGAGCTGGTTCCGCTATACCAAGAAGAAATACGGAGAAGGCCGCAGGGTGTTCCTGATGGCCCCCATCCACCATCATTATCAGAAGAAAGGCGAACCGGAAGCGCGCATCGTGACCCGGTTCTGGATTTTGGGCGTCATCCTGGCCCTGGGCACGCTGGCGCTGTTGAAGATCAGATAGAAAAAGAGTGAACGATATGAGTAGAATTGTGGTTCTGGGCGGAGCGGAAAGCGGCGTGGGCGCCGCGGTGCTCGCCAAAGTGAAAGGATTCGACGTCTTCCTGTCGGACAACGGGAAGATCAAGGAAGAGTACGCGAAGACCCTGCGCGACTGGGACATCCCCTTCGAGCAGGGCGGACACACCGAGTCGCTCGTGCTCAACGCCGACGAGGTGGTGAAGAGCCCGGGCATCCCCTCCACGGCCCCGCTGGTGCAAAAACTCACCGGGCAGGGCACGCACATCATCTCCGAGATCGAGTTCGCGGCCCGCTACGACGAGGCCAAGAAGATCTGCGTCACCGGCTCGAACGGCAAGACGACCACCACCACCCTCATCCACTACCTGCTCACGCAGGCGGGGCTCGACGCGGGGCTGGGCGGCAACATCGGCAAAAGCTACGCCCTTCAGGTGGCCACCGAGAAGCATGACTATTACGTGCTGGAAATCAGCAGTTTCCAGCTCGACAACTGCTATGAGTTCCGGCCCGACATCGCCATCATCACCAACATCACGCCCGACCATCTCGACCGCTATGGCTACAACATGGAGAACTACGTGAAGGCCAAGTTCCGCATCACGCAGAACCTCCGCCGGGAAGACTGCTTCATCTTCGACTCCGACGACGCCATCACCATCGAGCACCTCGACAAGATCGTGCTCCAGGCCAAGATGCTCCCCTTCACGCAGGAGCGCGAAGTGAGCCAGGGCGCCTTCCTGCGCGACGACAAGATGGTGCTGCGCTACGAAGAGAACGAGAGCGAAGTCTACCTCAGGGACCTCGCCCTGAACGGACGGCACAACATCTACAATTCCATGGCGGCAGCCCTTGCGGCCAAGGCCTCGGGTATCTCCGACCAGGTCATCCGCGAGAGCCTGAGGAGTTTCACGCCCATCGAACACCGGCTCGAACCGGTGCTCAGCATCAAGGACGTGCTCTATATCAACGATTCCAAGGCCACCAACGTGGATTCGGCCTGGTACGCCCTGGAATGCCAGAAGCGGCCCGTGGTCTGGATCGCCGGCGGCACCGACAAGGGCAACGACTACAGCGTCCTGCTCCCGCTGGTGCGCGACAAGGTGAAGGCCCTCGTCTGCCTGGGTGTGGACAACGCCAAACTGCACGCCTCCTTCGGGCCCGTGCTGGGCGAAGAGCGCATCGTGGACGTGCTTTCCGCCGAAGAGGCGGTGCAGGCCGCCAGCCGTTTCGCCTCGGAAGGCGACGTGGTGCTGCTGAGTCCCTGCTGCGCCAGCTTCGACCTGTTCAAGAACTACGAAGACCGCGGCGAACAGTTCAAGGAAGCCGTAAGAAGACTGTAAGGACATGAGCGGGAAGAAACGGAAAATCTGGAATTTCCTCGACGGGCTTGAGGGCGACAAGGTGGTGTGGATCATCGCCCTGATGCTCATCATGCTCAGCGTCGTGTGCATCTTCTCGTCCACTTCCCGCCTGCTCGTGGGCAGCCTGACCCGGCTCGACCTGGTGAAGACCCAGCTGCTCATCGTGCTCTTCGGCCTCGGCATCATCATCCTTTGCTACAACATCAAGAGCATAGGCTTTTTCCGCTACCTGTCCAAATGGGGCTTCCTGATCTCGCTCTGCCTGCTCGTCCTGCTCGACCTGAAGGTAAACCTGCCCTTCCTCAGGTCGGTCGAGATCAACGGGGCGCGGCGCATCCTCAAGATCGGCCCGCTGCAGCTGCACGTGTTCGAGGTGGTGAAGGTGGCCATGGTGATGTATTTCTCCTGGGCCGTGGATGCCATCCGCAAAGGGGAGATCCGCTTCCTGGAGGGGCTCCCCGAAAAGAAGCGCAAGCGCTGGATCGACATCGTCTACATCTACTTCCCCTTCCTGAGCACCCTGCTCCTGGTTCTGCCCGGAAGCAACTCGGCGGCCATCTTCATTGGGGGCATGATGTTCCTGGTCATCCTGCTGGGCGGGGCCAGGCTGGGCCCGATCTTCATCCTCATGGGCGCCACCGTGGCGCTCGCCCTCGCCAGCTGGGGCATCTATGAAGTGAGCGACCACAAGTATATGAAACGCCTGGGCACGGGTATCGCGCGCGTCTTCGCCGAGGACGACAAATACGAACGCCAGGCGCTCGATTCGCCCGTGGGCTCCCTGCCCTACTACGAGGCCATCGACAAGATCCGCCAGCCCGTCAGCGCCAAGATCGCCATCCGCGAGGGCGGCATCCTGGGCAAGGGCCCGGGCGGCAGCACGCAGCGCTATGTGGTCCCCGACATCTCGGAAGACTACATGTACAGTTTCATCATCGAGGAATACGGCTGGCCGGGGGCCCTGCTCGTGCTCATACTCTATGTCTCGCTCCTGGCGCGGGGCGCGGTGATCGTGCGCAACAGCGGCCGCGAACTGTTCCCCAAACTGGCCGTGGCGGGGCTCACCCTGCTCATCACGGGCCAGGCCTTCCTGCACATGTTCGTGAATGCCGACATCGGTCCCATGACGGGACAGACCCTGCCGCTCATCAGCCACGGCAACTCGGCCTTCATCTGCTTCTGCGTGGCTTTCGGCATCATCCTGTCATTCAGCCGTTCCGCCAAGTCGAACATCGCCCGGGAACAGCGTGCAGCCGAGCCGCTGGTAGACCTGCACGCCCAGGGGGCCGATACGGACGCCCTGCAGGACCTCGACCACTTCGAGAGCGGGCACGAAATGGATCCCATCTTAACGGAGGAGGAAGACTATGAATTATAAGCAATTGCGGGTCATCATCAGCGGAGGCGGCACGGGCGGACACATCTTCCCGGCCATCTCCATTGCGAACAAGCTCAGGGAACTCAACCCCCGGACGGAGATCCTCTTCGTGGGAGCCGAGGGGAAGATGGAGATGGAGAAAGTGCCGGCGGCGGGCTACGAGATCGTGGGCCTGCCCATCACCGGACTGCAGCGCAAACCCACCCTGCGTAACCTCTGGGGTGACATAAAGGTGCCTTTCAAGTTCCTCGCGAGCCTTCGGAAGGCGGGCCGCATTGTGAAGGAATTCCGGCCAGACATCGCCATCGGCGTGGGCGGATATGCCAGCGCCCCCCTGCTCTTTGCCGCTACCCGGCGCCGCATCCCCGCCCTCATCCAGGAGCAGAACGGCTTTGCCGGCCTCACCAACAAACTGCTCGGGAAGAAGGTGCAGTGCATCTGCGTGGCCTACGAGGGCATGGAACGCTTCTTCCCCGCCGACCGTATTGTGCTGAGCGGCAACCCCATCCGCTCCGACATCCACCCCTATTCCGAGGCCGGGCGCGCCGAGGCGCGGAAGTTCTACGGCTGCCAGGAAGGGAAGAAACAGCTGCTCATTCTGGGCGGGAGCCTGGGCAGCGGCACGCTCAACGCCGCCATGCGCGCCTGGATTGAGGCGGGCTGCCCCGGAGGCGAAGACGTGCAGGTGCTCTGGCAGTGCGGCCGCTACTACAAGGCGGGCATCGACGCCTTCATGCAGGGTCGCCAGGCCGACAACATCCGCTGGACCGATTTCATCGCCCGCATGGATTACGCCTATGCGGCCGCCGACGTGGTCATCTCGCGCAGCGGCGCCTCTTCGGTGTCGGAACTCTGCGCCGCCCGCAAGGCGACCGTATTCGTCCCCTCGCCCAACGTGGCAGAAGACCATCAGACACACAACGCCATGGCGCTCGTGCGCAAGGACGCGGCTCTGCTGGTGCGCGACGCCGATGCCCGCAGGGACCTGCTCCCGACGGCCCTCGGCCTGCTGCACGACGAAAAGCGCTGCGCGGCCATGGAAGCGAACATCGGCGCGATGGCCCTGCCCGACGCGGCGCTGACCATTGCGGAAGAAGTTTACAAACTGGTATGAGTCAGAACTACACGCATATTTATTTTATCGGTATCGGCGGCATTGGGATGAGCGCCATCGCCCGCTATTACAAGTTCAAGGGCTGCGCGGTGAGCGGGTACGACCGGACCCCGTCCGAACTCACGGCGGAGCTGGAGCAGGAAGGGATCGGGGTGCACTACGAAGACGCTCCGGAACGCATCCCCGCCGACACCGAACACACGCTGGTGGTCTACACCCCCGCCATTCCGGAAGAGCTGAACGAACTGCGCACGGTCCGGGAACGGGGCTACCGCTGCATCAAGCGTTCGCAGATGCTGGGCGAGATCACCCGGGGGCAGAAATGCCTGGCCGTAGCGGGTACGCACGGAAAGACCACCACTTCCACGCTCATCGCCCACATCCTCACGGAAAGCGGAAAGGGCTGCTCGGCCTTCCTGGGCGGCATTTCCAAGAACTACGGCACCAACCTGCTGGTGAGCCGCACCCCCACGGTGGTGGCCGAAGCCGACGAGTTCGACCGCTCCTTCCTGCAGCTGCATCCCGCCATCGCCGTCATTACGGCCATGGACGCCGACCATCTCGACATTTACGGCACGCTCGAGAACGTGCAGGCGGCCTTCCGCGCCTTCGCGGGGCAGGTCTCCGACACGCTCATCCTCAAATACGGCCTGCCGGTGAGCGCGCACGACACGCCCGCGCGCATCCATACCTATCATTACAACGACCAGCGGGCCGATTATCATGCGGAGAACCTGCGCATGGACGCCCTGGGCCATTACAGTTTCGACCTGCACCACCCGGGCGGAGTCCTTGCGGACATCCGCGTGGGCACGCTGGGCTGGGTGAACGTGGAGAACAGCGTGGCGGCCGCTGCGGTCTGCCTCTGCCACGGGGTGGACGAAGCGGCCATCCGCAAGGCCATCGGCTCCTTCCAGGGGGCCCGGCGCCGGCTCGACGAACACGTGAACCGGCCGGGACTCACCTACATAGACGACTACGCCCACCATCCGGCCGAACTCGCCACGGCCCTTTCCTCGCTGCGGGAGATGTTCCCGGGCCGGAAGATCACGGCCGTATTCCAGCCCCATCTCTACACCCGCACCCGCGACTTCGCCCCCGAATTCGCCCGCGCCCTGAGCGGAGCCGACAAACTCATCCTGCTCGACATCTATCCGGCGCGCGAGGAGCCCATCCCGGGCGTAGACGCCGGTATCATCTACCGCGACGTGACGGCCCCCGAAAAAGTGCTCCTGAAAAAGGAGGAACTCCTCGACTACCTCAGCCGCGAAGCGCTCGACGTCCTGGTCACCTTCGGGGCGGGCAACATAGACCGATACGTGGAACCCATCCGTAAAATGCTGGAGAAACGCGCATGAAAAGACTCGTCCGATACCTCCTCCCCTGCTGCGTGGTCGCCGTGATCGCGCTCCTGCTCGCCTGGGCCTTCAGCGAGGTGCGCAGGAACCGGCAGATGACCACCTGCACCGGCTTGGATGTCGTTTTCCGCGACGACGCCAGGTTCGTAACGGAGGAGGACGTGCTCGAACTGCTCGCCCGCCACTACGGCATCTACACGGGGCAGCGCATCGACAGCGTGGACCTGCGCCGCATCGAGCGCCTGCTCGCCACGCGCAGCGCCGTACGGAAAGGCGAGGCCTGGACTACCGACGACGGCATCCTGCACGTTTCCATAGAGCAGCGCGAGCCCGTGATGCGCATCCAGACCGATTCGGGCGCGCTCTATGCCGACGACGAAGGCATCCTCTTCCCCATCCGCGGCAGCGCGGCTCCGCTCGTACCCGTAGTGGACGGTGCGGTGCAGCCTTCCGACCGGGCATGGGTGTCGGGCCTGCTCGGGCTGGTGCGCTTCATGCACCGCAGCCGCGTCTGGGAAGAGAACATCGCCCAGATCAGCGCCCTCCCCTCGGGCGAACTCGTGCTCATTCCGCGCAGCGGACGGGAACGTTTCCTCTTCGGCCGGCCCGACGCCGTGCGCGAGAAGTTCGCGCGCATCGAGAAATACTACCGCTACATCCAGCCCGCGCAGGAAGGTGCGGGTTACGGGAGCGTGAACGTCAAATACAACGGACAGATCGTTTGCAGAAAATAACAATAATCATATGGAAGAAAGATACATCGCAACTGTAGACCTGGGCACATCGAAGATTGCCCTTACCGTGGCCAAGGTTACCGGACAGGACATGCAGATCCTGTTTTACCGGGAGCGTCCTTCGGCCGGCATCCGCTACGGCTCGGTCTTCAACCCTTCGCATGCCAGCGCCAGCCTGTCGGCACTCGTGGCGGAAGCCGAGTCTGAACTGAGCATCAAGATCATGCAGGCCGTGGTGGGCCTGCCCCGCTTCGGCGTGCAGCAGGAGACCGCCAGCGCCGCCGTGGCCCGTCCGTCCGACAGCAGCTGCATCTCGCGCGAAGAGGTGGACAACGTGAAGGAGATGGCCCTCGACTCCTATCCGCTCGACAACCCCGACACGGAAATCATCTACGGGGCCGAAGCGCAGTCGTTCTCGACCGAGGACCAGATGAGCTGCAGCGAGGAGGAGATCGTGGGCATCCCCAGCTCCACCCTGGAGGGCAACTTCAAGGTGTTCGTGGGCCCCAGCCGCCCCGTGAGCAACCTCGACAAGATGCTCAACCTGTCGGGCATCGCCCTGGCCCGCAAGGTGTTCCTGCCGGGCGCCACGGCCGAAGCCACCCTCTCCCGCGAGGAGAAAGACAACGGCGTGGCCCTCATTGAGATGGGTGCCGGGGTCACGTCCGTAACCATCTACCAGCGCGGCATCTTGCGCTACTACGGCGCCATCCCCTTCGGCGGGCAGAGCATCAGCTCCGACATCAAATACGAGTGCGGTTTCAGTGCCCAGCTGGCCGAGAACGTGAAACTGGCTTTCGGTGCCTGCCGGCCCGACAAGCTGCAGAACATGAGCGACAAGATCCTGCAGATCGAGAACCACGACGACGGTACCGACCAGCAGCTGCCCGTGAAGTATCTCTCCGAAATCATCCACGCCCGCTGCAGCGAGATCCTGGAAGCCATCCTCTTCCTCATCCAGGAGAGCGGCTATGCCGACCGCCTGCGCAACGGGGTCGTGCTCACGGGCGGCGGCGCCCTGCTCACCGGCTGCGCCGCGCTGCTCAAGGACCTGTCGGGCTATAACGTGCGCATCGGCTTCCCCCGTACCCAGCACTTCTCCTGGAGCGGATGCCCGGGCATCGGGGAACCCTCGGCCGTATCGTCGGTAGCCCTGCTCCTGGCGAGCAAGGACGACGCGCACCTCAACTGCACCACCGCGCCCGAACCGGAAGAGACCGAGGAGGGCCCCGCCTCCGAGACTCCGGAAGCGGACGCCCCGGCGCAGGAGGGCGGGCAGGAAGCGGCTGAGACGCCTTCCGAGTCCGTAGATCCCGACGGCACCGTGTTCGACCCCAACGCGTTCGGAAAGAAAGAGAAAGTCAAGAAAGAAAAGAAGCCCCACAAGCAGCTTCCTCCCGTGAACTGGATCAAGGAGAAAGTGAAGGTGATCAGCGGTACGCTCGACGGCTTCTATAAGGAAATGAATTAGTAAAGAGAAACGATATGCCAGACGACATTTTCATCGTAGGTGCGGACTGGGTGGCCTCCGACGCCACCATCAAGGTCCTGGGCGTGGGCGGCGCGGGCTGCAACGCCGTCAACTATATGTTCAAACAGGGCATCGAGGGCTGCAGCTTCCTGGTGTGCAACACCGACTCCATGCACCTGCAGCGCTGCGAGGTACCCGTGAAGATCCAGCTCGGCCCCGGCCTGGGCGCCGGCACCAACCCCATCGAAGGCCGCAAGGCCGCGCTCGACAGCCAGGCGGAACTCCAGCGGCACATCATCGACGGGAAGACGCAGATGCTCTTCATCACCGCCGGTATGGGCGGCGGCACCGGAACGGGCGCCACACCGGTCATCGCCAAGATGGCCAAAGACAGCGGCATCCTCACCGTGGGCGTGGTCACCATCCCCTTCCTCAACGAGGGAAAACGGGCCCTGTCGCGCGCCATCGAAGGCATCCACGAACTGGAGAAGAATGTGGACAGCCTCATCATCATCAACAACGAGAAACTCTACCAGTACTACGGCAACCTGCTCATCCATGAGGCTTTCCCCAAGGCCGACGAGGTGCTGGCCACCGCCGTGCGCGGCATCATCGAGATCATCAAGCGTCCGGGCTACATCAACGTGGACTTCAAGGACGTGAAGACCATGATGAAAGACAGCGGCATGGCCCTCATGGGCTGCGGCGTGGGTCACGGCAAGAACCGCATCGAGGAGGCCGTGAAGGGGGCATTCGAGTCTCCGCTGCTCAACGACTTCGACCTCAAGAGCGCCCGCAACGTGATGGTGAACATCACCTACGGCCGCAACGAGCAGGGGCTCATGATGGACCAGATGAAGGAGCTCAACGAACTCATAGACAGCTACACGGGCGGCGCCAACAATTTCAAGCGGGGCCTGGTCTGGGACGAGGATCCCGAGGTGGGCGACACCCTGCGCATCACCTCCATCGTGACCGGCCTCAAGTTTGCCGACGTGCTGGGCGAGAGCGCCCGCGATGCCGACAACTACATTGTGATTGACCGCAACTTCGTCTACGACAAGGAAGAACTCGCCCGCGGGGAGGGCATCCCGCTCACGGGCGACGCCAGCTCGCACATCGGCTTCAGCAGCAAGGAAAACGAGCGCCTCTTCCACTTCGACGCCGACAAACGGCCGGTGCTGCTGGTCGCAAAGGGCGCCAACATCGCCGCACTGGAAGAAACGCCCGCCATCCGCAGGGCTCCCAACAAAAACAAGGAACAATGAGAAAAACCCGAGTCCGATTCGCGCCCTCACCCACCGGTCCGCTCCACATGGGCGGCGTCCGTACGGCGCTCTACAACTACCTCTATGCCCGTCAGCGCGGCGGCGACTTCATTCTCCGCATCGAGGACACCGACTCCCGCCGTTTCGTTCCGGGGGCCGAGGCCTACATCATAGAGGCGCTTCGCTGGTGCGGCATCCTGCCCAACGAAGGGGTGGACGCCGACGGAAAGGTGGTGGAGACGCCCTCGCCCGAGCATCCGCACGCGCCCTACCGGCAGTCGCAGCGCCGCGGCATCTACCGCGCCTACGCCGAGCAGCTGGTCCGCGACGGTTTCGCCTACTACGCCTTCGACAGCTCAGAGGAGCTGGAGCGTGAACGCAGCGCGGCCGAGAGCAGGGGCGAGACCTTCATCTACAACGCCGCGAGCCGGCAGCGCCTGCGCAACTCGCTCACGCTCAGTGAGGAAGAGACCGCCCGCCTGCTGGAGAGCCAGACCGACTGGACCATCCGCTTCCGCATGCCGGAAGACCGGGTGGTGAAGATGGACGACCTCATCCGCGGCCACATCGAGGTGCACAGTTCCACGCTCGACGACAAGGTGCTCTGGAAGCGGGCCGACGAACTGCCCACCTACCACCTCGCCAACATCGTGGACGACCACCTCATGGAGATCACCGAGGTGATCCGCGGCGAGGAGTGGCTCCCCTCCCTCCCCCTGCATTATCTGCTCTATGAAGCCTTTGGCTGGCAGGACAGCATGCCGCGTTTCGCCCATCTCTCCCTGCTCCTCAAGCCCGTGGGCAACGGAAAACTCTCCAAACGCGACGGCGACAAGATGGGCTTCCCGGTGTTCCCGCTGCAGTGGACGGGGGCCGACGGCGAGCGTTCGCACGGCTACCGCGAGGACGGTTACTTCCCCGAGGCCTTCGTGAACATGCTGGCCATGCTGGGCTGGAACCCCGGGACGGAACAGGAACTCTTCAGCCTCGAGGAACTGGTTCAGGCCTTCTCCATGGACAAGGTGCAGAAGGCGGGCGCCAAATTCAATCCCGACAAGGCCAAATGGTACAACAAGGAATACCTGCGTCTCAAGGACGAAAAGGAACTTGCCCGGCTCTTCCTGCCCGTGCTGGAAGAGAACGGCGTCTGCGGGGCCGACCCGGCCTATGTGGAGCGGGTCGTGGCCCTCATCAAGGAGCGCGCCACCTTCGTGCGCGACTTCTGGGACATCGCCTGGTACCTCTTCCGCGATCCCGAGTCCTACGACGAAAAGGATGCGGCCAAGTTCTGGAAAGAGGAGAACCCCGCCCGGGCCCTCGAACTAGCCGCACACGTCTGTTCGCTCGCAGGAGACTGGAACAAGGAACGGCTCGAGGCCGAAATGGAAGACTACATCCGCAGCCGCGAATGGCCCATGGGCAAGGTAATGAACTGCCTGCGGCTCGCCCTCGCCGGCCGCTCCAGCGGCCTGGGCATCGCCGACATCGCCTCGCTCATCGGGCCTGAGGCGTTCCGGCGGCGGATTCAGACGGCAAAAGAAAAACTCGGATAAACATGAAAAAGCTATTCACTCTTTTGGCAGCTCTCTCGCTGCTCTGTGCCTGCGGCGGACGCGACAGCCATCTTCCCGCCGCAGCCGACTTCGGCGCCTACGACGAGGAGTTCGACAAGGTTTTCACCGAAGTGGCTCTCTCCGGCACCACGGAACTGCACGGCATGATGGTGCTCAAGGACGGCAAGCGCATCTATCAACGCTGGGACACCGGTTACGGCCCCGAACACCTCAACATCCTCTGGTCGGCCAGCAAGACCTTCACCTCCACGGCCATTGGTTTCGCCATCCAGGACGGTCTGCTCGGCCTCGACGACAAGGTAATCTCCTTCTTCCCGCCCGAAGACCTGCCGGCCGAACCCTGCGCCGAACTGCAGGCCCTCACGGTGCGCGACCTGCTCATCATGTCGTCGGGTTTCAGCGAGGATGCACTCCGTCCGGTCCGCGCCCGCACCACCGAGCACCCCGTTCGTGACATGCTGGCTACGCCTTTCTTCTTCGAACCGGGTTCGAAATACAAATACAACAGTGGCAACACCTTCCTGCTCAGCGCCATCGTCACCCGGGTAACCGGAAGGACCACCGCTGATTATCTGAATGAAAAGCTCTTCCAACCCCTGGGTATCAGGCGCTGGCACTGGGATGAGTCGACCGACGGCTACACCGTAGGCGGCTGGGGACTCTTCCTCACCACGGAGTCTATGGCCAAAATGGGCCAGTTCTACCTCCAGAAAGGCGTGTGGAACGGGAAGCGTCTGCTCGACGAGGCCTGGTTCGACGAAGCCACGCGTCCGCAGATCTACCAGTACGACCGGGCCGGAACCGACGAGGCGACCATCGCCGCAATGGCCGACGACGACTGGCGCCAGGGTTATGGCTTCCAGCTTTGGGTATGCACGCACAACAGCTACCGCATGGACGGCGCGCACGGGCAGTTCATCATCGTGATGCCCGAAAAGAACGCCGTGGTGGCCATCTCCTCCCACAGCGGAGATTACAAGCGCAAGCTCCTCAAATCGGTCTGGACCCACATTTACGACAAACTCTGACGCTTTATGATTATTGGTATCTGTTCCGATCACGCCGGCGTGGACTACAAGGCCCGGCTCTTCGCATTCCTGAAAAAGAAAGGGTATACGGTTATCGACTACGGTACCGATACGCCTGAAAGCGTAGACTACCCCGACTTCGCACACCAGCTGGCCCGTGCCATTGAAAGCGGGCAGGTGGAGACCGGCGTGGCTCTCTGCGGCACCGGGAACGGCATGGCCATCACCCTCAACCACCATCCGTCCATCCGTGCCGGACTGGCCTGGAACAAGGATATCGGCCGGCTCATAAAGGAGCACAACCACGCCAACGTGCTGGTCCTTCCGGCCCGTTTCATCTCGTACCGCACGGCGCTGAAGACCCTGAACGCCTGGCTGGAGGCCCGGCCCGAAGGCGGACGGCACGAACGCCGCGTTTCCAAAATCCCCGTAAGCACACACTAATCCAAACCAATATGTTCCGTTTCCGTTACCTGTCCGCCATAGCTGCGCTCCTGCTTACCTGCTGGGTCCAAGCCGGAGCCCAGAGCAAGAACGTCCCCAAAATGGGGAAGTACGGCTATCCCATCTATAACGACTACTCCATTCCCAAACCGGACAAACCGCTCAAAATCACCCGCGACGACCTCAAACTCACCGACCGCTATCTCTCCTGCTATCCGGAAGGTGTAGTTGAAGCCGATGCGGCCGCCATGCGCGTCCTCTACGAGTATTACAAGAACGACCCCGAGGGTCAGGCTGAATGGAGAGGCCTGCAGGACAAAGCGCTCAAATGCATCCCTACCTGGGATATGGGCAAACTCATCCAGAAGCGCTACGTGTATTCGCTGGCCAATCTCAAGCCCCTTGGCTGGCTCTACATCTTTACGGGCAACGAGCTCGTGTCGGACTTCATCCGGGGACACCTTGCCAAGGCCGCTTCCCTGCCGGTCGATTTCTGGATCCATGCGGAACTGCGTCACATGGACCCCAAGAAGCCGCAGGGCTGCATTGAAACCTCCTACCTCAACCAGGCCTTCGGCGTGGCCATCCAGGCCGTTCGCCGCAACATGAGCGAAGAGGAACTCAAGACCATAGAGACGGCCTGGCACGAAAAGGGCATGGGCACGGGCATCAACTGGCTCGAGGCCCATCAGAAGAAGATTGTGGGCAACTTCACCGCGGTAATCGGCAACGGTGTGCTGTATGCCGCCAAGTATTTCAAAGACGACTATGCCTGGAACCTGGCGCTCAAGCACATCAAGATGTATGTAGACAGCGCCATCCTGCCCGACGGGTCGAACTTCGAAGGCTACGGTTACTATGCCTATCCGGCGGCCCAGCTGCTCATTGCCTGCAGCATCCTTTCGCCGGAACAGATTCACAAACTCATGGGAGAGAGCGCGCTCAAAAACGTCATGAAGTGGCGCGTGTCGGGCATGCTCTTCGGCGAAGGGGTTGCCGGCTATCCCAGCCCCATGCGCATCGTCTACGGAGACAATCCCTGCGCCGGTTCCATGGTGGGCCGGAGCGACGCACCCACCTGGCTGTCCATCCTGGTCATGAAGGACGGACTCGCCGAATGGATCCGCCAGACTTATTCCCAGAAGGGCTCCTCAAGGGTCATGCTGCTGAAGGCCAAGTATCCCGGTCTGGACGTGCAGCCCGTGAGCCCGGAGGAAGCGGGCATTCCCCTGCTCACCACCTACCAGAGCGGCGACTGCTTCATGCGCAGCGGCTGGGGCGACGATGATGTGGTGGTGGGCCTCAAGGCCATCAACGGCAATCCTGTAGAGAAAGTCTACCCGCACGCCCGTCCCGAGATCAACTCCCTCAACCTGGGCGCCTACGGGGAATACCTCATCTGCAACGCAGCTTCAGCCTCCTACCGCAGTCCCATCCGCAAGGAGCACGACATCCGTACCTGGCGCGCCAACGTGGTTACCGTGGACGGAAAGGATCAGCTTTTCCCCTACAACTGGTTAAAGAAAAGCGGCTGTTTTGGCTATCCGTCTGCAGAGATCGTGCGCAAGGAGATCCTGCCCGACGGAGGCATGGTCCTCTCGAACGAAGCGAAGGCCGCCTATGCCACACCCATGAAACAGGCTACGCGCACCGTGCGTTACATTCCGGAAGGACGCTTCTACATTGTGCGTGACATGCTCGTTCCGGAAGACGGGGAGCAGCATCATTTCGACCACCGCTTCTTCATCTTCAACTACGACTTCAAGACGAAGATCGAGAAAAACAAGGCCATGCTCACCATCGAACGGCCCAGGGCTACGCTCTACATTGCGGTGAACAGCCCGCAGAACACCTCCTTCGAATACAAGGACGCCTACATCCACGGCCTGGCCGGCCGCGATTACGATCCGGGCGGAAAGCAGGAAGGCAAACTGGGCAACGCGGTGGGCCTGGTCTGGAGCAGCGACGCCCCCAGTTTCGAGGCTACCTCGGTACTCTACCCCACCCATCCGGGTGAAGCGGCGCCCAAGATCAAGTTCGGCAAAGGCTTCGTGAGCGTGAACGGAAAGAAATATCCGCTCGACTGATCGGCGCGAGCCACGCTAACGCCCCGATTCCTCCGGCCCCAGACCGGTGCCGATGAGGGAAACGTAGCGGAAAGCGTCCATATCGTGCCGGATAATCCAGTCGATGTAGGTCAGGAACATCCAGGCCGTGTACTCGTAGCCAGCCGGTGAAAGGTGGCCGTAGGCATAGTGGTCCTTGCGCCACTGGCTGCCCTGACGGTACTGGTCCATGGCATATTTGGCAATGTCCAGCACATAGACATTGGAGAAGGTTTTCGCCATGCCGCGGATGACCTCGTTCATCTCGGCGGCATGCTCCTTCTCGGAGGGGTTCGTCACCAGGAAGAACTTCGCCTGCGGCTGGATGGACTTGATGCGCTGGATGATGCCGGCGTAGCAGCCCGCAAAGGAAACCGCGTTCCTGCTGTAGTCGGAGAGGTCCACATCCTTTTCGATGCTGCCCACGTTCCACCCTTCCCATCCCGCCTGGCCGATCCGGCTGCGGTCGTTCACCCCCAGGGCGATGATGTAGGCCTGGTGGCGCCGGTCTTTGGCGCAGAGCCCGTCCAGACGGTCGAGCGAAGTGTCCCAGAAGTCCTCGATCCAGCCCTTGCTGGTCTCGCCGCCCCGGGTGTAGTTGGTGCCGCTCACACCCATGAGAGCGCACATCCGCTGTCCCCAGGAGTACTCGTATATGTCGCGGTAGCCTTTCTTCCCGTCGGGCTTGATGTACTCGGCTTCCCCGCTTGCGAGCGAGTCTCCGATGAAGCCCCAGCTGTGGAAGATGGAACAGTAGCCCGGAGACGGGCTCACGTTCGCAAGGGGGTTGTCCTGCGCCGCCGCAAAGAAAGGCAGGGCAAGGGCCAGGATGAGCGTACTGACGAACTGTCTCATAGTTTATTTCATTTGCATTTGAATCATTTCCGATGCGGCCAGCAGGAAGGCGCCGGCGCCATAGGCCCGCGTGTCGTCCTTCGACGGATTGACCGGTTTGAGGCCCACGTCCTGCACATAAACGAGGCGCCCGTCCTTGAGGACATGGGATTTCAGCGCCTTCCATCCCTTCAGGGCCGCCGCGCGGTATTCTTCAGGCAGGATTCCGTGGTTGACACCCCAGGCGAAGCCGTATACGAAGAAACCGGAGCCACTGTTCTCGGGGGCGTCCCAATGCACGGGATCCAGAAGGCCGGCGTGCCAGGAGCCCGCTTTGTCCTGGCACTTCAGCAGCGCCTCGGACATATCTTTGTAGAGCTGCATGTAATAAGCGTGGGAGGGATGCGTTTCGGGCACGCCCGAAAGCATCATGGGCAGGGCGGCGTACACCCAGCCGTTTCCCCGACCCCAGAAAGCCGGCAGCCCGTTTTCCTCCTTCCTGGACACAAGCATCAGGTCGCGGTGGTATAGATTGTACTTGCGGTTGAACAGGGAATCGGTCGTGACCTTGAATTCCGACCAGCAGAAGTCGAGGTAGTCGTCCCGCTTGTCGATCCTTGCCAGCGTCGGATAGACGGGCGGCTCCATGAAGAGCGCGTCGCACCAGCCCCAGCGGTCGGGATTATATCTTCCGTCCGGAAGGATGAGGGGATCCTGATTGGGATGCGCCATCACGGACAGCACGCGGTCGCGGACGCTCTTCATCATGGCCGGGTCCCTGAAATGCTCCGAGAGCATGAGGTAGGTCTGCCCCATACAGAGGTCGTTGGCGTTGTGATTGGTGCGCACCATGTCCCAGCCGTTGTCGTCACCCACCTTTTTGAGATAGTTCCAGAAGGTCTCATTCCCCGTAACGAACGCCCACTCGGCCAGGCCACGGAAAAACGCCGCATTCAACCAGCCCACCGGCCTGTCCTTGGGGTTCAGATGCCCCATCTGCCATTCGGCCACCTTGTCCGCCAGCTTGATGTCGCCTTTCCGCGGACGGGCGCCGTTCTTTCCGAGGACCGTCTTTTCGGCCGTCTGCCGCAGGTAGGCCGCGACCTCGGGCGCGAGGCCGCAGTCGGCGGCGTGCGCGGAGAAGGGTTTGCGGGCCATCATCAGGTAGTTCACGCAGGCCTTCAGATAGGCGCCAGCGAGCGACTGATGTTTGTTGTCGCGGCCCAGCAGGTGGATTTCGGGCCGGTCGGTATAGACGGTCTGGAACGCCTCTCCGATGGGCGAATAGCCCACCCGGGCCTTCTTCGCCATCTGGCGGCTTCCCTCCAGCAGGTATTTCTCAAGCTCCTCCTGAGTGCCGAAGCCGCCGGCTTCCTTGCCGCTGTAGCTCCAGGTATGCTCCAGGATAATCTTGCAGTCCGGCGAGGCCGCGGCCACCCGGTCCCTGAGTTCCAGCAGGTCATCCAGGACCTGCGTCTTGCCGTCACGGGCATAGCGGGCGGGGTTCACGCTCTGGTCCTGCAGGAAGCAGTAATCGTAAGGGCCGCCTTTCAGGGCCTTCTGCGTTCCCTCCAGCTTCAGGTGCTGGCCAAAGGTCTGGCCGCCCTTGAGGTATTCGCCAATCTGCATCTTCAAGCCTTCCTTCGCCGCAATCTCACGCAGGAGGTCGTCGGCGTTGTGGTGGAAGGTGAAGGAGTTGCCGATGCAGAGGACCCAGATTTCATCCGGGGCCTTCGGGCCCTGCGGAAGATTGAATTTCTGGGCAAAGGAGCTTGTTGCGGCCAGAAAGGCCAGGCAGAGCACGATTAAAAGTCGCTTCATGACTTAAGCTTGGTTTTCGGGTTTTTCCGGAAGGACGAACACAAAACGGGCGCCGCCCTTGTCGTAGCTGGTGTCGAGGTACACCCGGCCGCCCATCTTTTCGGCAATTTCGCGGCAGATGCTGAGGCCCAGCCCCGTGCCCTGCACGAACTCGTTCAGTTTGGTGAAGCGGTCGAAGATGGCTTCGGCCTGCTCAGGCGGCACGCCGGTGCCGGTATCGGTGACGGAGTAGGTGATTTCACCGGGATGCTCCGAGAGCGAGCAATTCAGCACAATCTCTCCTTTCGCCGTATGCTTGCAGGCATTGGTGAGCAGGTTGATCAGGATCTGCTGCGCCCGCTGGGGATCGGTACGGAACTGGTGCTCCCCTTCGAAATCCTGCTCATAACGCATCTGCACGCCGGGTTGCAGGCGGTGTTCGGCGCTGCTGATGGCCGCCTTGGCAATGAAACCGCACTCCCCGTCCTCAAAGCTGACGCGATAGTTTCCGGAATCCATCGCGGAGGTATTGAGAATGTCGTCCAGCAGCATGGTGAGCATCTTGGTGTTGTTCACGATATGACTTGCGAACTCGGCTTTCTCCTCTTCCGGGAAACTGCCGTCGGGCAGGCTCAGAAGCTGGCTGAAGCCGACGATGGCGTTCAGCGGCGTGCGCACCTCGTGGCTCATGTTTTGTACGAAGCGGGTCTTGGCCGCATTGGCGAGCGTCACCTGCTTGTTGGCTTCTTCGAGTTTGGCATTGTGCTTCTGCAGCGACTGGATGTGCACCACCAGGAAAATCACGATACCGAGCAGCAAGGCCGTGAATACCAGCATCAGGATGCGGGAAATCCGCGTCACTTCCTCGCTCTTGTCGTCCAGCTCGGCCTGAAGTGTGGTGTTGCCCATGCGGGCGTTCAGTTCGGAGAGTTTCGACTGGTTCACCTCGGCAAGACGACCCTCGTTGCGCGCCACCAATTGCTTTTCAATTTCAAAGGCCTCTTCCTTGAAATCGTAATGCTCCGCGATGTTGGCAATGAATTTCACCTCCCTGATCCGGTCGATGCTCATAATATCCTTCATATAGGGCGACATGTCGCCCGCAATCATTGAATCGATGATCTTGAACATCAGGGGCGCCGTTTCGCTGATGGTCTGGAGCGCACCGCTTTTCAGGCAATACTCCTTATGGCGGTTGTACTCCGGAATATTCTTTTCCAGCGCGGTGATCCTGGCAAGATAGTAATGACAGCGCAGCGTATCGAGCGTCAGATGGGCCGACTGCGCCGCCTTGGCCACGTTGAGTTTGGCCGAATCGGCGCCTACGGGATAGGTATCCGCCAGATCGCAGTACAGGCGGCATACGGACTGGCGCCTGATGATGGGATCGGTAGACCGTTCATACAGGTCGAGGGCCTTCAGAATGTGCTTCTTGGCCGAGATATAGTCGTTCTGGGCCGTGTAGAGCGACACCAGGTAACGGTGGCCCATCCACTCACCGTACGGCTCCCCGCGCTGGATGGAAAGCTGCTGCATCTCGGTCACGAGGTCCATGGTGCGCACGGGTTGGTCGTGATTGTAGTAAAAGTTCTGAACCAGTTCGTACGAATAATAGAAGTACTGGGGGTAGCCGAGCCTGTCCGCAATGGTCTTGAGTTCTTCCTGCCGGTCCAGTACCAGCCGCTCATCCTGTTCGCTAAGGGGGTGATGGTTGGGGACCTTCCGGGTGGCATCCTTCAGCCGGGTCACGTAATAGAGGGTCTGGGCCTTGGTGTCCCCCTTGGAGATGGCGGCGTGCAAGAGGTTCGAACTCGCCTCCTCAAAACCGTCCTTGCCGACAAGCCGCTCGGATTCCATAAACCAGCGGTAACACTCGTCGTCGATCTGGTAGGGGTTGTTCTGCGCGCCTGCAGTCACTGTCCCTGCAAGCAGAATCGCCAGTATTGAGAGCAATCTTTTCATAGATTTTCAAAGATAGTAAAAACTATTCATATCTTTGTGTTTCGGAATTGGGCATATGCTGGAAAAGCTTCTTTCACTGGACGCGTATGCGAGTGCTGGCGTGGGCGTAGCGGCCCTCGCCCTGGGGATGTTCCTTACCCGGAAGATTTCTTTCCTGAAACGATTCTGCATCCCCGCTCCGGTCTCCGGAGGCCTGCTGGTTTCGTTGTTCACGCTGCTGCTCTACTCCGTCTTCGGCGTGGAATGCCGTTTCGACAGCATGGTCAAGGACCTCTGCATGATGCTGTTCTTCACCTCAGTAGGCTTCCAGTCAGACATCAAGGTGCTCCGAAAAGGCGGGAAACCCCTGCTCGTGATGATCGGCCTTGTGGCAGCGCTGATCGTGGCACAGAACCTCATCTCGGTGGGCATCGCCCGCGGGCTGGGACTCAGTCCGCTCTTCGGCATGGCGGCCGGGTCCATCCCTATGAGCGGCGGGCACGGCACGTCCGGAGGATTCTCCCCGCTGCTGGAGGAACAGGGCCTGACGGGTGCCTCCTCCATCACCATGGCGGCGGCAACCTTCGGCCTCGTGGCAGGGTCGCTGCTGGGCGGCCCGTTGGGCGAGGTGCTCATCCGCCGGAACCGGCTCTCCGAACAGTCCGGCTCCGTCGATGTGATGACCGGACTCGAGACCACCGAGTCGCGGGCGCAGCGGCCGCTGACGGCAGAAAAAAGCTTCCGGGCCTATCTGCAGGGCGTGTGCGTCCTGGTCCTCGCCATGGCCCTGGGCACCGGTCTCAGCAGGCTCCTCGCCCTCACCGGCATCACCGTCCCCACCTACTTCGGGGCACTGCTTGCCGCCTGCGTCCTGCGCAACCTCTTCGGTCTGTCGCCCCGCTGGGAAAAAGAACTGTGCCTGGGCGAAGTGGTTTCCGTGGGTGACATCTGCCTGCAACTCTTCCTGGGCATGGCTATGGCCAGCCTCCGTCTCTGGGAACTCGCCTCCCTGGCCCTGCCCCTCACCCTTATCCTGCTGGCCCAGGTGGCCTTCATGGCCCTGTACGGCACATTCGTTGCCTTCCCCCTGCTGGGCAGGACCTACGACGGCGCCGTCCTTGTGAGCGGCCTCTGCGGCTTCGGCCTGGGCGCCACGCCCAACGCCATGGCCAACATGTCGGCCGTCTGCTACAAGTATCGCTACGCCGCCGCCCCGTTCATCATCGTCCCCATCATCGGGGCCATGTTTGTAGACATCATCAATACCGGCGTCATCACCCTCTTCCTGAACCTGATCCACTGACCTGAAACCTATGCAGAAGATCATCATCCTCGATTTCGGCTCCCAGACCACGCAGCTCATCGGCCGCAGGGTCAGGGAACTCGGCACGTTCTGCGAAATCCTTCCCTTCGACCGTTTCCCCCACGGCGATCCCGACGTGATCGGAGTCATCCTGAGCGGCTCCCCGCTCAGCGTCTATGCGCCCGACGCCCTGCTCCCCGACCTTTCCGGGGTCTTTGACCGCTATCCGGTCCTGGGTATCTGTTACGGCGCGCAGCTGATCAGCCACATCCACGGCGGGAAGGTGGAGAATTCCGGTTCGCGGGAATATGGAAGGGCCCTCCTGAGTTTCGTGGACCGCAACTGTGAGCTGTTCGGAGGGATTGCGGCGGGTTCGCAGGTGTGGATGAGCCACGGCGACAGCATCACGGCGCTCCCGGAAGGCTTCCGCCTCGCCGCTTCCACCGACAGCGTCCGCAACGCCGCCTTCTGGAATCCGGAACGGAGGATCTGGGGCGTGCAGTTCCATCCCGAAGTGGCGCATACCACCCAGGGCAAGCAGCTTCTGGAGCATTTCGTGGTGGACATCTGCCGCAGCCGACGGGAATGGTCTTCCGACTCCTTTGTGGAGACGACCGTCCGCGACCTCAGGGCCGAAATTGGGGACGGGAAAGTGATTCTCGGCCTGAGCGGAGGTGTGGACTCCACCGTTGCGGCGGTGCTGCTCAACAAGGCCGTGGGGAGCAATCTCACCGGCATTTTCGTGAACCACGGACTTCTGCGCAAGCACGAGTTCGAAAACGTGCTCGCCGATTATCACCGGCTGGGCCTGAATGTGAGAGGGGTCGATGCCTCCTCCATTTTCCTGAACGCCCTGGACGGCGTGGAAGATCCCGAGCAGAAACGCAGGATCATCGGCCGCCTGTTCGTGGAGGTGTTCGAGGCCGAGGCCGCCAAGATCCCGGGTGTCGGTTTTCTGGCGCAGGGGACCATCTACCCCGACAGGATCGAGAGCCGCAACATCACCGGCAAGGTCATCAAGAGCCACCACAACGTGGGCGGCCTGCCGGAGCATCTGAAACTGAAACTCTGCGAGCCCCTCAAGTGGCTCTTCAAAGACGAGGTCCGCTCTGTCGGCCTCAGCCTGGGCATCCCGGAGCACATGCTGTTCCGCCATCCCTTCCCCGGGCCCGGCCTCGCGGTGCGCATCCTGGGCGCCATCACGCCGGAAAAGGTCCGCATCCTGCAGGATGTCGATGACATCTTCATCCGCTCACTCAGAGAGGAAGGGCTGTATGGCGATATCTGGCAGGCCGGAGCCATCCTGCTGCCCGTCCGCACCGTGGGCGTCATGGGCGATGAGCGCACCTACGACTACGCCGTCGTCCTGCGCGCCGTCACCAGCAGCGACGCCATGACCGCCGACTGGGCCTTCCTGCCCGAAGGCTATCTGCGCCGGCTCAGCAACGAGATCATCAACAAGGTCCGCGGCGTCAACCGCGTCTGTTACGACATCTCCTCCAAACCCCCGTCCACCATCGAATGGGAATAAAGCGGAAAGCTTAAGGGCGAAAAGCAGGACGGGCTTACGTCAATCCTCCTAAGAGTCCTTCTCTACCATCCAGGTGCAGGAGTACCAGTTGTTGCCCTCGTCCACTTTACCGGAGGATGTCAGGGTGTAGCCTTCCGCTGCGGAGAACAATTTATCGAAATAAGTTACGTTAAGGTTTATCTTTTTGATTGTGATGCTACCATTCCCCGACAAGGTGACGTGACTGCCTCCAAATAATCCTCCATTGGATAATCTGATTATAGAAGCGCCATTCAGAGTCAGGTTACAATCACTTAGGAAAGTGAACCTCTCTTTGCTTGCAAGAACGCATGTGAAACTCTTGAATGTGATCGCTCCTGCCTGCACAAAGAAAGAATAACCGGAGGATGACCTACTAATAATGGTTCCGTCAACCTCGATGGTGTACGTTGAGCCACTCTGTATGGGTGTCGGATCAATCTTTGGTCGACTCCCGGCACCAACCTTCGGAACATCCTCTTCTTCTTCACCTTTCTGACAGGACACAGCCGCCGCTCCGGCCACAACAAAGAACAGTGCGATCAGGAACAGGAATAGTACTGTCTTCTTCATGACACTGCGAAGATAGTGAAAAACGCGGAGAAACAGCAAGGCCAGATTATCGAAGCTTTTGAAGATTTTATAAAATATCGCTTGCGATATAAAAATAAAGTTGTATATTTGCATCGTGAACGATATAAATAACAACTAAATATTCAAGAATCATGGACTTTAAAAACACTATCCAGATCTCTCAGATGATCATCAACGAGCTTACCGGCAGCGCTTTCGTACACAAGATGCAGGGGCAACTGTTCAAGAGCCAGGGCTTCACCAAACTTGGCGAGAAGTACATTGGCCATTACAACGAAGAGATGGCTTGGGTGGAGAAATACACCGACCGTCTGCTCGACCTCGGAGTCGTTCCCGAAGTAAAAGTTTGCAGCGAGTCCAAGCTGATTGAAGACCCCAAGGCCTACATCGAGGCGGATCACAAGCTCCAGAAGGAAGGCGTAGAGACGCTCTATAAGGCTATGCCCGCCCTGGCGGGAGACCCCACCACCTATGACCTCACCAAGGCTTATCTGCTGGACGAGGAAGAGGACCAGTACTGGGACGAGGAACAGCTGGATCTCATCGAAAAAATCGGTTATCAGAACTGGCTCGTAAAGCAGCTGTAAGATGGCAAAGATCTATGACTTCAAGGCTCTTAACAATAAGGGCTTTGAATTTGACTTCGGGCAGCTCGAAGGCAAGGTTCTCCTGATTGTGAACACTGCGTCCAAGTGCGGTTTCACTCCGCAATATGACGGTCTGGAAGCCCTGTACCAGAAGTACAAGGACAGAGGACTGGCTATCGTTGGCTTTCCCTGCGACCAGTTTGCCCACCAGGAACCCGGCTCCGACGAGGAGATTGCCGAGTTCTGCCGCATCAACCACGGCGTCACGTTCCCGCTCATGAAGAAGATTGACGTGAACGGTCCCGATGAGAGCCCGGTCTTTACCTATCTGAAGTCTGTGGCACCAACCGAGGAATACAAGGGACTCAAAGCCAAGGCCACGCATAAGTTGCTCAAGGGCATCAGTAAGAGCGTCGAGAAAGAAAGCGACATTCTCTGGAACTTCACCAAGTTCCTCGTGAACCGTGACGGCACTGTCGTCAAGCGCTTTGCGCCCGTGGCTGAACCCGCCTCCTTTGAGAAGGACATAGAAGAAATGTTATAATGGACGATAAGTTCAAACTGGAGAACCAGCTCTGTTTCAGGCTATATACGGCTTCCAGACTGATTATCCAGGCGTATCATCCGCTGCTGGGAGAATTCGGCCTGACGTATCCGCAGTACCTGGTACTTCTGGTGCTGTGGGAGAAGGATGCACAGCCGGTGAACGACATCGCCAAGCGCCTGCTGCTGGAAACAAATACTGTAACGCCCCTCCTGAAAAGGATGGAGGCAGAAGGCATCGTAACCCGTAGCCAGGGCAAAAAGGATGCACGCCAAACCATCGTGAAGCTCACGAAAAAGGGACGTGACCTCCAAAAGAAGCTGACCGATGTCCCTGAGACCGTTGGCAATGCCGTCATCTGCGACAGTGTAACGCCGGAAGCTATGCCAGGCCTCTTCGGTATGCTTGACGATATCATCAATCGACTCAAACAATAACAATTTCAATGCGCGATGTCGGTAGCTCGGGAGCCGCGGGGGTGTTAGGGGGCGCTAGCCCCCTGTAGTAAAGCTACGAAAGAGAGCGGTTTTGCCTCCTAATGCAAGGATAATCCTAATCCTGGCACTCGTCGTTCTAATTATTTCGGCATTTATTGCGGAACTTTGCATCCGCAATGCTAGCCGCCGTCATCATATCTCTTTGTGGGATTATCGCCACTGAAGCGCAGGACACCCTGTTGCGGCCAGCATCCATTACAGCCCTTAAAGATGTTGTTGCGCCGGACAATCTCGCCTCTCCTATTTCCGTAATCCGGGAAGAGGGTCTTCGGCGAAGAGGCACATATCGTCCTAATATGTTGAGCGGAATCGTTCCCGGACTGCATATTCCGGCATACGGGGCATCCCTGACATCCACCATTTATCTGCGTGGCCTGGGCTCCAGGATGGAGAATCCCGCGATGGGGCTCTATCTGGACGGTGTTCCGGTCGTGGACAAGAACGCTTATGATTTTGACTGAGAGGGTATCCGGAGCGCGTCGATGGTCAGGGGCCCCCAGGGAACACTGTATGGCCGCAACGCGATGGGGGGAGTGCTTTCGCTCCAGTCACTCACGCCATCCGACATGTCTGGAATCGACCTGCATCTGGAATACAGGAGCGCATCGACTCTCCGCGCGGGTGCCGTCCTCTCTTCCGGGAACCATGTCGTTGCGGCATCCTTCCGGCATGGGGCCGGTTTCTTTCCCAACGAGTACAAGAACCGGAACTGCGACCCTTATGACGGGTTCAGCGCTCACTGGAGATGGGAACGGCCGTTCACAGACCGGCTTTATCTGGACAATACGCTCTGGGCCAACGTGTCCAGCGAAGGGGGCTTTGCTTACGGTCCCTGGAAAGGGGGACAGCTTCTGCCGGTTTCGTACAATGACGAAGGAAGCTATCGACGTATCTCCGTCATCGACGGGATCAATGCAAGGTGGTTTGGCGACGCTATGATTGCCGATGCCGCCGTCTCCGTCCAGCTGCTGGCCGACGATATGCGGATGGACCAGGACTATACGCCCGATTCCATCTTCACCCTGCAGCAAAAGCAGCTGAGCGGTGCCGGAACGCTGGAAATCCGGCTTCGACGGAAGGATGGAACCCCTGTTTGGCAACCCCAAACTGGATTATTCTCTTTGTTCAAACTCAACCGTACGGCTGCACCCGTGACCTTCAAACAGGACGGCATCCAACGGCTTGTCCTCGACAATGCGAACAGCCACATCCCGGCGGATATCGGTTACCTGAGCATTCCCGACCCGGAATTCCCCGTGGATTCCGACTTCCTGATCGGGGCTTGGAACGTGGCCCTTTTCCACGAATCCGTCTTTACGCTGGAGAAATGGACGATGACGGCCGGACTTCGGCTGGATTATGAAGGAAGCCGGATGGATTATGACTGCCTTGCGAGCCTCCACTATCGTTTTGTCCCGACGATGAAAGCCGATAAAGCCTTCTCGGTGCCCTATCGGGGCCGAAGCCATCAGGCGGCTTTCGAGGTTCTTCCCAAACTGTCCGTCCTTTATCGGGCTTCCGACAGACTTTCGCTCTATTCCACCCTGTCGAAAGGATATCGCGCCGGCGGCTTCAACAC